>JBDSZH010000052.1:0-2931 GCA_039925225.1 Candidatus Limnocylindrales bacterium | reverse complement strand
GGTGATCAAGGTGCTCGAGTCCGTCGCGCCGGGCATCGGCAAGCTCGTGACGCATCGCCAGGTGCTCACGCCGGTGGATCTGGAGCGGCAATTCGGGCTCACGGGCGGGCACCCGCTCCACGCGGAGCAGGGTCTGGATCAGTTCTTCGTCTGGCGCCCGCTGCTCGGCCACGCCCGCTACCGAATCGCGCTGGAGCGGCTGTACCTGTGCGGGTCCGGCGCCCACCCGGGCGGCGGCATCACGGGCGGTCCCGGCCAGAACGCCGCGCGCGAGATCATCAAGGACCTTCGCGGCAAGCAGGGATGACCGCCTCGACCTAGCGGGTTTCGCCGCGTTGCGAGGCGCGAGCCGCCTGCGGCGCGCTAGCTGATCGCGGGAGGTTCCGGAGTGGCGTCCGCGGGCTCCACGTCGAGATCCGTCTGCGGGTTTGGCTCGCGCGGCTGGCGAATGGAGCGACCCTGGCGCTGCGCGGCACGGGCCGCGGCTCGCTCGGCGACGGGTCCGGAGCCCTTTCCGCGATTGAGCACGTGAAGGATGAGCGCGGAGAGCACGGCGGCGATCGGGATGCCGAAGATCGCGCCGGCGATGCCCGCGATCTTCAGCCCGACGAGCACGGAGCCCAGGACCACGATCGGGTGGATACGCAGCGAGGTGGCCATGATCCGGGGCTGGAGAGCGTTCATGACCAGGAACCAGCCCACCCCGACAACGATCGCGACGCCGACCACCGCATCGGGCTTGAGCAGGATGGCGGCGAGCACGGGCGGGGCCCAGGCCACGAACGGACCGAAGAACGGGATCATCATCAGGAGCCCGGCGGTGAACGTCGTGACCGGGATGTAGTCCAGCCCGAAGATGATGCTGCCCACGAGGCAGATCGCACCAAACGCCAATCCCGTGATGACCTGGCCGCGGATGAACCCACCGAAGGACCGCCCTACAGCCTCCTCGAGAACCTGGGCCTCGGCCTTGTAACCGGCGGGAACCAACCAGAAACCGAAGGCGATCAGCCGCTCCCGATCCGCGACCATGTACAGCGAGAACACGACGACCAGGAGCAAATTCCCGATCGCCCCGATGCTGGCGACGGCGATCTGCTGCAACGGCGCCGCGAGCTGGACCGCGTACTCGCTGATGTTGTCCAGGAGGAACGTTGCCTGCGTGAGCAGGTCCACATCGGTGATCCCGAGGCCGTCCAGGCGTTCCTGCCACGGCGCGATGATCGACGGCAGGTTGGCGCGCAGCGCCGGCAGGTTCGTGATCAGGTCGGTGATCGAGTTGACGACGGCGGCCGCGACGAGGATTGACACGAGGACCAGGCCGCCGAAGAGCACGAAGTAGACGGTGAAGATGGCGCCCGCCCGGCTCATGAACGGGATGGCCGTCACGCGGTTGATGACCGGCCCGAGCATGAACGCGAAGAGCCAGGCCAGGAAGAAGACCATGATGAGATCGCCGAAGGTCACGAAAATCTGGCCGACGAAACCCAGGACGACGAAGCCGAGCGCAAGCGCGCCGAGCACGAGGATCGCGTCGAACCAGCGGCGCTCGCGCGGCGTGAGGGTGAATCCCACCTGGGCCTCCTAGCGCCGAGTCGTCATCGGAGGCCCATCTTCTCCCGGACCTCGGCCATGGTCGCCGCGGCGATCGGGGCGAGGCGGGCGGCGCCGGCAGCGAGGATCTCGTCGATCTCGCCCGGGTTCGCCATCAGCTCGAGGTAGCGCTCGCGCGCCGGCGCGTAGTGGCGAACGATCCGGCCGGCGAGCAGGCGCTTCATGTCGACGCAGCCGGTCGCGGCCGTGCGCTCGCCCTCCCACAGCGACTCGTAGTCATCGCCGAAGAAGCGCTGGAGCTGGCAGACGTTGCAGACCTCCGGGCGACCCGGGTCCGTGCGCTTGACTCGCTGCGTATCGGTGACCATCGAGACGATTTCCTCGGTGATCACCTGCGCCGGGGCGAGGATATCGATCGTGTTCCCGCCCGACTTGCTCATCTTCCGGACGCCGTCCGTGCCGATGACCGTCGGCGCCTCCGTGAACACCGCCTGCGGCTCGGGGAACGTGTTGCCGTAGCGGCGGTTGAACGCGCGGACGATCTCCCGAGACAGCTCGAGGTGGGCCGCCTGGTCCCGCCCCACAGGCACGACCGTGGCCTTGTACATGACGATGTCCGCGGCCTGGAGGACGGGATATGTCAGCAGGCCGTGGTTGACGTCGTCAGGCTGGGTCTCGACCTTCTCCTTGTATGTTGGCGTTCGCTCGAGCCAGCTGACCGGCGTCACCGTAGCGAGCAGCCAGGCGAGCTCGGTGTGCTCCGGGCGATGGCTCTGGACGAAGAGGGTGCAGCGCTGCGGGTCCAGGCCAAGCGCGAGCAACGAAGCCGCCATGTCCCGGGTCCGCTCGCGCAGCAGGTTCGGATCGTGCTGGCTCGTCAGGGCGTGGTAGTCGACGATGCAATAGATCGCGTCGTACTCGTCCTGGAGCTTGACGTAGTTGCGGATCGCGCCCAGATCGTTGCCGAGGTGGGCAAGCCCGGACGGCTGGATGCCGCTGAACGTGCGCGCCGCCGACTTCGTCGCCATCGGGCGGAGTGTAGTCGGGCGACGAGCCTCAACTGAAGGCCGGCACCGGCGACGATCGTCAGCCCATCGTGAGCGCGAGCTCCAATGCGTATTCGCGCGTCATCGCCCCCTCGATGCGATAGAGCACGCCGTCCCGCTCCCACACGAGCGTGTCGCCAACGAGCCGGCGACTCTCCTCGATGACCGAGCCGTCCGGCGCCAGGTACCAGAAGAAATGGGGTTGGCCACTGATCCAGGCGCCCGGCGCTCCATTCACGTCGACAGGCTCCACCGACGCGAGTTTGGCATCGGCGAGCTTTCGCGCGAGGCCGTGGTCGGACTCGCCCCGGTTCTGGGTGAACAGCAGGCC
>JBDSZH010000051.1:0-10670 GCA_039925225.1 Candidatus Limnocylindrales bacterium | reverse complement strand
ATCAACCTCACGACCATCGTCGTGTCCGTCATCGGTGCCGTCATCGCGGTCGTCGGTTGGAACATGATCCGCGGTAAAACAAGGACGGGTCGCGGCCCGGTCTGAGCACCGCACCTCACCTCGCGCTTCTCATCGACGCCCGGCGGCATACCACCGCCGGGCGTCAACCTATATTGCAGGCGGTCTTCCCAGTAGCCTGACCGCATGGAAACTCGGAAAGAGGTTCTGGTGCGCCCCACGTCCCGGCCGATTCGACTAGCCGTGGCCCTGTTTGCGATCACACTCGCGGCCCCTGCACTGGGACTCGCCACGCCGGCCGTAGGCGTCCTGCTCAACGAGATCAACTGCGAGGGCACGGACTGGGTTGAGCTGGAGAACGCGTCCGACTCACCCGTGGACGTGTCCGGCTGGCTCCTGACGGACGACCCACTCGACGCCAACCCGCCGCGGGCCGACCATCGCTACCTCTTCCCGGCGTCGACGACCATCGCGGCAGGGTCGAGGCTGGTGATCGAGAAAATCGCAGGCGGGTTCCCGTTCGGCATCAGCTGCGGGAGCGACACGATCCGCCTGGCCAACGGCGCTGCCGGTGCCCCGGTCGATGCATTCGTCGTGCCGGTTCTCTCGGCGTCGGGCGATACCTGGGGCCGCGTCCCGGATGGCACCGGGCCCTGGGTCGAGACGGCACCGACGAAGGGCTCGATCAATGAGCCGTCATCGTCGGCGGGCGGACCGCCGCCGGATCCATCGTGGCTTTTCGATCCCGCGGCAGTGCAGGTCATCAATTTGACCCTGCCGCCATCGACGACCGATGCCCTGAACGCGGTGAATGCGCCGACCGCCGACTACTACCCAGCGACGTTCTCGCTCACGCGCGCCGACGGGCAGGTCTACGGGCCGCTCGCTGTCGGGGTGCGGTTGAAGGGCGGCATCGGCGGGTTCCGTCCCCTGGCCGGGAAGGCAGCATTCAAGCTCAAGTTCAACTTCTCGGTCGCGGGGCAGCGGTTCCAGGGCCTCAAGAAGCTGACGCTGAACAACATGGTCCAGGACGACTCCATGGCCCACGAGACACTGGCATATGCCGCGTTCCGAGCCGTTGGTGTGCCCGCGCCGCGGACGGGCTACGCGTACGTTCGCGTGAACGGCGAGGACTACGGGGTCTACCTGGACGTCGAGACGCTCGACGCCATCGCGCTCCAGAGCCGGTTCTCGACGACGCAGCACCTCTACGAGGGCAACTACACCAATGACATGGTGCCGGGGGCCGCGCCCGCATTCGAGGTTGACGAGGGCAGCACCACGGACCGAAGCGACCTCGACGCGCTGATCGCGGCGGTGGACGCGCCCGGATCCTGGACGGACAACGTGAGCCCCTACGCCGACCTGACCGAGATGACGCGGATGTGGGCCGTGGAGCGGTACATCGGCCATTGGGACGGCTATGCCGGCTGGGACGATTCCGAGTACGGCAACCTGTACTCGCCGAACAACTACTACCTCCACAGCGACGGCGCCGGGCAATTCTCGATGCTTCCCTGGGGCGTGGATCAGACGTGGTCGACCTACCCGATTGCCACCGGATTCGACGACGGCCAGGCAGTCATGTTCACGAAGTGCCTCGCCGATCCGGCCTGTGCTGCGCTCTATCGCGACGCGGTCGCGACCGTGTCGTCCGCGGTGCCCAACCTCCATCTGGATGCGCTCGCGGATGCCACGGCCGAGATGCTTCGGCCCTGGCAGGAGCTGGACCCCCGGCGCGAGGCGACGCTGGATGACATCGACGCCGGCATCGCCGGCATCCATGACTATCTCGCGCTTCGACTTCAGGAGGCCGCGGCCTGGCTCACGCCCCCGACCGTGACCGGCGTCCCCGATCGGGAGCCGAACGCGGCGGGTTGGTACAACGCGCCGGTCACGATCGACTGGCAGGCGACCGACGACAGCGGCCCCGCAACTGACCCGCCGGACACAGTGGCGTCGATCGAGGGTGCAGTCGTGACGTACGCGAGCGGCCCGAGCTGCGACCCGTCGTACAACTGCGCCACCGGCTCGCTGGCGCTGAGCATCGATACCGTTGCTCCTGCGCTGGCGCCCACGATCAGCCCGGCCACGGTCCTGCTGCACGCCAGCGCGACGGCGACAGCGAATGGGACCGACGCGACCTCGGGAATCGGGACCCAGGGCTGCGCGGCACCGGACACCAGCACCGCGGGCGCGCACACCTTGACCTGCACGGCAACGGATAACGCCGGCAACACCACGACCGTTTCCGTGCCGTACGTGGTCCAGTACCGGATCCTCGGCTTCTTCTCACCGTCCGCGAACGCGAAGTGGAAGCGCGGCACCACCGCGCCGATCAAGATCGCGCTCGGCGATGCGAACGGCATTCGGATTCCGGACATCGAGGCGCAGGGTTTGGTCTCACCCGCGTGCCGCGTGATGTTCCTCGCCACCGGCGCTCAGCAGGCCAGTGGGTGCATGAAGTACGACCCGGCAAACCACCAATTCACGTTCAGCTGGAAGCTCGGCCAGGCGACGGGGCCGGTGTGGATCAGCGTCCAGTTGAGCTACGTTGGCACATCAACCATCACTGTCCTCAGCGC
This sequence comes from Candidatus Limnocylindrales bacterium, assembly GCA_039925225.1. Lineage (GTDB taxonomy): Bacteria > Chloroflexota > Limnocylindria > Limnocylindrales > CSP1-4 > UBA5189. Next base: position 8,067 of record JBDSZH010000051.1, on the reverse strand, counting down.
GCCGATCACCGTCACGAGGTAAGGCGAAGCGCGGGACCCTGGTTCGTCGCCCACGACGGCCGTTGACACCCGTAATCGACACGTCAATACTGGGTCCATGTCCACCCGAGCCAAGCGCACGAAGCGGACCTACAACCTCGCCGCGCCAACGGTGCATCGCGTACGGGAGCTCGCCGAGCTGTACGGCACCTCGCCGACGCAAGACGGTGTCGTGGATCTGGCGGTCGAGCGCCTGTATCTCGAGGTCCGCGAGCGCGCAGAGAGCGATCGCTGGGCCGCCTCGACGGCGGACCCAGAGTTCCAGCGCGAGAGGCGCGAGATCCAGCGAGACCTGCGGCACGCCGAATCATGGCCGGAGTAGGCGCAGCCCGGCCCAAGCTCCCGCCCGGGCCGCTGCGGTGGTCGATCGTGATCGCCGAGCTGGACCCCACGATCGGTCACGAGCAACAGGGTCGGCGTCGGGTGCTCGTCGTGTCGTACGAGGCCTTTCACCGCGCCGGCATTGCGTCGATCTGCCCGATCTCGGCACGTCCGCCTCGCTATCCCGGCGAGGTCGCACTCCCTCGTGGGCACGCCGGTCAGACCGAGGATGTAGTGGTCCTGTGCCACCAGCTTCGAACCGTGGATCTCACGCGCATTGTGGCCTTCGAGATCGGCGGCGAGGCGCAATCGTTGACTGATCCGCTCATCCGCGGCCAGATCCGCGTCGCCCTCGCGCACCACCTGGGCCTCGATATCCGCACGCCGCTCGATGGCGCGGCGTAGGACCCTATCCAATCACGCTGGGCACCGGCAAGCGACTGTTCCGCGACGGCACGGCGGGGACGCGCCTGAAGCTCACCGACTCCTTCGACCAAGGCCGGCATCCTGATCCTGACGTACGTGCCGGCCCTAAGTCGAGATCACCGTGGACTGCAACCGTCGCGCGCGGGCTGGACCCGGATCGGCCCGCAGCGACTGGCCCAGCGAACCTGCGGCCGCACGCTCGCTGCCGTCGAGCAGCGCCAGCACGGCGTTCCGTATCTGCCCCGGCGTGACCTGATTCGGGTCGGCGGCGCGGCCGAGGCCAACGCGTTCGAGGTCCGCGGCGACTGCGAACTGGTCCGTTGAAAACGGGAGCGCCAGCACCGGAACCCCGAAGGACAGTGCCTCGGTAACACCGTTGTTGCCGGCATGCGTGATCGCAACCGAGGCGTGGCGCATCAGCGCGACCTGGGGCAAGAAAGGCCGGATCAGCCAATCCCCGGGTTGGTCGCCCAGCCGCGCCGGATCCGCGGAGCCCGTTGCCATGGCCACGCGCACCCCCGTTCCCGCGAGCCCCGCCGCGACCTTGGCCAGCACGTCCGCCCGCTCCGACAGGAAGCTCCCGAACGAGACCACGACGAGCGGACGATCGGGATCAACCGCGAGCCACGCCGCGGCCTCCGCGTCAAGTTCCTCGTCCCGCGCCGCGAAGCCCAGGAACGCATGGCGATTGGGCAGTCGGGCCGTCCGGTGTGGATCGTGGAGCGCCTCCGGGTAGTTGAACAGGACCGTCTCGCCATGCACGCGGAAGGCGTCGTCGACGGCGAGGGAACCCGCGTCGAGGGCTCGCTGGGCCTCGTTCCAGTCTTCGGTGAATTGGGCCGATACCTGGTCCGCGACCTGTTCGAGCGCAGCGAGCTCGCGCGGGTCCGGGTCGAAGGCCACCGGCCAGGCGGTGGGGACGCCGTATCGCTCGCCGGGCAGCGTGAGGGCCGACGGGTGGCCCAGCACCACGTCCGTGTACGGGATACCCGCTGCGCCAAGCCCGAGGGTCGCGCCGAAGGCGAGGTGGTCCACCAGGATCGCGTCGGGCGCGACCTCGTGCACGACCTCGATCGTCGCCCGGGCCGCCTCTTCGGGGCGCCACAGGAGGTCGTTCCGGCGAAGCTCCGCCTGCAGTCGCAGGGTCGGGATCATGCCCGCGTACGTCGCGTCGAAGAACGCGCGCAGGTTCACGTCCTCGCCCGTGGGCTGGTCCTCGACCCGCGCCGTCCCGGCATTCGATCCACGCCCGAGCAGGAGGGGCACACGCTCGAAACCGGCACGCTCGACGAGCGGAGCCACGGCGTCGCCGGTCGCGACAACCACGCGCTCCCCCGCCGCGTCCCAGGCAGAGGCGAGCGTGAGCAGCGGATAGAGGTGGGAGGCGTAATCCGGGCTGATGACCAGCAGCGTCACGCCCGGATGGCTCGCTCGATCCGAACCTGTGGCGCGGCGTTGGTTGTCGCCCCGACGGCAGGAGCGGCCGAGCGCGCGCGCTGCGCGGCACGCGCTGCCTGGTACACAGGGACGAGCGCGCGTGCCATCGCGTCGATCGTGAAACGCGTTGCCACCAGGTCGCGCGCAGACATCGCCCGCCCGGAAACCGGAGCGAGGTCGAGCACGTCGTGGAGACCGGCCCCGATCGCTGCCGGGTTCATCGTGTCCACGAGGCGTCCCGTGATGCCCTCTTCGACGTACGACGGAGGACCGCCGACTCGCGGCGCGACGACCGTTAGGCCCACGGCGAGCGCTTCCACGATGGCGAGTCCGAACTCCTCCTTGCGGCTCCCGCACACGTAGGCGCCCCCGGGGGCAATGTCCGGGCCGAGACCTGCCTCTGCGACCGCGAGCACACGGAGCACGTCGTCATGGGTCCGATGCCCCAGCAGCACCACCGCGCGGGCAGTCTCCGGGTCGCGCGCGAGCACCTCGTTGATCCGGGCGAGCTCCGACTGCTCCTCGGCCGATGGATCGGCGAGGTCGCCGCCGACGACGACGAGGTTTGCCCGAGCTCGAAGCGTGGGGTCGCCAGCGAACGCCTCCACGATCCTCGACATCCCCTTGACTTCCGCAAGCCGGCCGACGCTGACCACGAGCGGGCGTCCGAGCCGATCCGGACCGAGTCCGTGGAGCGCGGTCCGCAGCTCGCCCAGGATCGGGATCGATTGCCCGCGGGCGCCCAGGACGCCGAAGGTCGGTGGCGCCCCATCCATCCCCTTGAACGGAGCGTTGACGGCGCGAGCGACCTGCACGCGAGCGGCGTTCGCGGGGGTGAGGTCGATGCCCTCCGCGATGACGTGGTAGCGCTGCGGGTCGGCGCTGATGTCGATCGAAAGCAGCTCTCGCAGGCGACCTTCGAGATCCGGACGGGGGAAGAGGGCAACCTGGCGGGAGGCGTCGGCGAGCCGGCGCACGAGCCGGGCCCGGAACCACAGGGCCGAGGCTGCGTCCGCGGCTCCGAAGTTTGCGCGGTTCAACTCCCCGGAGCGTTCCATGTCCGCGATCAGCGCGTGCGGATCTGGTGCGAGCGTGAACGCGATCGGGAGACCGAGCCGGCGCGCGATCCGCGCAGCAGCGAGGCTGCCCACGTCCGCCATTCGCAGGTGGAGCAGGTTCGACCGCTGGCTGACGAGAATCCGGCGCACGCTCCGCTCCGCCGCGACGAGCGCCGGCCAGGCGCCCGCGAACGAGCCGTCCTCGCCGGCTGCAAGTGCCGCAGGAATGACGGCGTGGGCTCCAGCGTCAGCTCGGTGCCCACGACCGCCTTGGTGAGCGAGCGAGGCCATTGCCTCGGACGGGCTGCCGCGTCCGACTGTCGTGACGGCCGCCACGCGCGCGTCGCTCGCGAGCGCGTCGCCCAGCTGGACGAGAAGGGTGGCGATCCCGCCGGTGCTGCCCTTGCCGGCATGGGTCAACTCGCGGTCCATGCGGCCGCCGAGATGGATCTGGGCGATCCGAAGGTCGTCGCTGATCGGCTCCAGCCCACGGCCCTCGCGCAGCCCGTGGTCGAACAGGGCGAGTCGGGCGACATCGCCGAGGACGTCGGTTCGATGGCTGATCCTCTGCAGAGTCCAGACGGCGGCGCCGTCGCGATCCCCAAGCGCGGCAATTGCCGCCGATCTGGCCTCGTTGGACTCGGCGGCATCCGCGGCGATGGCGGCGAGGCGCCGGGTGGAGCCACCCACGCGCCCGAGGGTCTCCACGAGCCGCGTCCGGCGCGGCGTGGATGTTGCGTCGCGAAGGCGGGCATCAACGGCTCGCGCTAGCGAGCCACGGTCTGTGGCCGCGGGGTTGGTCGTGTCGCCTTCGCCGCGGGCCCACCGGATGAGCGTCTGCTGGCCGAGCATTCCCGCGAGCTGTCCGTCCTCGACGAGCGCGAGCAGGGGATTGATGAGCTCGGCTGCCGGGGAGTGATCCGCGAGCGCCCAGGCGGCATGTGCGGCCAGCCAGCCATCGCTCAGGAGCAACTCGCGGAGGCGCTCCTCGCTTGTAGGCCCCTCGAACTGCGCCAGCGCGTGGGTCGCGGCGATAGCCGTCGGCGCGTCCGCGGTCTCGCCGATTGCTTCGATGAGCGCCTGCTGCCAAACATCAATATCGGCACGTCGGCCTGTGGCGCCCGCGCCCGCGACTGCTCGCGCGTCGTCCGCGAGCCTGTGTCCCAGCCCGATGACCTCGATCACCGAACGGGCCGCCCTGATGTGCGCTAAGATTGCACAAACCTCATCCATCACCACATTGTACGCCACGGCGGCCGGCTGATTCGCAGCGGACCACTGCACTACAAACAGTACAAACCCGTTACAACTGCCAGTATCGAGGACCTTGACATCGGCGCCACCGAGGATCTCAACGTCACGCTGGAGCCGGGGCATTACGTTCTGCTCTGCAACTTGCCCGCGCACTACCAGCTCGGAATGCACACCGACTTCACCGTCGGGCCATGAATCAGGATCGGCGGCGGATCCCGGGCACGCCATCGAATGCGGAATCGAAGGTCAGGACCTCGCCGATGTCGTGGCGCTGCATGATCGCGACGTGGAGGGCGTCGCGGGCCTGAAGACTCGTTGACTGGACGAGCCGGCGGGCGCGGTCGACGTCCTCGAGCTCGATGGGGTGGACCTGGTCGACGATGCGATGCAGCGTGGACCACGCGGCATCGATCGCGTCTCGTCGATTGATCGCGACGTACCGATGCAGGATCTCCTGGAACGCCTCGGCGTCGGTGACGAGCCGCTCGCGAGCGGCGATCGCGACCTCGACTGCGTGCCGCGCGCGCTCACGGTTCGGATGGTCGCCGCCCACGAGATACATCGGGATGTTGGAGTCGACGAGGATGGTCACGTGTGGTCGTCGAGATAGCCGCGATCGATCGCGGCCAGCACGTCCTCGATCGTGCCGGTGGGGTAGTCGTAGGCCATCGCCTCGCGAACGGCCCGCAACTTCGGTTCCGGATCGGGGTACTCGGCCGATGCCCGGGCAGCACGAAGCGCATCGCGAACCCACGCCGCAGTGGTCTGCCGCTTGCGCTTGGCGAGCTTCTGAATGCCTGCGAGCTCGTCGTCCTCGAAGAGCACCTGTAGCCGCTTGGTCATGCCATGAGGCTACTTTACTCATCCACATGAGTCAAACGCTTCCTGATCGATTGGGGTGCGAAGGTTGACAGGTAATGGCCAGTCATGGCTATATGTGGCCATGAAGCGGGTGGGTGTGGCGGAATTGAAGAACAATCTCTCCAAGTTCCTCCGGGCTGTGGAGGCGGGCGAGGACGTTGAGGTCACGGACCGAGACCGGGTCATCGCTCGCATCGTGCCCGTGCGTGCGCGGGAGGTCGTGACGATCAGACCCGCGAGGCGGCCGTTCCGCGAGATCCGGGATCGAACGTACCTCCCGGCGAACTGGCCGGTCGACAGTCTCACCCTCCTGCGAGAAGAGCGGGCCGAGCGGGTGCCGTAAGCACCGAGTGAACGCCTATGTCGATGCTTCGGTCGTGCTTCGATTCGTCCTGGGGGAACCGGACGCTCTTGCTTCGTGGCCGAGCATCGAGCGCGCGGTTTCCAGCGAGATCGTTCGCATCGAATGTCTGCGCGCGATCGACCGAGCGCGGATCACCCCTCGCGTCGCCGAAGAGGCGGTCGCCGGTCGGCGCGCCCTGGCCCTCGAGTTGCTCGCCGCACTGGAGATGATCCCGCTCGCACCGAGCATCCTTGAGCGTGCGGCCGATCCATTCCCGACGTCCATCGGGACGATCGACGCACTGCACCTGGCGAGTGCGCTGGCCGTGCGAGGGGAGATCTTTGATCTCACATTCGCGACCCACGATGTCGAGCTCGGCCTGGCGGCCCGCGCGATGGGCTTTACCGTCGAGGGCGTCGCGTAGCCTCTCGTGCACCCTATGCGGGAGCCCCAAGGAGGACCAAATGGCAAAAATCGTGGTCAGCGAATTCCTGACTCTGGATGGCGTGATGCAGGGGCCCGGCGGTCCGGACGAGGACCGCAGCGACGGCTTCGATCAGGGCGGTTGGACCAACCGAGTCGACGACATCGATGACGACGGAAACGTCGTGCTTGACTCGTTCGAGCACACCGACGCCCTGCTGCTGGGTCGGAAGACCTACGACAACTTCGCCTCGTTCTGGCCAAACGTGCCGGCGGACGATCCGTTCGGCACGTACATGAACGGGTTCAGGAAGTACGTCGTGTCGACGACCCTCGGCGAACCACTGAGCTGGGAGAACTCGACGCTCATCTCCCCCGATATCCCGAAGGCGGTCAACGAGCTGCGAGCGGCGCCGGGCAAGGACATCCAGGTCATCGGCAGTGGCGTCCTGGTCCAGACCCTGATCGCGCACGACCTCGTCGATGCTTATCGCCTGATGGTCTATCCGATCACGCTGGGCACCGGCAAGCGACTGTTCCGCGACGGCACCGCGGGGACGCGCCTGAAGCTCACCGACTCGTACTCGACCAAGGCCGGCATCCTGATCCTGACGTACGTGCCGGCGCCGGCCTGAGCTCCTGCGACCGATCGCCACTCGGGCTTGACGTCTGCCATAGCTCGAAACGTGATCGCGCCGCCTCCTCACGGGGCGCGGCGCCGTCGCGCGCCCAAAGTTGCGCGTGTGGGTGGCGGAGCTTCGTGCCAGAGTTGCCACATGAACAACCGCGACCGTCCATCGCTCGACATCGTTCGCCCGCTTCTCCGCGTCCGGCAAATCCGGCAGTTCACCGACCTCCCCCCGACCGACGAGCAGATCGACGCGATCGCGGACGTCGCCCGCTGGACCGGCAGCAGCAGGAATACCCAGCCGTGGCGCTTCATCGTCATCCGCGACCGCCAGGCGCTGCTGCAGCTTCACGAAGCTGGAATGCCGCAGACCCGCTCGCTTGCGACAGCGCTCGTGGCGATCGCGATCGTCGTGCCCGACCACGGCGACGCCATCGACTACGCGTACGACGAGGGCCGCGCCGCCGAGCGGATGCTGATCGCCGCGAGCTTCCTCGGGCTCGGCGCGGGGATCGCCTGGATCATGCCCCACGTGCGGCCACTGGCGTCGGAGATCCTGGGCCTGCCGGCGGACCGGCTCGTGCGAACGCTCGTGGTGGTCGGAAACCCGACCGACCAAGCGCGAGCTCCGAAGTCCGCACCGGGCAAGGCGCGCCTGCCTCGCGAGGAAGTGATCTTCGAGGGTCGCTGGCGATAACGCCCCGGTAAGCACTCGTGGTTGTCGTCGGCGCAATCACTGCGGATCATGTATCCTTTACAAATGCAACGACGAGTAAAGGTGGAGCAGCGAACGCTCGACGAGATCGACACCAAACGAGGGCCGACTCGCATCCCCGGCCGAAGCCGAATCAGCTCCAAGAACCAGATAACGCTGCCGGTGGCCGCACTTGGGGGTGCGGGTCTCCGCTCTGGGGATCGGGTGCGGGTGGAGGTCCGCGGGCCGGGCGAGCTCGTCTTGATCCGCGAACCGGACTCGATCGCGCGCTTCGCCGGGAGCCTGACCGGCGTGTACGGCCCCGACTACCTCGAGGAGCTGCGCAAGGAGTGGGCCTGACCGTTCTCGACGCGTCGCTTGTCATCGCGGTGCTCGATGCCGATGACCTCCATCACGAACGAGCCGAGGCAGCGCTCGCGGGCCGTATCGAGGCACGGGATACGTTTGCGCTGCCAGTTTCGGCATATGCAGAGGTGCTCGTCGGACCGTTCCGGCGTGGCGCGCCCGCAGTTCGGGTCGTCGACGATTTCCTGGACACGCTCCCGGCGGCCGTCCAGGCGGC
>JBDSZH010000050.1:0-52445 GCA_039925225.1 Candidatus Limnocylindrales bacterium | reverse complement strand
GGGAGGCCGAGCCCGAGTCGATGTGAGATCCGCCGCTAGCATGTGGCGGCATGCCCACCCCCCGCGCCGGCTGGCTCGGCGCCGTGATCGTCCTGTTCGCCGCTGCCCTGTTCGGGTCGCTTGGCGTCGCCTCGCGGTTCGCGTATGACGCGGGCGTCCAGCCGTTCGCATTCGTGGCCTGGCGCGCCGGCGCGGGCGCAATCGGGATCGCACTCGTCCTGGCTGCAACCCGAGGTCATCGGTCGGCCTGGGCGAACATCGCCGGGGCCGGCAGGTCCGCGCAGCGGACGCTCGCACTGGCGATCGTTCTCGCGGCGAGCCTGAATCTGTCGATGTTCCTGGCCTTCGACCGAACGACCGTCGCGCTCGCACTCCTGGGCTTCTACACGTATCCCGCGATGGTGGCCGCAGCCAGCGGCCTGCTCGGGCGGGAGCCGCTCGATCTCGCGCGCGTGGTCGCCCTCGGGCTCGCGCTCGCGGGCATGATCGCGGTGGTCCTGGGCGGGCTCGGCTCCACCGACGCGGTGCGAGTCGACGCGCTCGGGATCCTCCTCGGTCTTGCCGCCGCCGGCTTTCAGGCAACCTTCGTGCTGACCAGTCGAGGCTTTGCGGCGATCCGCGCCGACGTGGCGATGGGCGCGATCCTGGCGGGCTCGGCGATCGTCGCGGCCGTGGTCAGCATCGTCACCAGCGGACCCGCGGCGCTCCTCCAGCCACTCGGTCAGATGCCGGTGGTACTCCTGCTGGTCGGCGTCGGATTCTTCGCTGCGGCGCTGCCGTCCGTGCTCTTCCTGACCGGGATCCGCCGGATCGGCGCGGTCCGGACGGGGATCCTGATGCTGTTCGAGCCGGTCGTTGGCGTCGCGCTCGCCGCTGCATTGCTCGCGGAAGGTCTTCAGCCACTCCAGATCGCCGGCGGCGCGACGATCCTGCTCGCCGCGCTGATCGTCCAGCGTGGTGCCCGTGCCTCAGGTCAGGCCGGCGTGGTCGTCCCGGCGCCGGGCGGCCCGTGAGCAAGCCGGCAGTGAGCGAGAACGGCCAGGGCGTCACGGAGCGCCCCAGCTGGGAGGTCGCCGGTCCCATCGACGCGCCGACGATCGTGTTCGTCCATGGGGCGATGATGGACCGCTCCGTGTGGCGGCCCCAGGTGGATGCTCTCAAGGATCGCTATCGCTGCATAAGCGTCGACCAGCCCGGTCACGGCACCCTTCGCGACCGAGCCTTCACCCTCGACGTCGCCGTCAACAACGTGCTCGACGCGATCGATCAGGCGGCCGGTGGGCGGTCCGTCCTTGTCGGCCTGTCGCTGGGCGGCTACGTGGCGATGACCCTTGCCGGCCGCTATCCGGAACGGGTTCGCGGCCTGGTGATCGCGGGCTGCACGCGGGAGCCGGTCGGGCTCAGTCGGGTCGGCTTCCACGCCTATTCGTGGAGCCTCCGGCTCGTGCCGGAGCGCCTGGTCAGGGTCGTCGCGCTGACCTGGTTCCGGCTCCGCTACGGCGGTGAGGTTGCGGCGGCGATCACCGCGGGCGGGCACTTCTCGCGCGGTGGGTCGCGGGCGGTCAAGCAGCTTGTCGGTGGCGGCTTCCGCGACCGGCTCATGGCCTACGGGGGCCAGATCCTGGCAATCAACGGCGCCACGGACCTCGTCTTTGCGATCGGGGCAAGGCGCTTCATTGCCGGTGTTCCGCGCGCGACTTATCGGGTGATCGGCCGGGCGGGCCACCTGTCCAATGTCGATCGGCCGGCGGCCTTCACGGGGCTCGTGGAGGAGTTCATCAGTACCTTGGAGCGGTAGGCGCCGGGAGGACCGGTGGTATTCTCGGGCGCGGTCATCCCGCTCCCACCCGTCCCCCACCGTGAGGTTCGATGCGCGTCCGCAAGGCTGTGTTCCCGGCGGCGGGATGGGGTACCCGGTTCCTGCCGGCGACCAAGGCACAGCCCAAGGAGATGTTGCCGCTCGTCGACAAGCCGATTATCCAGTACGGCGTCGAGGAGGCGGTCGCGGCGGGGATCGAGCAGATCATCATCGTCACCTCGACCCACAAGGGCGCGATCGAGGACCACTTCGACCTGAACTATGAGCTCGAAAAAGTTCTCGAGGAAAAGGGCGAGATCGAGAAGCTCCGCCAGGTCCGGGCGATCACGGACCTCGCCCAGCTCGCCTACGTCCGCCAGAAGGAGCAGCTGGGCCTGGGTCACGCGATCCTCATGGCGAAGGACCTTATCGGCCACGAGCCGTTCGCGGTGCTCCTCCCCGATGACGTGGTCGTCGCCGATCGGCCATGTATCGGCCAACTCATCCACGCCTACGAGAGCACCCACTCATCCGTCGTGGCCGTCACCGACGTGCCGGCGGAGGACGTGTCGCGCTACGGCATCGTCGCGGCAGAGGTCGACGAGAGCCACCTCGATGGCGGACGATTGCGGCGCATGACCCGGATCGTCGAGAAGCCGTCGCCCGCGGACGCGCCGTCCACGCTCGCCGTCATCGGCCGCTACGTGCTGACCCCCAAGATCTTCGACAAGCTGGAGCAGACGCAGCGCGGCAGCGGCGGCGAGATCCAGCTCACCGATGCGATCGAGGCGCTCATGGCCGAGCAGTCGGTCTACACGTATGAGTTCGAGGGCGTCCGCTACGACGCTGGGACGACCATGGGCTGGCTCACGGCGACGGTCGACCTGGCGCTCCAGCGGCCGGACCTTGCCAGTGGATTTCGCGCGCACCTGAAGAGCCTCGACCTGTGACCGATCTCGGGACCGTCCTCGGCGGCCGCTACCGCCTCATCGAGCTCCTGGGCCAGGGTGGTATGGCCACGATCTACCGCGCCCGCGACAGCCAGCTCGAACGCGACGTCGCGGTCAAGGTCCTCCGGCCGGAGTACGGCACAGACTCGGACTTCCTCGACCGGTTCCGGCACGAGGCGCAGTCCGCCGCGTCCCTGAACCACCCGTCGGTCGTCGCCGTGTACGACTACGGCACGGACCCTGTTGGGCCATTCATCGTCATGGAGCTGGTGGAGGGCGAGGATCTCGCCACGATCGTCCGGCGCAGCGGAGCCCTGCCGCCCCGCGCCGCGGCACGGCTCGTCGCCCAGGCGGCTCGCGCGATCGCCGCCGCGCACCATCGCGGCTTCGTCCATCGGGACATCAAGCCGGGCAACATCCTGGTCACGCGGGAAGGCCGCGTAAAGGTCGCCGACTTCGGGATCGCCCGCGCGCTGGCCGAGTCGGCGCTGACGCTCCCGGGCACGACCCTCGGCTCGGTCCACTATTTCAGCCCCGAGCAGGCCCGCGGCGAGCTCGCCACCCCCGCCTCGGACATCTACAGCCTCGGGATCGTCCTGTTCGAGCTGCTGACGGGCCGGCGCCCTTGGACCGGCGACACCGCGGCCGCGATCGCCACCGCGCGCCTGACCGGCGCCGTCCCCAGTCCCGCCGCGGTCCATGGCGGCATTCCGCCGACCCTCGAGGCGATCGACCGAAAGGCGCTGGCCACCAATGCCGAGGGCCGCTTCGCGTCTGCGACTGACATGGCCGAAGCCCTGGAGCTGTTCCTGGGCGAGGAGCGCGGTGGCGACAGCATCCGCGGCCGGAGCGCGGCACCGGGCGCGGGAGCCGCAGCGGCCGGTGCCGCCGCGGCGGCCGGTGGCATAGCCGCCGCGGGCGCAGCGGGCGCCGCTGCCGGAGCGGGTGCAGCCGCGGGAGCCACGCCAACGCTCGCGGCCGGCGTCGCCCGACCCAACCCGGACGCGAGAATCGAGTATCCCCGCGACGCGTATGCGGCGGGACCCGCCGGACCCGCCCGCGGGCGACAGGTGCCCCCAGCCCACAGCACCCCGGCGGAGGATGACCTCGACGATGTCGACGAGCGCCGCGGGACGTCGCCGTGGGTCTGGGTCAGTGGAATCCTTGCCGTGGTCATCCTCGCGCTTGCCGCGTTCGCCGTGGTCAAGCTCACATCCGGACCCGGCGCCTCGTCGGCGCCGCAGGTCGAGGTGCCATCGTTCGTGGGGCAGACCTTCGAGGCGGCTCGCCAGGCCGCGACCACACTCAAGCTGAAGGTGGAGCAGGTCGCCTTCGAGCAGAGCGCGACCGCCGCAGTCGGTACGGTCACCAAGCAGGATCCCGCCGAGGGTGCCACGGTCGACCAGGGCGCCGTGATCTCGCTGACCATGGCCATCAGCCCGACTGGCGTGGCCGTCCCCGACCTGCGCGGCCGCATCGAAGCCGACGCCGTCAATCTGATCGCCGCGGCCGGCCTGACGGTCGGGACGCGGACGGAGGAATTCGACGAGTTCTTCCCGATCGGCGCCGTCGTCGATCACACGCCCCGACCGAACGAGGTGGTCCTGCCCGGCACCATCGTCGATTACATCGTCTCGAAGGGCCCCGAGCCCTCGCCGACACCGGCGCCCACTCCCGTGCCAACTCCTACCCCGGTTCCCACGCCTGTCCCGACGGCCGTGCCGACGCCCGTCCCGACTCCGGTTCCAACCCCGCAGATGCTGACGGTGAAGGACTACCGGTGCACCCTGCTGGCGCTCGCACAGTCGCAGATCCAGAACGACGGCTTCGCCCTCGGGTCCGTGAGCGGCCCGGACGACCCGGCATCGATCGTGGTCGCGCAGGACCCGGCGCCGGATTCAGTGCGGCCGCCGCTGACCCAGATCGACCTGACGGTGGTTGCCGCGCCCGCGGAGACGTGCCCCACCTGAGCAGCTGGCGTCGCTCGAGCAGCTAGTGCTCGGCTTCGCCGAACAGGCTTGTGCGGGTATCCCAGGCGTCCGCAGCGTCACGCAGGATCGTCGCCGTGACTTCCGGGAGGGAGCCGGGCCCCGCGGCCACTGGCGGGCCGGCGGGCAGCACCTCATCGAGCGGCACGAACCCGCGAATGGGCGCGCCGAGAGGATGTGCTGCGGCGATGGGTCGCTCGGCGGTCCGGCGCTTGCCCTGGTCCAGGCCGGTCAGGGGGCGTTCCTCCCAGCAGCCGCGCAGCTCGCGACCCGTGAGCGGGCGCCGCTGGCGATCCAGTGCGCAGTAGCCGAGATCGGCCGCCAGGGAGACCCGGAAGTGGCGGCAAGTCGAACAAGTGGTCGACGAACGGCGGCAGACCCAGCAGCGAGCCGTCTCTGCCTGTGGAGCACCGCAGTGCGGGCAATGCCACAACGCCACGTGCTGATGGTAGCTGCGCCCGTGACGCCGCGCTCATCGCCGCCGATCGCCGCGTTGTCGGCTGCGCTCGCTCGCTCACGCACCTTCGGGTGCGTTCGCTCGTGTGCTCGCCGCCGCCTTGCGCTCGGCAGCGCTGAGCGCGGCGAATCAGACTCTACTTGACGAAGGTGAGCGTCACTCGGTCGGTCGAGGAGCCGTACAGGCTGGATGTCACGAGCACGGTGCCCAGGCCGCCGCCGGTGGCCAGCTTGCCGACGAGTGGCGTCGTGAACACGGCTCGGCCGTCGGCGCTCGTCACCAGCTCGTTGGAGATCGGCGAGAGACCAGGGATCTGGAGCGTGAAGAATGCGCGCGCGCCCGCCAGTGGGGCGCCTGACGGATCGGTGACGAGCACGACGAGCTGGATCGACGATGGGTGCTTGGAGATGGAGATCCGGTAGGACGACGCGGTGAGTCGGACGCCCATCTCCCGTGAACCCTGGATGAGCTTCAGCTTGGCCTCGCCGACGTTACCCGCCGGATCCGTGCCGGTGATGGTGATCTGGTTGGTGCCCGGCCCCAGGACCAGCCCGAACTCGAACGTGCCGTCCTTGGCGGCGATCGACGAGATCGATGTCCCGTTACCGGCATTGAGCGCAACGAGCGTCGTGCTCGCCTGCGTCCTGCCCTTCACGGTCACCTCGAAGGTGTCGACCGTCGCGCCGTTCTTCGGTGCTGTCACCGTGATCTTTGGCGGCTCCAGATCGAGGATGTAGGTGACGATCGGGGATTGGTCGGATTCCTCCGAGCCACGAAACAGGGTCGCCGAGATGTTGTTCCGGCCGGCGGTCAGCTCGAACGGAATGATCATCCGAGTCGTCGTGCCCACCGGCACGTCGACGACGGCTGACGGATCGAGCCCCTCCAGGGCGAGATAGATCCGGACCTTCGCTCCCGGGTCGCCGACGACGCTCTGCGGCACGTTAACGGTCAGGTCGACCATTGCCTCGTTCGTGTACGGCTGGTCCGGCGGGGCGAGGCGCGGCGAATCTGTTTCGATCAACGCGGTGGCCGAAGGGAGCGGCGTCGCGGAGAGGCGCCCAAACGCAGACCCGATACCCGCCCCCAGGGTCGCGAGGACCGGTCCCATCCCACCGCTGGCAGCGATGAATGCCACAGCCGCGAGGGCGACGACGGACAGCCCGAGCAGGGTCCGAGTGGCGAGTGGCGGACGCTTCCGCCGACTGGCGATGCCGCGGTGCTGGCGGACGCGCCGTCGGTCCGGCGCGGCAACTTTGACCGACTGGGTGCGCGCGCTCGACGGCGGGCGGGGGCGGACATGCGAGCCACGACGAGTCGGCATCTCGCCCTATCGTCGCACGCCACGGCCGGAGGACGCTGCGGTGTACGCTGCGTCGGCGCGGCAGTGGAGCCGCGGTTGGAGTGGGGGATCCTGTGCAGCCTGGCGGTCCCAAGACGGGTCGCGGGTCCCGCGTCAGCGGGCGCCCGGCCTTTGGCCTCGGCCCGATCTCGCGCGTTTCGACCGTCCCCGCGCCCGGCGCTCAGGACGTTCCGGATCGGCTCGTGACCTCCCAGGCGGGAGGTCCGGGCGACCGCCGCTTCGGGGTCACCATCGGTGGCGGGCCGGCCGGCGATCCGGCTCGCACCCGCGCGTTCGGGCTGCCCAACCTTCGCCGGAACGTCTGCCCGCACTTCTTCGTGAGTGGCGCACGAGGGGCTCTGCCCATCCACGCCCCGCACCTGTTGAAGGGCATCGTCCGCCAGGACAGCGTTGTGTCGCGCTGCCAGCTCCGTGGCGGCGTCCACCTCGAGCAGAGCTACGTGAACGACGTGTGTCTCTCGCCGCGCTTCAACCAGTGTGTGTTCTACGAGGAGGAGCTCAGCGCGCGTTGAGCTCCCCGGGCTCGCCGACCGGTGCGGCCGAGTATCACGCCGCGGTTGGGGCGCTGGCTGATCGCGGTCGATTCGGGGTCCGGCTGGGGCTGGCTCGAACACGCGCACTCCTGAAGGCCTTTGGCGATCCACAGCTCCAGCTGCGCGGCGCTCTGATCGGTGGCACAAACGGCAAGGGCAGCGTCCTCGCCCTTGCCTCGAGCGCCCTGCGCGCCGCAGGCGTTCGCACGGGCACCACGCCCAAGCCGCACCTGGTGAGCTACCGGGAACGGCTGGAGATCGACGGCCGGCCGATCGACCCGGTGACATTCACGCGCCTGGTGCATGAGGTCCTTGCCGCAGCCGATGGTGTCGCGAGGCGACACGGCCCCCCGACCGAGTTCGAGCTGATCACCGCGATGCTCTTTCGCTGGTTCGCCGAGGAGCGGGTGGAGGTGGCCCTGGTCGAGGTCGGGCTCGGCGGGCGCCTCGATGCGACGCACGCCTGGGACGGAGGCGTGGCGGCGATCACGAACGTGGCGCTCGACCACATGGCCTGGCTGGGAGACACGATCCCGGCGATCGCGCGCGAGAAGGCGGCCATCATCGAGCGCGGCGACAGGGCCGTGACGGGCGCCACCGGCGAGGCCTTCGAGGTCATCCGGCGCCGGGCTCGGCGGGTCGGGGCGCCGCTGACGGAGGTCGCCATGCCGCGCGTGCTGGGCTGGGACCGCGACGGCCTGTCGGTTGAGATCGGCGTGCTGGGTCCGACACGGGTCTCGCTTCGGGGCCGGCACCAGGCCGAGAACGCGGCCGTGGCCGACGCCGTCCTCGATGCGCTGGGCGCAGCGGGCATCGCGCAGGTCGACGCGGCTGCTCGACGCCAGGGCTACTCCACGGCGACGTGGCCCGGTCGCCTCGAGCTCCTCCAGGTCGACGGGCACGAGGCGCTCCTCGACGGCGCCCATAACCCGGCGGGGGCGATCGCCCTCGCACAGGCCCTTGACGACCTGCGTCCGTTCCTCGCTGGGGGGGACCAGTCGACGCCGCCCCCCGTGACACTCGTCCACGGCTCGATGGCCGACAAGGACGTCGATGGGATCATCCAGGCTCTGGACCGTGCGGCGGCGCTCCGGGGCGCACGGATCATCGCGACCGAGGTGCCCGGCGACCGGGCGATGTCAGCGACGGAGCTTGGCCGACGCTGGCGCACGATCCGCCCGGATGCGACGATCACGATGGTCGCCGACGTCGCGACGGCGCTCGAGCTGGCGCTGGCCGGGGCTGCGGGTCCGGTTGTCGTCGCGGGTTCGCTGTACCTCGTCGGCGAGGCTCGCCGCCGCTGGCTCGACGACCCGCGCCTGCGCGACCCGGAGGCTCCAGCTGCATGACTGATCTCGGAACGACGCGCATCGGCGAGCGCACCTTTCGATGGGGCGAGCGCACCTTCGTCATGGGCATCCTCAACGTGACGCCGGATTCGTTCTCCGGCGACGGTCTGCTACCGCCCGGCGAGGCGATTGATGCCGTCGCCGCAGCCGTGGCGCAGGCACGGGCGATGGCAGCGGAGGGCGCGGACCTGCTCGATATCGGCGGCGAATCGACGCGCCCGGGGCACGCCCCCGTTGCCGAAGCCGAGGAGCTGGGCCGGGTCGTGCCGGTGGTACGCGCGGTCCGCGCCGCGCTGCCGGACATCCCGCTGTCGATCGACACGACCAAGCCGGCCGTCGCGGAGGCTGCGCTCGCCGCCGGCGCCGATGCCATCAACAACGTGTGGGGCGTCGACGAGGCGGCGACGTTGGCGAGAATCGCCGCGGCCCACGCCGTCCCGATCGTCCTGATGCACAACCGCGCCGAGCCGCGCTACGACCAGGTCGTGCAGGAGGTCATCGACGACCTGCGCCGCGCAATCGAGCGGGCCATCGCAGCAGGCGTTGCCCCCGCCGACATCCTCATCGATCCCGGGATCGGGTTCGGCAAGACCGCGCAGCAGAACCTGGTGCTTTTGCGCGACCTCGGTGAACTGCGCACCCTCGGCCGCCCGATCCTGCTCGGGACGTCGCGCAAGTCGACATTGGGGAAGGTGCTGGACCTGCCTGCGGACGAGCGGCTCGAGGCGACCCTGGCCACGACGGCGCTCGGCGTCGCCGCGGGTGCCGACGTCGTCCGCGTTCACGACGTCAGGGCCAACGTCCGGGCCGCCCGGATGGCCGACGCGATCGTCCGCGGCACATGGCCCGATGGCCGCACATGAGCGATCGCATCATCCTGTCCGGCATGGCCTTCCAGGCGCGCCACGGCGTCGCCGATTGGGAGAAAGTCGAGGCGCAGCCATTCGAGGTCGACGTGGAGCTGGTGCTCGACGTCCAGCCCGCCGGTCTCGACGACGACCTTGCACGAACGGTCGACTACGGCGCCGTCTACGGGATCACGAAGCAGGTGGTCGAGTCGACGACCTTCAACCTCATCGAGGCCCTTGCGGAGGCGATCGCGCACGAAGTGCTCGGGGAGCACACGCAGGTCGAGGAAGTGGTGGTCCGGGTGCGCAAGCCTGGAGTGCAGCTCGGCGGTCCGCTCGCATACGCCGGGGTTGAGATCCGTCGCGTCCGCGAGGGCGACGTTCGGGGCTAGAGCCCTTCCGGTCGCGTTCCCAGGGTGACGCTGATCGACACGGCCGATGTGCCGCGGAGGACGCTCATCTTCACGACCTGCCCCGGCCGATAGCTCGTGAGGATGGCATCGAGCGGGTGCTCGGAATCCACGAGCTGATCCTCGATCTTCAGGACGATGTCGCCGTCCTGGAGGCCCGCGGCCTCGGCGGGGCTGCCCGGGGTGACCCCAGGCTTCGTCACGCCCAGCTCGTCGGTCGACGGTCCGATCAGCGCACCCGAATCCACGGTGAGGCCCTTCTCCTTCTTGACCTTGACGTCGATCTGCCGATAGCGGATGCCGAGGTACGGCCGGGCAAGCGGCTCGCCGGCGAGGGCCTGGGCCATGATCGGGCGGGCGATGTCGATCGGGATTGCGAAGCCGATGCCCGTCGAATCGCGCTCGACCGCGGTGTTGATGCCGATCACCGCGCCGGACGCGTCGAGGAGCGGGCCGCCGCTGTTACCTGGGTTGATCGCCGCGTCCGTCTGGATGAGGTTGGTGAGGCGTGTCTTCGCATCGATCTGGATCGTCCGGCCCGTGGCCGAGATGATCCCGGTGGTGACCGTGTTCGTGTACGTCCCGAGCGGCGAGCCGATCGCGATCGCGAGCTGACCGACCTTGATGTCGGCGGACTTGCCGATCGGCGCCGCCGGCAATCCGGTCACGTCGACCTTCACGATCGCGAGGTCGGTCAGCGTATCGATGCCGTACACGGTCCCGGTGAACTCGCGACCGTCCTTGAGCTCCACCGTGAGCGATGACGCGATCGCCTTGTTCGTGGTCAGTACGACGTGGCGATTCGTGAGGATCCAGCCGTCCGCGTCGTAGATCACGCCGGAGCCGACGCCGGTCTCCGGCAGCGGCCCGCCCAGGCCGTCGGTCGCGACTCCGGATGCGGTGATCCGGACCACCGCGGGGCTCACGTTCGCGGCGGCGTTGACGACCGCCGACGATTCGTCGATGGCGACCGGGCGTTGGGTCGGGTTTGGCGCGGCGCTCGTGGTGGCCTGGTGGTTGAGCGCGCCGGTGGATTCGAGGAGGAACACGGTCCCTCCCGACGCGAGGACGGCGGACAGGAGGGCCGCGCCGATCAGCGTGCCGATGCCGCCACCACTCCCGCGAGGCTCGCCACGGTTGGGTTCGACGGGTTGAGCGGGCACCACGGGAGCCAGGATCGGCGCCGGCTCGAGTGGTGCGGCGGGCGGCGCGGCGACCGGATCAGTCCATGCCGAGCGGGCCCACTCCGGTCGGCGCTCCGGTTGTGGGGCGTACGCGACGGTCTCGGCGTCGCCGGGGGTGTTGTCGTCGTGGATCAGGTCGTTGGTCATGCGCTCCCTACGGTGCGGGCTGCGGGTTCAGGTTCTGCGCGGGTGACGATGAAGTTTCCACTACGCGCCGTTCGTCGTCGCCCGGGTAGGGCCGGGGCTGCGCCGGCAGCACGACCCGGAACGCCGTTCCGGCGCCGAGCCGGCTCTCGACGGCGACGGTCCCGCCGTGCATCTCGACGATGCTCCGGACGATGGCCAGGCCGAGCCCGCTGCCACTCCCCCGCGCCTCACTGGCGCGTGAGCCGCGGAAGAACCGGTCGAAGATCCTGGGCAGCTCCGCCGGGTCGATGCCGATCCCGGTATCGCTGACCGTGATCGAGGCTCCCCCGTCCGGTTCTGGCTGGACCGCCACGTCCACGCGCCCGCCGCCCGACGTGAACTTGATCGCGTTGCCGACGAGATTCGTCACGACCTGGCCAATGCGGACAGGATCGTGGCGCAGTTGGATCGCTTCCGACGGGCGCGCCATCGTGAGCTCGACGCCGCGGCGCCTTGCCGTCGCAGCTGCCTGGTCGACTGCCTGCTGCACCGACGAACGGAGGTCCTCGCGCCGGAGGTCGAGCAGGACGAGCCCGGAATCGAGCTTGGACAGCTCGAGCAGGTTCTGGGCGAGCCAGTCGAGGCGCTCAAGCTGGGCGCGACTGGTCTCGAGGAACTCGTTGCGCGCTGCCGGGTCGTCTGCGGCGCCCTCGACGAGGAGCTCGTTGAACGTTCGGAGCGCCGCGATCGGCGTCCGCAGCTCATGCGAGACGTCCGCCAGGAACTCGCGGCTTCGATCGCGGTCGCGGCGGATGATCTCGACGCTCTCCTGGAGGCGCTCGGCCATGGCGTTGAACTGGAGGCCGAGGTTCGACAGCTCGATGGGGCCGGCTTCTATCGCATCGGACGGGACGCGGCGGGCGAAATCGCCCTCTGCGAGGTCGCGACTCGCCTCGGTGAGGCGCCGGAGGGGCGTGGTGATGCGCCGGGTGAGCATCGCCGCGACCACCACCGCGACCGCTAGCGCGATCAGCCCGATGACCGCGAGCAGTCCGGTCACGTTGGAGACTGCCGCCGCGCGATAGGTGTACGGATTCAGGAGCGTCACCTCCACGCCGTACGGGATGGCCGCCGACTTGACCTCTATCAGGACGGTCCTGCTCGTGACCCGTTCGCGTGCCTGGCGGGGGTCGTCGGGCTTCGCCTCATCTGTCGCCGCGAAGACCCCGTTTGCGGCGGGCAGGAACTCGGTGCCCGCGCGCCCAACCCGGATCCGGACGTCCGCCTGGGCGAGGTGGTCGGCCATGATCCGCTGCTGGGTACCGCGAGTGAGCTCGTTCACGACGGCGGGGTCGACCATCCCGTCGTTCGAGACGACCGGCCGGCCGGCGCGCACCGTGCCCGTGCTCTCCGCGATCAGGATCACGTACTGCGCCACGCCGCGGGCGCGGGCGGTGAGATCGTCGTCCTGCTGCTGGTCGAAGTACGCGCCCAGGCGGTTCACGACCAGGAGGCCGACGAGGCCGAGCGTGACGGCCACGACCGCCACGAAGCCCAGCGTCAGCCGGCCCTGAAACGTCTTTGGCGCGAGCCCGTCGCTCAGGGTTCGGCGCTCAGCGCTCGGCGAACGCGTAGCCGACGCCGCGGATCGTCTGGACAAACGCGGGATTGGTCGGATCGTCCTCGAGCTTGTCCCGCAGGTGGCTCACGTGGACGTTGATCGTCTTCTCGTCCTGGTCCAGCGCCTCGTAATCGCGCAGGAGGTCCAGCAGCTCCGCGCGCGTGTAGACCCGGCCGGGCTTGCTGGCGAGGTGGCGCAGGATCTCGAATTCCGTCGGCGTGAGGCTGATTCGCCGGTCGCCGCGCTGGACCCGCCGGCGATCGAGATCGATCAGGAGGTCGCGATGCCGGATGACGCGGCCGCCGACGGCATCGGCGAGGTCGCCATACGCCCGGCGGAGGAGCGCCTTTACCCGGCTGAGCAGCTCGCGCAGCCCGAACGGCTTCGTGAGGTAGTCGTCCGCGCCCAGCTCCAGGCCGATGACCTTGTCGACTTCCTCGTCGCGGGCGGTGAGCATCAGGACCGGAGATTTCGTGCCTGCCGCGCGCAGGCGGCGCAGCACCTCGAAGCCGTCCATGCCGGGCAGGCGCACGTCCAGCAGGATCAGGTCCGGGGCTGACCGGGTCGCGACCTCGTAGCCCTCCTCGCCGGATCTGGCGAGCGTCACCTCGTAGCCCTCCTGTTCGAGGGCGTACTGGAGCCCGCGCGCCACGGCGTGCTCATCCTCGACGACCAAAATCGTTGCTGCCACGAACCGATCCTACACCGGGCACCTCCGGATGCCCGGCGAGCCGTCGTGGTACCTTACCGGGCCGATCGATCCCTCCCGGAGGCCCCACTTCCGCATGTCCACCGCTCGTCCCAAGCTCGCCGCGGCGAGCCGCACGCTCACAGGCAAGAAGGTCTCGAAC
Source organism: Candidatus Limnocylindrales bacterium (assembly GCA_039925225.1). GTDB lineage: Bacteria > Chloroflexota > Limnocylindria > Limnocylindrales > CSP1-4 > UBA5189. Next base: position 38,967 of record JBDSZH010000050.1, on the reverse strand, counting down.
ATGCGCCGCGCTGGCCGCCTGCCCGCGGTCATCTTCGGCAACGGCCTCGCCTCGGACAACGTCTCCGTCGACACGCACGAATTCGAGCAGCTTCGACGCCACGCTGGGGCGAACACCCTCATCGACCTGTCCGTCGATGGCGGCGCCGCGGCACCCGTGCTCGTGTACGGCGTGCAGACCCATCGCGTCACCCGCCGGCTGCTGCACGTGGACCTGTACGTCGTGCGCATGACCGAAGAGCTGACCGTGGACGTGCCGCTCGTCTCCGAGGGCCTGTCGGAGGCCATCGAGACCGCGGGTGGAACGCTGATGCACGTCATCGAGCACGTCCGCGTTCGCGCGCTGCCCGATCACCTCCCGCAGTCCATCCACTACTCCATCGAGTCACTGGCAACGTTCGACGACCAGATTCACGTCAGCGATCTCGTGATCCCGTCCGATGCGATCCTGCTCAACGACCCGACCGAGGTCGTGGCCAAGGTGCTGCCGCCGCGCGTCGAGGAGGTCGTCGAGGTCCCCGAGGGCGCGGCAGACGGTGCCGCAGAGGGCGCAGCCGAGGGAGCCGAGGGCGGCGAGGGCGGCGAGGGCGAGTCGGACAAGGAACCCGACGCGGGCTGATCACGGCCATCTGGCCGGACCGGCCGTGGCTCAGCTCGGCGCGCGCCCCACTATGTAGACGACAGGCAACCGCAGCGTCAGCTGCTCTGGCCTGAGCGCGCCAAGCCGTTCGAGCAGCTTCGCCCGGATCTCGTCGCGCTCACCCGGCTCCAGGTCGTCGAACAGGCTTGCCTCGTCGAACTCCGTGTAGAACGCCCGGTAGCCGTCTGCGTCCCACGCGTGCTCGACCTCGCCCGCGTGCGCGCGGACGTCGACGTAGCCCGCGCGTCGCATTCCCTGCGCCGCTGAAGACACTGACGCGAGATCGCCGGGCCGGCGATCTGGTTCCGGCGGGTCGAAGCCCGCCTCGTCGAGCAGCTCGTTCGCGATCCGATCGGGCTCGAAGGCTCTGTCCGTTCGCAGCCACGCGACCCACGCGAACACCCCCCCCGGTTTTAGCACGCGGCGAACTTCGCGGAGCGCTGCCGAGCGGCTCTTGACGAGCTGCAGGACGAATGACGAGACCGCGACGTCGAAGGTCGCGTCATCGAAGGGCAGACGATCGGCCGAGGCGACCTCGGCGCGGAACCGGCGGGCGACCGCCTCCGGGAGCTCCTGGTCGGCCGTGTCGCGGGCCACCTCGAGCATCCCGCCGGACGGGTCGATGCCGGTCACGCGATGCCACGGCCAGCGCTTCAACGTCGCGATCGCCAGGGATCCCGTGCCGCTGCCGACATCCAGGATCGCGCTTGTTCCTGCGGGTTCCAGATCTGGCGCGACGAGGTCGAGCACGCGGATAGCTCCCGGGCGGATGACCGGCGCCCAAAAGCGCGCATAGCCCTCAGCCATGTCGTCGTAGCGGCTCGCGGGCTGCGGCTCGTCCTCGTGCGGCTCGCTAACGAACGGCTCGGCGGCCGCGGAGTCAGTCACGGGCGAACTGTAGCCGCCGTCGCCTGGGGTACCGTGGCGCGGTGAAGCTCCCGTTCGAACCACCTATCGAGCCGATGCTGGCAAAGGCCGCCGACGCCCTGCCGTCGGGCGACGGCTGGCTGTACGAGCCGAAATGGGACGGCTTTCGGGCGCTCGTCTTTCGAGACGGGGACGAGACCTACATCCAGTCGCGCGACCTCAAGCCGCTCGACCGCTACTTCCCCGAGCTGGCCGAGCCGCTCAAGGCTTCGTTGCCGGAGCGCTGCGTGCTGGATGGTGAGGTGGTCATCGCCGGCGACGGAGGGCTGCAATTCGAGGCGCTGCTGCTCCGCATCCACCCTGCCGCTTCACGAGTGAAGATGCTCGCGGAGCAGTCGCCCGCTTCGTTCGTCGCGTGGGACCTGCTCGCGATCGGCGACGAGGACCTGCGCGGCGCAAACCAGGGCGAGCGGCGCGCGCGCCTCGAGGCCGCGCTCGCCGGGATCGCGAAGCCGCCGGTTCACCTCACGCCGGCCACCACCGACCGCGTCCTCGCCGCGGACTGGTTCAAGCGGTTCGAAGGCGCCGGCCTGGATGGGGTGATCGCCAAGCGGCTCGACGGCACCTACCAGCCCGGCAAGCGGGCGATGATCAAAGTCAAGCATCAGCGCACCGCCGAGTGTGCCGTCGCGGGGTTCCGGTGGCACAAGAACGGGCCGGGCACGCACATCGGATCGCTGCTGCTCGGGCTCTTCGATGGGACCGGGACCCTGCATAGCGTTGGCGTGACATCGTCGTTTACGTGGGACAGGCGCGCCGCGCTCGTCGAGGAACTCGCACCGCTGCGCGAGAACGCCCTGGAGGGCCACCCGTGGTCCGAGTGGGCGGAATGGGCACAGGCCACCCAGGCCTCGGGGCAACGGCTGCCGGGCGCGACCTCACGCTGGAATCGCGGCAAGGACCTCTCCTGGGAACCGATTCACGTCGAACGGGTTGCCGAGGTCGCGTACGATCACCTGCAGGGCGATCGATTTCGGCACGGGACCACGTTCCTCCGCTGGCGCCCGGACAAACAGCCCGCGGACTGCCGCTACGATCAGCTCGAGGTGACGGCCGCATATGAGCTGGACCTGATCTTCAAGGGAGGGGTGACCACATGACCGACGAGCAGACGCCCGCGGGCGAGCCCACACCCAGCGCGGATCCACCGCCTTTGGCGCCACTCGTGGAGCAGGCAGCGGCGCCCGCGCCGCCGCCGCCGATCATGCCGCCGCCGATCATGCCGCCGCCGGTCGCCTGGGGTGCTGCACCAGTTGTTGCCGTTGCCAAGGGCGGGCGGACCACGCTCGCGGCGATCGCCGGTGTCCTGCTGATCCTCCTCGGGATCCTCGGCGGCCTTCTCGGTCTCATGATCACCGTTTTTGGCTCGACGATCGTCGGCCAGCTCGATCTGGACCAGTTCGGAGGCGATTTCACGGGCAGCGGGCTCAACGATCCCGCTGCCGTGGTCAGCGGCTTCCTCGCGTTCGTCGGCATCGTGGTCGTCGTCTACAGCCTCGTGTACCTGCTCGGCGGTATCGGCATCGTTCGCTCACGTGGCTGGGGCCGCGTAATGGGCCTGATCGTGGGCATTCTCAGCGGCCTGTTCTGGCTCCTGAGCCTCACGGGCGGCGGCAGCTCCAGCGGAGCCAGCAGCGGCATCGGGTTCGTGCTCGTGATGCTCGGCATCCACGTGTACGTTGTCGTCGTGCTGTTGATGTTCTGGCGGAACAAGACCGCCTAGCGACTCAGCTTCCGGGCGCGCGCCGCGTTCGCGGTGCGCGCTCCGCCTGCCCGACGCGATCGGGAAACGCATACTCGGCCCACGGGTCGTAGTCAGGGTCGAGCGCGTCCTGCGCCGGCCGATCAGGTTCTGGCACGTGGGTGAGATTCACGCGGACCCGGTACCAGAGCGACGATCGGCCGCGCATACCGTCGACGAGCACGTCCGGCTCCTTGAGTGCCGCAGCTGCCTCCGGGTGGCGAACCTTCCAGCGCTCCAGCCCTTCCAGTGCCGCTGCCTTCGACTTCGCGCGCGAGATCTCGATGACCGGCACCGTTGACTTGCGGCGTCCGGTTGGCGTTGGCCGGGTGGCGGGTGTTGCCTCGCCCGAGGCCTTCGCCGCAGCTCGGCGCTCCAGCTCCGCGGTGAAGCGTTTCTCCATCGCGGCGCGGTTCTTCTCGCGGTCCGCCTCGGCCTCCGGCGTGTCGTACTCAGCGGTGGCGCGGCGCTGGCGCGACGGTTGCACGCGCGGCGGCTCACCCTCCTGCTTCCGATAATTGGGCGGCCATGGCGCGTCCCCCAGACCCTCCGCCTCGTCGCGATGCGAGAGCTCCAGCAGCGCCTCGAGCGAGCCTACTGCCCCGTCGATGCCCGCTCCCGGATCGCCGATCGCGGCGAACCGTGCCGGCACGGTGGAGATCGTGAATGCCTCGGCCTCGGCTGTGGGCACCTCGTCCCACGACAGGGGCGTCGACACACGCGCGTCCGGCAGCGGCCGCACGGAGTACGCCGAGGCTACCGTGCGGTCCTTGGCGTTCTGGTTGTAGTCGAGGAAGACGCCGTGGCGCTCCTCCTTCCACCACTTCGACGTGGCGATCGCCGGCGCCCGCCGTTCGACGTCGCGAGCGATCGCCAGCGCGGCGCGTCGGACCTCCGGGTACGTCCAGCGCCGCTCTAGGCGCACGTTGACGTGAATGCCCCGCGAGCCAGAGGTCTTCGGCCAGCCGGTGAGTCCGACGGCCTCGAGCGACTCCTTGGTGACCATCGCGACGTCGCGGATCTGCGCCCAGCCAACACCCGGAACGGGGTCAAGATCAACGCGCAACTCGTCGGGGTGATCGAGGTCATCGGCGCGCACCGGGTGCGGATTGAGGTCCAGGCAGCCGAGGTTCACGATCCAGGCAAGACCCGCCGCGTCCTCGACGACGATCTCGTCGGCGGTTCGACCGGACGGGAATGACAGCGTGACCGTGCGCAGCCACTCCGGCCGGTTGTCCGGTGCCCGCTTCTGGAAGAACGCCTCGCCCGCCGCCCCGTTCACGAAGCGCTTGAGCGCCATCGGGCGGCCGCCCGCACCGGTCAGGGCGCCTGGCGCTACCGCGAGGTAGTAGCGAACGAGGTCCAGCTTCGTCGCCCCGATCGCATCGAAGAAGATCTTGCCCGGATTGGTGACCGTGACCTCGCGATCCCCGATCCGCAGGACCTCCTGTTCCTTGGGCATGCCCGGATGCTAGCGTGCTGTCGATTCCGGTCGGTCCGTTCGTCGTTTCGGTGAACGCGGCGATGCCGCCGCGACGCATCCGGAGGAAGCCATGCGCTACCTGGTCCTCATCTACAGCGAGGAACCGACGAGCACGCCGCCCCCGGCGCCGCTGGACGAAATCCGAACGACGTATCGCGCGTACACGGGCATGCTCCGCGAGCGGGGCGCCTTCGTCGATGGTGACGAGCTGGAGCCCACCACGACGGCGACGACCATTCGCGTCCGTGACGGCCAAATGTTGATCACGGATGGTCCCTTCGCTGAGACGAAGGAGGCCCTGGGCGGCTACTACCTGATCGAGGCGGCTGACCTCGACGAGGCGATCGAACTCGCGAAGGCGTGCCCGGGCGCGGCCTGGGGCTCGATCGAGGTCCGTCCGATCAACGGGCAATCGGGCGGCTGACGGCATCGGAGCGTCCTTGACGACGCCCGCGGCCCACGAGGTCGTCGATCGCCTGTTCCGCGAGGAATCGGGCAGGGTCGTCGCGACCCTCATCCGCGTGCTCGGCGACTTCGACCTCGCCGAAGAGGCCGTCCAGGACGCGTTCGCGAGGGCGCTGGAGACGTGGTCGAGCCAGGGCGTGCCGCGGAACCCCGCCGCGTGGATCACGACGACGGCCCGAAACGCTGCGATCGACCGGATCCGTCGCCGGCGGCGGCTCGCGGATAAGACGGATGAGCTCCGGCGCGAGATCGAGATCGACGCAAACGCGGGAAGTGAGGGCATGGAGGAGGCAAGCGACACGGACGCCATCGACGACCGGCTGCGATTGATCTTCACGTGCTGCCACCCGGCGCTCGCGCCGGAGGCGCGGGTGGCGCTCACCCTGCGCACACTGGGCGGCCTCAGCACGCCGGAGATCGCCCGCGCGTTCCTCGTTTCAGAGGTGACGCTCGCGCAGCGGCTCGTCCGAGCGAAGCGGAAGATCCGCGACGCCGGGATCCCATACGGGGTCCCGCCGCCCGCCGCGCTCCCGGAGCGGCTCGACGCGGTCCTGCGCGTTCTGTACCTGATCTTCAACGAGGGCTACAGCTCCGCCGAGGGCGAGGCGCTGATCCGGCGCGAGCTGACGGGAGAGGCGATCCGCCTCGCCCGCCTGCTGAACGAACTCATGCCCGACGAGCCGGAGAGCCTCGGACTCCTCGCGCTGCTGCTCCTGCACGATGCACGCCGCGAGGCGCGGACGAGCAGCACGGGCGACCTGGCGCTGCTCGAGGACCAGGACCGCTCGCGCTGGGACCGGGCGGAAATCGTCGAGGGCCAGGCCGTGCTGGACCGCGCGCTCCGGGTGGGCCGCGCCGGTCCGTACCAGGTCCAGGCAGCGATCGCCGCGCTCCACGACACGGCAGCGAGCGCGGTCGAGACAGACTGGCGGGAGATCGCCGCGCTCTATGGGCGCCTCGCGAGTCTCGCTCCCTCGCCCGTCGTGGAGCTCAACCGCGCCGTCGCGGTTGCGATGGCCGACGGCCCGGCGGTGGGCCTCGCCCTCCTCGAGTCGCTGGACGGCGACGAGCGTCTCGCGTCGTACCCGTATTTCCACGCGGCTCGCGCGGACCTGCTCCGCCGACTCGGCCGGCGCGACGCCGCCGCAGTGGCGTATCAAGCGGCACTCGACCTGACCTCGAATCAGGTTGAGCGGGCATTCCTGACGCGCCGGATCCGCGAGCTGGAGACGGGCCGGGCGAACTGACACAAGGCGCGATGCAATTGCAATGCGCACGCCCCCCGGCAGCGAGTCCCGTGGACCGATCCGCCGCCACGATCCGTCCCGACACGTCTGGAGGGGCGGATGCGATCGGAATCAATGAGCTGGGTTGCGCGGGGCGCAGGTCTCGCCGTGGGCGTCGGTCTCATCCTGATCCTGGCCGGTGTCGCGGCGGCGGCCACCGAAGTGATCCTGCTCGTCTTCCTTGCGATCCTGCTCGGCGCAGCGCTGGAACCGGTCGTGGGCGCCATCCGCGGCCGGACCGGCATCGGTCGCGGATTCGCGATCCTGCTCGTGTACGCGACGTTCCTCGCCGGGGTGGTCGCCATCGCCGTATTCATCGTGCCGGCTGCTCTCGTCCAGGTCGAGGGTGCTATGGGTCGCCTGCCCGCGTTCCTCGATCAGGTCCGGGCATCGAGCGCGAATCTGCGCCCGGAGATCCTGTCGAAGGGAATCGGGTCGCTCCTCGATGCGATCGAGGCACCGCTCCGGCCAGGCCCACCGCCATCCCCGGACAAGGTCGTGAGTGCGTCGCTGCTCATCTTTGAGGTGACCGCCGCCCTCGTGACGCTGATGGTGATGGTGTTCTTCTGGCTGACCGAACGACCGCGGCTCCAGCGCTACACGCTGGCATTCGTGCCGGCGGATCGGCGTGAAGGCATCCGCGACGCCTGGAACGAGATCGAGTCGCGCCTTGGTCTGTGGGTCCGCGGCCAGCTCATCCTCATGCTCACCATCGGCGTCGCGACCGGTATCGCATACAGCGTGTTGGGCCTGCCGGCGGCACTCCTCCTGGCCCTCATCGCGGCCATGACCGAGGTCATCCCGATTGTCGGCCCGCTGATCGGGGCTGTGCCCGCGGTCCTCATGGCGACGACGGTCTCGACCGATACGGTGGTACTCACGCTCGTCATCTACGTTCTGCTCCAGCTCATCGAGGGCAACGTTCTCGTGCCCATGATCATGCGCAACAGCGTCGGGCTGTCTCCGTTCCTCGTCCTCGTGAGCCTGTTGCTCGGCGGGGCGGTCGCGGGCGTTCTCGGCGCGATCGTCGCGGTCCCGCTCGTCGCCGGGATAACAGTAGTCCTGGGCCGCCTCCAGGATCGGGAGACGCCGGTGCCGATCGACCCTGCCGCCTTGGAGACACCGAGTAAGGAGGAGAGCGCGACAGCGGCAACCGGCGCCGCGGACTCGCCGACACTGAAGCGCCGTCGGAAGGAGAGCGCAGCCCGCACCTGAGGTGAGGGGCGGTCAGCCCCGCTCCAGGCCCTTGGGCGCCTCCCGCATCAGCCCGATATTGTTGCCGTCCGGGTCGCTGACGAAGCCGAGCCACAGGTCGTACGCCTCGTCTCGATGGGCGATCTCGGGTTCCTCACGAACGGTCGCACCGCACGCGACCAGGCGATCGAAGGTCGCGCCGACGTCGTCGACCCGGAAGTACAGCGTCGCTGGCCCGGCGTACCCGGGCTCCGAGGGCGTCGCGAGGTAGATCCGGATGCCGTGCGCGTCGAAGAACGCATTCCCCGGGTAGCGGAACAGCAGCGGCAAGCCGAGAATGTCCTCGTAGAACTTGGTCGCGCGCTCCAGGTCGGAGACGGGCACGAGGATCTGCATGATCGGCCCGAGCAGCCGATCGTTGCTGGTCGTCGTCATCGTGCGCCTCCCGTCACTGAACGCCGATCGCGCGAACGACAAGGACGAACGTCGCGCCGAGCCCGGACAGTGCCACGAGGGCCGGTCCTCGCCGCGGGTCGCGATGCTGCGACTCCGGCAGGAGATGGCCCGCACCGATCGCGATGAAGACCCCGGCGAACGAGGCAAGCAGCAATCCCAGCGCACCCGGCGAGACGGCCACGACGGTGCTCAGCGCCGCTCCGGCGAGCGGGGCTATGGCGTCCAGTAGGAGCAGGATGATCGCCAATCGCTGGCCGCGGGCCGCGTCGAGTGCGAGCGTCACGACGTTCATGCCGTCGGCGAAGTCGTGCGCGAGCACGGCGAGCAGCACGATCAGGCCGATCTCCCCGCCCGCCTGGAAGGCGAGCCCGATGGCGAGGCCATCAAGCGTGCTATGGATGATCAGGCTGATCGGAGGCAGGAGTCCGATGATCCCCGACGGCGCGCCGGTCCTGGGCGAGATCGCGCCATCGCCGCCGCTCGCGTGGTCTTGATAGTGGTCGTGGTCGCCGGCGTGCTCGAAGCTCGACTGATGGAGGAACGCCTCGACGAGGCTGAAGCCGATGAAGCCGATGACCGCCGCGATGCCCACGCCGAGGGTGCCGTCCGGCCCGACGAGCTCGAACGCCTCCGGCAGGAGGTCCACGATGGCGGTCGCGACCACGACGCCGGCCGCGAGCGCCATGAACGCGTGCAGTCGATGCCGCAGGTGCAACGCCGCGAAACCGCCGAGGAGCGTCGAGAAGAAGGGCAGCAGCGCCAGCGGATTCATCGCTGCCCATCCCGACACGCTGGGCAGACGCCGAACAGTTCCAGCCGGTGGGTATCCACCCGGTAGCCGGTCTCACGCTCGATCGCCTCGGCCATGCCCTCGAGCCCGTGATCGGATACCTCGGTCGACTGCCCGCACGACGAGCACACGACGTGGTGGTGATGGGCCGGCTCGCAGGCGACGAAGGCGTGGCCCCCCGACGGCAGATCGAGCCGTTCCACCGCTCCGAGCTCCGCGAGGACGTCCAACGACCGGAAGATCGTCGCGCGCCCGAGCCCGCCGCGCCCGCGCCGCGCGTCCGCGAGCAGCTCATCGGCGGTGAAGTGGCCGCTTCGCGATGCAATCAGGCCTGCAAGCGCGCGCCGAGGCGCCGTCAGGCGGTAGCCGGCACCCTCGAATGCCTCGACGATCGACGTAGCGGCAACCATGCCCCGATGCTAGCAGTAATCGAGACTCAGTCGCAATAACTCAGTCGGTGGCGACGATCCGGAACCCGATGTGGTGGTCCTGGTAGGTCGGGAAGTCCTCGTCGAGGCGGAACGACGATCGCGCAACGAATGAGCCGGTCCCATCCGGGGGGCCCCACCAGCCGCCCTTCTCGATTTTGATCACGCCCGCGTCGGGGCCTGTCGGATCGTCGCGCACGCCCTCCGCGTAGTACGTGTCGCTCCACCAGTCGGCGACCCATTCCATCGCGTTGCCGGCCATGTCCAGCGCGCCGATCCAGCTGGCGCCGTCCGGGAAGCCCCCGACCGCGACCGGGCCGGTCCCGCCGTCGAGATTCGCCTTGGCGCCATCGAACGTGTCGCCCCACGGGTAGACGCGCGACTCCGCGCCGCGGGCGGCGAACTCCCACTCCGCTTCGGTTGGCAGGCGGCCACCGCGCCAGTGCGCGTACGCCTCGGCTTCGTACCAGGTCACGCAGACCTGCGGCTCAGCCGCCTTCTGCGTCAGGCACGGGTTCGGAAGTGGCACAGCGCCCATGCCCTGGAGCCATGCCCAGCCCTTCTCGGACCAGTTCGATTGGTCCGTGTAGCCGCCGGCGTCCTTGAATGCCTTGAACGCCTCGACCGTGACCTCCGTCGTGTCGATCCAGTAGCCGCGCGTCAGGTGCACTTCGTGGGCCGGGTGCTCGCTGGCGTACGTCGCGACCGCCCACGATGGCGGCGTCGCCGACCCGGCGTCCGAGCCCATCGTGAAGACGCCGCCCGGGACCCACACCTGGCCGATCCCCTTCGGGTCAGTGCGTGCAGTGCCGGGATCGCGCGCGGGTGACGAAACGGCTGTCGGGGCGGTCGCTGCCGCCGTGGCGGCGGGCACCGTCGCCGACGCCGTCGTCACGACCGGCGCGCTCGCCGGAGACTGGGTTGCCGGCGCCGCGGTCGGCGTGGGCGTTCCGCCGCACGCGACGAGCATGCTGGCGAGCACGCCAAGAACGGCGTGGCGAGGAAGTCGGTGGGCCATCTGGGTGATCCTCCAATTCGAACGGTGCAGGCCGTCGACAACGTTGGTGAGCAACGTCGCGCGCCCGTTCGTCGCGCAGACGCCATCCGCGACGCGATGGTTCCAATGATCGTGCGCGGGGTTTGTCAGGGCCTCGAGTACAGTCCCGGCGAAGCGCGGGCACGCCGGACGGCGACGACCAATCCGATCGATGCCAGCACCATGACGATGCCAGCCAGCACGACCGCCGGGTCGAAGCCGAGCCAGGAACCAGCTGGTGAAGTCGGCGGAGGGCTCGCCGCCGGCGCGCCCGTCGAACCTGCTCCGCTGGCGATCGCCGACGGAATGAGCGGGACGGGCGTCGGCGAGGGGCTCGGTGTCGGCGTCGCTTCTGGTGTCGGCGTCGGCACGGGTTGGAAGGTCGTGTCGAGCTGGGTGAAGTTCGCCCACAGGTACTCGCGCGGCGTCAGGCCGGAGTCGTGGATCTTCTTCGCGAGTTCGACCCCGACGTAGCGGTAGTGCCACGGTTCGTAGCTGTAGCACACGACTTCCTGCTTGCCCTTTGGGTAGCTCATGAGCCAGCCGTACTTCCACGCGTTCTTCGCCATCCAGGCGCCCGTCTTCGTCACCTCCCAGTTGCTGGTGAGACCGTCGTCGCCAACGGCGACGAAATCGATCGTCAGGCCCAGCTGGTGCTCGGAATGACCGGGGCGCGCGGAGAAGTTGATCGCCGAGTCGTAGCCGTAGCCCTTGACGTAGCCGTTGAACAGCTTCTCCTGCTGGCTGTAGCTGCGGTACGGGCTCCAAGCCACGAGCGGCGTGCCGTTCTTCTTGGCCGCCGCGGCCATGGCCTTGAGGTCGGTGATGACGACCCTGCGGACGTTGCCGCCTCCGGCGACGTCGCCCGTGCGCACCGAGACGAGATCCGGTGGCGCGTAGTCCTTCCCGACGCTCAGGTTCCAGTCGACGAGGGTCGTTGCCCAGTCGTCGTACCCAAGCGGCGACGTGAGGTGGTCCTCGAGCCTGCACTCCGGGAGAGGACCAATCGCGGCGGCGGGCCGTGGCGAGGCGGCCGGGACCGTGAGCAGCCCCGCGGCGAGCATGGTCGCCGCGCTGAGCACGCGAATCAGACGCATCGCGGGGAGCCTAGCCGCGTTCCCGCGGATTCGCCCAGCGCCGGACAAACGTTGCCGGCCCTACCATCGACGCCGTGATCGGCACCGAGCGCCTCCGCCGCCTCGGTGTGGCCAACTCCCTGCCGGTTCGCGGCATCCTCGTGGTCACTGTCCTGGCGATGCTCGCGGGCTGCGTGTCGGGGCCAACGGCCGCACCGTCGTCCGGCGTGGCGCCGACATCACCGCCGTCGACGGTTTCGCCGACTCCCACCGTCCTCCCGAGCCCCACCGCCGTTGCCATCGAGTTTCCGCTCGCCGTCGTCACCGGCCTGACGAACCTGAAGGGCACCATCTCGCTCGACGAGTTGGCGGCGCTCGCCGACCAGAACAAGCTGCTCATGCCCTGCGGCGTGGACATCCTGGCGCCCAATCTGAAGCGGACCGATGCCTGCGTTGATGCCGGCAAGATCCAGGCGGCACTGAAGGGCAACCAGAGGCAGGTGGCCCTCCTGCCGCCCGGCCTGGTCGAGACCGAGACCAAGGTGCTCCCGATCGCGGGCGACGGACCGTACGGCCTCTTCGGACCGGACCTGTTCGGCGACCCGGAATCGCGTGCCCTGCCGTATCCGGTGCAGGGTCGCGAGTCGGTTGCCGCGACGCTGGACCCGGCCTGGACCGCGTATGACGCCTCGAAGGTCTGGAACATGACCTCCATCGGCAGTCTGTGCGCGGATCGCTGGGCCGCCCACCAAGCTGTGACGCTGGGCAAGGGCTGGGACTGGGTCTTCGGCGGCGGCACCGCGAAGTACAAGGGCAAGCCGATCCTCAACCCCAACAAGCCGCCGGGCGTTTCGCTGGAGCTCGTCGTCCGACCGGTCGACACCGGCAACGCGGGCGCGACGCCGGCGATCCTCAAGCGCTCCGACATCGCGATCGCGGACCACGAGTGTCCGATCATGCCGAACAACAAGTGGTCGCCCAACGACTCGGGAAGCGCGCTGGTCTTCGCCGTCCCCGAGGCCGAGGTGGACTCGTGGGAGAAGATGCTCGGCCTCGACGCCGTCTATCTCGCGGCGAACCACATGAGCGACCGCGGCGTGGCGGGCATCCGATCGACGATCAAGATCCTGGACGAGCACAAGATGCCCCACACGGGCCTCGGCCTGAACCTGGATGAGGGGCTGGAGCCCGCGTACCTCGAAGTCGCTGGAATCAAGATCGGGATCGTGGCCTGGAACGACGTCGGCGGTGTCGCCCGCGCTGACGCGGACACCGCGGGCGTGCCGTGGATCACGAAGGCCAACGTGGATGAGGCAGTCAAGCGCGCGCGTGCGGGCGGCGCGGACCTCGTGATCTGCTCACCCCAGTGGTGGGGTGGTCGCGAGTACCACGACGGCCTGCTCAAGACGCAGGTCACGCAACTCACGTGGTTCGACGGCGCCGGTTGTGACCATGTCATCGGTGCGGGAACGCACGTCGCCGGACCGCTCCTCCTCCGGGACCGAGGCGACGACGTCAGCCTCGTCCTGGCCAGCCCCGGCAACTACGCGTTCGGGCAGGACTGGTGGCAGCAGACCCAGGAGGGCGTCATCCTCGATCAGACGTTCGTCGGGACGCGGATGGTCAACGTCCGGCTCCACCCGTACGTGATGATCCTCGCGGCCCGCCCGAGCCTGCTCGACCCCGAGGGCGACGGCCATTACGTCCTCGAACGCATCTGGCAGGGCAAGGACTCGCCCTACTACGAGCCCTGACCGGGCAGCAGCAACGAAAGGATGGGCCAGACAACGGCAAGCATCATCGATGTCATCCTCGACTCCGTCGAGGCGCGACTGTGAGACGCGATCCAATCTCCGGGCCCGCTCACAGCGCAGTGCTGGTCGTGCCACGAACGCCTCAACGATGGACCGCCGCGCAATCTGGGACGACAATGTCGCGAACCGCCAGAACGCGGCGGTTGCCCACCACACTCGGGGGAGGCTCGACATGACGCGATCGCTTCGATCCCGGCGCTCGGCGCTCGCCGCCGCGGCGCTCGCCATCGCAGTCCTGGCCCCAGCTGCGAGCGCCCGACCGTCGCTCCCGTCGTCGATGGCGGCCACCGGAGATTCGCTGACCCGGGCCGCGGGAACGGGCTTGCTCCCTTGGACCGATAACCCCGCGGGTTCGTGGTCCACCGGCACGGCTACCTCGGTGAACAGCCACTACCTCCGACTGCTCGTGCTCAACCCGAAGATCAAGGGCAGGAATTACAACGACGCGCGATCCGGCGCGAAGATGGTTGAGCTCGCGGGCCAGATGTCGACCGCTGTTGCGCAACGCGTCGGTTACGTGACGGTGGAGATGGGTGGCAATGATGTCTGCGCGTCAAGCGAAAGCGCGATGACCTCGGTGGCCGCCTACCGCGCTCAATTTCAGACAGGCATGGAGACGGTCACCAACGGACTGCCGAGCGTGAAGGTGTTCGTAGCGAGCGTGCCGAACATCAAGCACCTTTGGGACCTCTACCACGACAATCTCCTCGCGCAGGCCGCGTGGGCGACGTTCGGGGTGTGCCAATCAATGCTCGCCAACCCGACGTCGACGGCGACGGCCGATGTCGCGCGCCGGGCGCGCGTCCTTCAGCGCAGCGTCGACTACAACACTGCCCTCGCGGAGGTCTGCGCGCAGTACCGCCAGTGCCTGTTCGACGGCAACGCCGCCTTCAACGCCGCATACACGAAGAATGACGTCGGCCACTTCGACTACTTCCACCCATCCCTATCGGGCCAGGCCAAGTTCGCCGCAGGGACGTGGGCAGTCGGCTACTGGCCGTAGCCGTCATCCGATCTGGTCGACCTCGACCTTCGACCGCCGGCGTGACGCGAGCGACCTCGTCCTCGTCGTCCCCGGGAGATGCGTCACGAGATCGACCGGTCGTGAGGCGCCCGTGTGGATGCGAACCAGCCCACTCGCTCGAGCGTGACCGTAACTTTCTACGTGCCTGGCGCGCATCAGATCACCTGCAGACTTCCGTAATCGTCCACGCCTGACGGCCGTCAGCTACATCGGCTCGCGGGTCCCGTTCGCGCTCAACGAGGTCCCGCGCTGCCAGCTGACGTGATGAGCGCCTCGGCGCGCCGCATCGCGTTGACCGAGCCCTTCAGCGCGAACAGCCTGCGCGCCTCGCGGGCCGCGTCGCTGGCCTCGGACGTGCGACCGAGGCTGGCCAGGGCCATCGCCCGCGCGAGCCACGCCGTACCGGCCTCCATCGAATCGGTCTCCGCTGCCACCTCGGTAGCCTCGTGCGTGAGCCGGTCCGCCTCGGCGGCGTTGCCGCGCCTTGCCTCGACAAGGCCGAGTCCGGCTCGCCAGAGGATCTGCGACACGGCATCGTCGGGCGCGCTCAGCGCATACGCGGTCGCCGCGGCCGCCGCCGCGTCCTGATCGTCGCCAAGGAGCGCCAGGGTCCAAGACTGGAGCCCGAGCATCGTGGAGCGTTGGCCTGTGTCGCCGCGCCGCTCCAGGTCGGCTGCCTCGGCGCGCGTCAGCCGGACCGCGGCCCCGAAGTCGTCCAGCGCGTACTCCATGAAGGCGTCACGAAACTCCCGGTGCTGGTGGCCCAACTCGTCGAAGATGGCGGCCGCCTCGCCTCTCGCGGCATCCGCACCGGGCCGGTCACCGAGGACGCCCTTCAGGACCGCGATCGAATCGAAAATCGCAGCCTTGGTCAGGCGGCGAGTCGCCGTGGCAACCAGTCCCTCCATCAACGCGATACTTGCCGATGCGTCCATGGATCCCCAGGTGAGCGCGTTGGAGACCCACATGGCAAAGGTGCCGCGCATGCGTTCTCGTCCCGCACGGGTTGCGAGGTCGAGGCCGAGCTGCGCCCACCTGAGCGAATCCTCCCAATGCGCGAGGGCCAGGTCGATCTGATTCAGCTGCGCGTAGGCATCCAGGAGGCCCTCGACGTCTCCCTCTGCCTCGAACGCCTGGGCGGCCAACTCGGTCTCCGCGCGAGTGTCCGATATGCGGAAGTCCGGATCGGTCATCGCCCGGGCGCTGGCGACCCAGATCGATGCCCGTCGTGCCGCCAGCTCCCCGAGCTGCTCGCCGACCTGCTCGGCCTGGCGTGCGGCCTGCATCGCGGCGGCATAGTCAAACGGGAAACCAACCGAGAGCAGCAGCATCAGGGCCTGGTATCGGGCAGGCGGGTCGGAGACCAGAAGGTCCGCAGCGCGGGTCAACAAGCGAGCTCCAGCGACCGGGTCCTCACGGTCAGCGGCGCGCTCGCCGGCCGCTGCAAGGCGGCGACCCGCCCGCAGCGCCAAGCTGCGCGTCCGATCGTCCTCCGGCCCGAGCGCCAGCCGATATGCCCGCGCCTGGTCGAGGTGGAAGCCGATGATCTCGTCGAGGTCCGCGATCCGGTCGCCCACGGCCCGATCCAGCCAGTCCGCGAACTGCTCGTGGAGGTCCGCGCGCTCCGATTTGGGCAGGCTGTCGTAGGCCGCATCGCGGATAAGGAGATGGCGAAAGCGGTACGTCTCGCCGCCATCGTCGCGGCGCCGGTCCGGCCGGATCAGCTCCTTTCGGACGAGCGACATCAGCGAGCGCGACAACCCTTCGCGACCGTCGGCCGGCGTAAGCTCCGAGACGTCCCGCTGCCCGAACTCCTTGCCGACCACCGCAGCCCGCTCGATCGTGCGCCGCTCGGCTTCGCTGAGGCGATCCAGCCGAGCCGCGAGCAGCGCATGGATCGTCGGCGGAACGGAGATCGTCTCGAGGTCACGCACCTCCAGCGAGCCATCGCGAAGGCGCCGCACGACGCCATCGTCCAGGAGCATCTCGACGACCTGCTCCACGTACAGCGGGTTTCCGTCGGCGGCGGTGGCGATGCGCGCCACCGCGGCGGCCGGGATCGATGCGCCCTCGAGGAGGGTGCGCACGAGCTGCTCCGTATCAGAGGATGGCAGCGGCTCGAGAAGGAACGTCGTCGCGTCGGGCTTGCCGCCGCCCCACCCCGCGCGAATCTCGAGCAACTCCGGTCGGGCCATCGCGAGCAGGAGAACCGGCACGCCGTGCACCCACCCCGCGAGGTGCTCCACGAGATCCAGCAGCGTTGCTTCCGCCCATTGCAGGTCGTCGATGACAAGCACCACCGGTCCGCCGGTTGCGACCCGCTCCACGAAGCGGCGAATGGCCCATACGAGCTCTTCGATCGGGGCCGGCTCGCCGGTGACGCCCAGGGGCTCGGCCAGCCTGGCGAGGATCTGGTCGGCGTCGGTGATGCCATCGAGCCTTCTGCGCAGTCGCTCGAGGACGGCGCTCGGCTCCGCGTCCTCGCCGAGTCCGACGGCAGACCGCAGCAGCCCTGCGACCGGATACCAGGTGATCCCGCCACCGTACGGGAGGCAGCGGCCGCGAAGGACCGTGGCACCCTCGGCGCTTGCAAGGAACTCCTGGACCAGACGGCTCTTCCCGACACCGGCCGAACCGAGGACCGTGACCAGGACGCAGCGTTCCTCAACGACGGACCGCTCGTATGCCCCTCGCAGGATTCCCAGCTCGCGATCGCGGCCCACCATTGCGCCGCCGACGCGGCGGTGGATAGCGTCCGCCGACCGGTCAACTGACAGCAGCCGGCGCACGATGACGGGCTCGTCCCGACCCTTGACGTGGACCTCGCGGGGCTCGCCGGTGACCGCCGCATCACGTACGAGCCGCCACGTCGAATCGCCGAGCAGGCTCTCGCCGGGTTCCGCAGCCTGCTGCAGCCGCGCCGCGACGTTGACCGCGTCGCCGGTCGCGCGGCTGCCACCAGCCCGCGCATCGCCAACGACCACCTCGCCCGTGTTGACGCCGACGCGCATCTCGATCTCCAGGTCTCGCTCCGCACGGAGTGCGACGTTCAACTCGAGGAGCGCAGCCTCCATGTCGACCGCCGAGCGGACCGCACGCAGCGCATCGTCCTCGTGGACGACCGGGACCCCGAAGACGGCGACGACGGCGTCACCGATGAACTTCTCGACAGTGCCGCCGTGGTGCTCCAACACCGCGCGCATGGCCTCGAACCAGCGACCCATGATCGCCCGGAGCGATTCAGGGTCGAGGCGCTCCCCGAGCCCGGTCGAGCCCGTGATGTCCGCGAAGACGACCGTGACGACCTTGCGTGCCTCGCGGCTCGGTCCTGGGATCTCGAGGGGCGTGGCGCATGCCATGCAGAAGCGCGCGCCGTCAGGGTTCGCGGTTCCGCAGCTCGGGCACGCGATCATGCCCGCGATTCTAGCCGTCGACGAGGGGCACCTCGACAACGTGATCGGAGGAACCAGACCGGCATCTCGCGCCGGCGGAGGGACGTCACCGATGAGCTGGGAGCCCGGAGCACCTCGCGCACGGCTTCGAACTGATCGCCGATCCTCGCGCGCGACGTCCGCGGCGTCGGACACGCCAGCATCGTACGTCAGCGATCGATTGCTCGAATCCTCGCCGGGGCTTCATGGAGCTGGAGCCGACACTCGGATTTGAACCGAGGACCTGCTGTCTACGAAGTGGATCGGCCTGAGCGTTGTGGCACAAGCGTGGAGTCGCGAGCGCAAGGCGCTCAGTTAGCGGTCCTCGTTTCCGGCTCCAGCAACCCTTGTCGGGTCGCCGCCGCGGCTGCCTCGTACCGACTCAGCGCGCCCAACTTGTTCATCGTGTGGGTGATGTGCACGGAAACCGTCTTTTCGCTGATGAACAGGCGATCACCGATCTCGCGGTTGGTATGGCCAGCCGCGACGAGTGCCAGGACTTCGAGCTCCCGGGCGGTCAGGGCAGAAGCCGGGCGCTTCGCCGCCGGCCCGACGCTACCCGGATCGCTCTCGAGCTGGATACGCGCTCGTGACGCGAGCGCTTCGATGGCTATCCGGAGAGGGGCCGCACCCAAGCCGCTCGCCACGACGTGCGCCTGCCGCAAGGGCTGCTTTGCGTCGCTTGCGGGACCGCCGCTCAGGAGGATCGCCTCGGCGTGTCGGTACCGAGCGTACGCCAGCTCCCAAAGCTGCTCGAGCTCGCGCCGAGCGTCAACCGCAGCCGCCCACAGCGCGGGATCCGACTGGCCATCGAGACGGCTTATCTCCGCGTCTGCGCTCCGAAGTTCGGCCCGGATCAACGGACCGGCTCCGTCGGCCTCGATCGCCGCCCGGGCGCTCGTGCCGAGGGCATCCGCGAACCGGTGCCCCGCCGCGACGGCCTGCTCCGCTTCGCCCGTGCGACGACGGCGGCGGGCGCCATCGGCGTGATCGGCCTCACCTGCGATGGCCTTGTGAAGTGGCCACCACAGGATCGCATCGCGATCGGGTTCGGGAGAGGCGGATAGCGCCGCGTCCATGAGGCCCCGCCCATCTGCGTACCGGCCGGTCGCGTACGCGAGGAGAATCGCGTCCTCCAGCTGCCAGACCCGATGCGGACCGACCGCGGCCATCGCCTCGGCTTCGGCGATCTCTCGTTCGGCGTCCGCGATCCGACCCTGGAGCGTGAACAGCCGCCCCAGCGACATATGGACGCCGAGCATCTCGAGGGATGGAGACATCCTGGCCAGGATCTGATCAGCGACGAGCTCGGCTTCCGGCCATCGACCGAGCTCGATCAGGTCCTCGAAGGCCCCGTCGAGGAGGTTCACCCCGTACCGCCCGTCGGCACCCTCTCGTCGCGCGATCTCGAGCCCAGCCCAACTCAGGGCCAGGCTCTCCTCGAAACGGCCGTGCAGGTACCGGGTCCAGGCCCCCGAACGAGTCGTCCGCGCCCTGAGCCGAGGGTCGTTGACTGACTCCACGATCTCTGCCGCTTCGACGAATGACTCCTCGGCATGGTTCGTTTCCCCGATGTGCGCGTAGACCTGGGCGAGGATCATGAGCGCCATCGCGAGCTCCCGGGAAGCGCCGCACTCGCGCGCGATCGCGATTGCCTGTGCCGCCGACTCGCGGGCAGTCGTGTACCGACCCTGGTGCCAGCTGAGCAGCGCTTCCGCCGCGAACGCCTCGGCGGTCCGGGCAGACCGCTCGTCACGCAGCAGGGCCATCGCCGCGGGGACGACGCGGTCCGCGATGTCGAGCTCCGCCGCCTCCCACGCATAGTCGAACAGCTCGAGGAGGATCGCGACCCGTCGATCCGTGTCGCTTGGGCCCAGCTCGGCCAATGCGTCCTGGGCGAGCGCGACGGCACGCGACAAGTGCCCGGCGGACGCCGCGGCACGGGCGGTGCGAGCCAGGACGTCGGCATGATCCGCGCCCACCCGGGATGCAGCGTCGGCGACCCGCGGCCAGATGTCGAGGATCCGCTCCAGGTGGAGCTCCGCCTCCGCGTAGGCCGATGCCTCCTCGGCGACCACCACGGCGGCGAGCGACGCCGTCAGCGCCCGGGACAGGTCGTTCGCTGCCATCGCGTGGTAGGCGATCTCGCCCGTCCGGGCCAGCTCGCCTGCCGGCGACAACGCACGGTCCCGCTCAATGGCGTCGGCGATGGCGCGGTGGATCGCCACCCGCTCGGTCGGGAGGAGCTCATCGGTGGCGGCCTCGCGAACGAGTGCGTGCCTGAACGCGTAGCCGGGCGAGGGGTCCTCGACGCGCAGGAGCACGCCTTGGTCGACCGCCGCTCGGAGCGCGGCGATGAGGACCGGCGACGGCCTCCCGCCCACTTCTTCGAGCAGCTCGTGGCTGACGACGCGTCCGGCGACCGCCGCCACGCGAACGATCCCCTGTGCCACCTCATCGAGCGTCGCCAGGCGTGCGGCCAGCACCTCGTGGAGCGACGCGGGCAGCTGCCCGCCACGGCTTGCATCCGTCGCGACGAGTTCCTCGGCGAAGAAGGCATTCCCATCCGAGCGCTCGAACACCTTTAGCGCCACCCCCGGATCCGGTACGCGGCCAAGGATCCCGGTCAGCTGCTGGACCAGTTCGCCCCGATCGAACCGGGCAAGGTCGATCCGTTCGAACGCCGGCAGGCGCGCGAGCTCGGCGACGATGCCCAGGAGGGGATGCCGCCGGGGAAGCGTCTCCAGTCGGGCGGTGGCGACGAGGAGGTAGTGCTCCGTCTGCATCGACCGGGCGAGATACGTCACGAGTTCGAGCGTCGACGCGTCGGCCCAGTGCAGGTCCTCGATCGTGATCAGGATCGGCCGCGACGTCGACGCGACGGCCAGGAGGTCGCGAACTGCCGCGAACAGCCGTCCCTGGCCACCCTGGACGGCATCCGATCGACCATCGGCCTGCTGGGCGATCTCGGGAACGAGCCGCCCGAGCTCGGCGCGCGCCGACGCGGGGAGCGCCGCCGTCAATCTAGCGCCGTGCAGGTCACGCACGATGTCGACGAAGGGCGCGTACGGAAACGTCCCTGCGGCCACATCCACGCACAGTCCCCCGACCGTGGTGGCCCGCATCGCGGCGGACAGGGTTGCGACCTCGGTGAGGAGGCGGCTCTTGCCCACGCCCGCTTCGCCGTTGATGAGCACGATGCCGGGCTGACCGGCAGCGGCGCGCTCGAGCGCCTCGGACAGCGCCGCTCGCTCGGTGACACGGCCAACGAAGATCGGACTGGAGACTCGACGAGGCACGACTGCGATATTGCGCCCGGGTGCCGTCCCGGACAACACGCTGTCGGTCTACGCGAGATAAATGAGGTCCACGGCATCGTCGGGTAAGGGAATGCACGATGGCAGACAGGGAGGCAGGGGCCACGCTCCAGGCATCAGATCACCCGACCAGAAGCCAGGAGACGAACATGCACCCCTTCGCCCTGTACCTCGCCGCGATCGACGTCGAACACAACTACGGGGACGCCGCCCAGCGGAACCGCCGATCGCGGTACGCGGCCGTCGACGCCCTCCCGCTCAACGAGCCCGCGCCGGTCTCCCGTCGCGACCGGCTGACGGCCATCCTCCGCCGGCGAGTCGCGCGCGCCGCGAGTGCCTGACTCCGAAGCCACCAACGTCCCGTAGTGGTCCGAAGGCAAGGGGGCTGCATCGAAACCTCGAAACGGTCCAGTTAGCAGGCCTTCGCCGGCTAGTAGGTCCTCGCGCCCGACGAAGACCGTGCTGATTGCAGATAGCTGCTCTACCTGAGCACGAAAGAGGGGAGCTGGAGCCGACACTCGGATTTGAACCGAGGACCTGCTGTTTACGAAACAGCTGCTCTACCGCTGAGCTATGTCGGCCCGGCCCGGGAGTATAGGTCAAGGCCCTGCGCGGATCAGCCGAGCGTCCGGCGACGGCGGCAACATCAACCGGATCGCGCAACCTTTTCGCTCAAGCCCGACCTCGGGCTCGGGCAGCGAACCATGGGACAACGACCGCCGGCCAGCAGATCACTTCAGTGGCGCCGCAGCGATCGCATGGGCCATCTCGGTGTCCCAGATCAGGACCGTGTGGTAGCCGTCCATGACGGACGCAGCCATCTGCGCCGGGATCGGTAAGTCCTGCATCCCGGTCGTGCTCTTGAGCGGGCCGAGATCGAGGAGCTTCAACTTATCGACGTCGCCGGTCGCGGTGACGTCCAGGTTCGCAACGAGGACGACATTCGTGTGGGCGATCGAAGCGATCGAGAAGTTCTCGAGGATTACTTCGTAGCCGCCTGTCGGTGTCTCGAAGAGCTGGGCCTCGCCGGTCGCGGTGCCGTCCACGTCATGGAAGTTGGCTCGGCTCATGATCCCGGTGGCCATCGTCGCCGCGGCGGCGGACGGCGCCGACGTGGCGGCGGCTCCCTGGCCACAGGCCGCGAGCACGATCGCGAGGAACGCCGCGGCGGTCACGGCCAACCGGGTTGGAACGATCTTGCGATCAATGGCGGGCATCTGGGTCTCCTTTGTCGGGGCCGAATGACCGCGGGCGTGGCGACACAAGGTGACGGCCGGACGACCGACCGCTCGGCCAACGGGCGCCTCGCCCGATCTACTCGGCAAGGAGCTGGCGGATCACCTGTTCCTGCTCGGCGTAGGCGCCCTCGCCGACGTGGGCGTAGCGAATCCTGCCGGCCTTGTCGATGAAGTACATCGCCGGCCAGTAGCTGTTCGCGTAGGCGTTCCAGGTCCGGAAGTTTGGGTCGAAGGCAACCGGGAACGTCACGCCCTTGTCGATGACGGCCTCGCGGACGTTGGCGATGTCCTTCTCGAAGGAAAGCTCGGGCGTGTGGACGCCGATGACCTCGAAACCCTGGGCCGCGTAGCGGCCATACCACGCCTTCACGTATGGCTGGACGTTCTGGCAGTTGATGCATCCAAAGGTCCAGAAGTGGACAAGCACGACGCGGCCGCGAAGCCCGCTGATCGTCAGCGGCTCGGTGTTGATCCAGGCGGTGATGCCCTCGAACTCGGGAGCCTGGCCGTACTGGCCGAGCGAGACGTCGGCGGGACCTGACGCGGTGGGCGCACTCTTGTCCAATGCCCGTACCTCCTGCTGGATGATCGGCTGTCGTTCGACGCTATAGAGGACCGCACTCCACTCGGCGGGGAGCACGGCGGTCACGGCGGACTGGACGCGAGCGTCGAGGCCGGTGGCAATCAGCAATGCCGCCACGACAGTCAGCGAGCCGAGCGCTCGTCTCGGTTTCATGTCGGCCGCGAGCCCACCGACGCGGTCCACGAACCGACGGCCCAGGCGAGCCACGGCGAGCAGCGGCAGGGCCGCCCCAGCCACGTAGGCCAGGGCGACGAGGGCGGTCTCCAGCGACGGCCCTCGGGTCGCGGCCACCGCGATGGTGCCCGCCATGATCGGGCCGACGCAGGGCGCCCATACGAGCCCAATCGCCGCACCCATCGCGACCCCTGATCGAAATCCATTTCTCGATTGGCCGCCGGCGAGCCGGACCCCGAGCTGGGCGACGGGCCGGAATGTCGCATCCACTCGACGCGCGAACCACGGCCAGGCAAGGGTCAGGCCGATCGACCCAAGAGCGATGACTGCGACCACCCGAAGGCCCGCGGTCGAGATCCCGAGCGCCGCCAGGATCGAGGCCAGGATGATCGTGACGGCGACGAAGCTGATCGCGAGTCCGACCACGATCCCCACCGGTCGCCGCGATCCGCCGCCCGCCCCGGCCCCCATGACGAGGGGCACCACGGGCAGCGTGCACGGCGCGAGGATCGAAACGACGCCGGCGATGAAGGCGAAGGACACAAGGACGAGCATTCGCGCAGCATGGCGTCACATGGTGACCCGACCGTGACGCGAGGCGAACTCAGATTCCGGTGTCGGCCGCGGACAGCGGCACCTCGCCCTATCTGACCGGCTACGCCCGATCCGCCACGTCCGATTTCTTGGGAGGGTGTTCCCGCCGGGCCGTCACGCGTGTTGTCGTGGACCGGCCGCGGGTAAGGGGTTGCCTCCGGGGCAGCCCGGAAGGCCTCGTAATCGCCCGCCCGGCCCCGTATCGTTGGCGCGTGGCAGATCTGGCATTGCTCGGGTTCATCGGGGCATCGGTTTTCGGCGGGTTTCGGAGCGGCTTCCTGAGGCGCCTCGCCGGCCTCGCCTTCCTGGGGATCTCGTTCGTGGCCGGCGCGTACCTGCGGGCGCCGGCGGGCGCGGTGGTCAATGCCGTGTTCCCGAAGATCCCCGAGCAATACGCCGACATGGTCGGCTACGCGGTCGCGTTCAGCGTCCTCCTGATCGTCTTCAACCTGTTCTCGTCCAAGATCCTGTCGCGGGTCGCGACGCGTGGCCTTAGCCAGATGACGGACAAGGTCCTGGGCGTCGTCTTCGGCGGACTTGAGGCGGTCCTGATCATCTCGGCAGGGATCGTGATCCTGCACACGTACTCGGACTCGACCGCCCTCGGCGGGCTCCCGGACCTGGGCATCCTGAAGGACCTCCGGACGGCGGTCGACGAGTCGACGATCGGCAAACTCCTCGAGGACACGACGGTCCCGATCGTCCTGCTCCTGCTCGGCCCTCTGCTCCCGAAGGACATCAGCTCGATCGTCCCGACGACGATCCCCGGTGGCCTTCCGGGCTTCCCGATCCCGGGCCTGCCCTAGCGGCCCAGCTCGGGCTCCTCGAACGTAGCTCGCGGGAACCGCGCGGGGCCGATGCCCGTCACACGGCCCATGACGAACCAATCGCAGAACCAAGTCGCACCTCTCCTCACGGGGCTTCTGGGCGCAGCCATCCTCGCCGCGTGCGGCGGCGCCGCGGCGCCATCCGCCAGCCCGGCACCATCGGCCAAGCCCACCCCCACACCCATCGCCGCGTCGGTCGCAACACCAGCTGCGGCTGCGGCGCTGGTGATCGCGTCGAACCCGCTGTTTGCGGGCGCGGTCGAGCTCAGCGTGGACCTCATCGGGGCGTCGAAGTGGTGGGTCGCGACTCCGCTCGCCGGTGGCGGTTTCACGATCGTCATGACCGTTGGCTGGGGCGATTGCCCGGCAGGCTGCATCAACCGCCACGTCTGGACGTACGAGGTCAAGGGCGATGGCGCCCTCTCCCTCGTGACCGAGACCGGTGATCCGCTCGCGTCGGACTTGCCGGCGTAAACCGACCGCCGCAGGTCCTACTTGATGAGCTGGACCCCGACGGCCTTGCTCCCGGTCCCGGAGCCCACGCCCGCTCCGACGGTGCCGGTCGCCATGATGTGCTTGAACTTCGCGATCAGGCATGACGTCGCGCCGTTGCCCGTGTCGCAGATGGCCGAGTTGTTGCCCGAGATGTACGCCGCGTGGAGTCCACCGCAGCCGGCGACCGCGGGGCCGCACAGCTCCAGGAACGCGAAGCTCGGCATCCGGTACCACTGGTTCGACCCGTTCCCGCCCAGGTCCCCGGCGGGGCAGCCATAGTTCGGCGCCGTGATCACGGCCGGCGACGAGCTGTTCGGTGTGGCGTTTTGACCCGGGTTGCAGGTGAGATCGAATTGGGGTGCGAGGACGACTTCGCCTTCGTAGGTGCGGAGTGCCTCCTCAATGCTCATGCCGCAGGCCCCGCCGCCGCCGTTGCTGTTGCCGGTTGCGGTGACGTACTGCCACGACGGCAGGTCGATCGCGGGGTTGTCCGCGGTGAGGATGGAGCAGACCACCTCACCGATGCCGCCGGCCGGTGGATCCCAGTCCAGATAGCCGACATTGCCCGGGCTGCTCTGGCAGAGCGGGATCTTGTAGACGACGTTGTATGTCCACGGCGTCCCGGTATCGATCGGCTTGTTGCTGCCGTTGCACTTGATGATGTTCACCGGGAAGGCGACGGGCAGGAGCGCGCAGTACTTGCCTTCGGTGGCGTCGCAATACCCCTGCAGGTAGCCCGCGACGGCGGTGGCACGTGTCGTGATCTGGAACTCCTTGATTCCGATCGCGCCCGCGACATACGCGGCAACCCGCTTGCGGCCGATGACGAGGACACCCGCCACCGGGCCAACGAGCCTGTTCGGGCAGTCTGGGGCGGTCGCGGTGCCGCCGGGCAGGACGTGCGAGCCGTTCCCGACCTGCAGCGCAACCGAGAGATCCTCGGTCTCGTCACCGTTGGTGGCGGCGGTGCCGTCGTCCTGCAAAGGAATTCCGCAGATGTCCGTGTAGTACGCGGCGTCGACCGTCATGTTGTTGGCTGCGGCCGTCTGCGCGAGGCGCCCCGCGATGTTCAGGTCCCAGCCGCCGGACGGCTCTTTAGCGCCTGCCAGCCGCTCAGCGAGCAGCACCGCGCCCGCCTCGGCGGTAGCGTCGGCGCCGTTCTGTGTCACGCGCTGCTGGGCGAGTACGTTCCCGCCGTCAACGATCGTGGCGACCAACGCGACGGACAGCAGGATCGCTCCGATCATCACGACGATCGCCTGGCCGGCCTCCGGATCACACCCGCGGGATCGCCACCGGTTGATCATGGGAAGACCCTCTCGATTGGCATCTCCGAGGTCTGGCGCATGGTGAACGGGCCGATGAGCATGTTCACGAACGGCGTCGAGACCTTGAAGTCATAGGTGACGGTCACCGAGGCGATGCAGCCGACATGGAGCGTCGGGTAACAGCCGAGAGTCGTGGACGGCGGCGGTGCGTAGGACACGCTCACGTTGGCAGCGGTGATGCCGAGCGTGCTCGCCGCCGCGATTGCGCAGCCGCGGAGGGACCAGTGCGGCTCGTACGGATCGTCGACCGGCCGTGTCTCGTCGCAGTCGGTCACGTCGCCAAGTTGGTTCACGATGGCGACGCGCGCGGCCTGCCGAGCGGCGTTGGCGATCGTGTTGTAGGCGAAGACCGCCCGGCCCACCTCCACGAAGCCGACGACGAGCAGCAGGATGAGCGGGAAGATCAGTGCGAACTCGACCAGGCTCTGCCCGGCCGAACGGCCGGATCGACCCCGCGACGGGCGCGTCATGGCGCGCGGCTCCGCACGTTGATACCGCTGCTGCACGACTGGGTGGTGCCAACGGTCAGGCTCTGCCACAGGATCTTGTAGTTCGGCGGGACGAGCGGCGTGAAGATCACGCTCCCGCTGAAGCCCGCGTCGATCCACTTCGCGGCCGCCTTGTTCGTCTGGATGTTCAGGAGGCTGACCACCGTGCACGTCGCCGGCGTCGCGGTCGGCGTTGGTGCCGGCGTCGCGGTCGGCGAGGCGCTCGGATTGACAGACGAACTTGGCCCCGGGCTCGCCGTCGGTGTTGCGCTCGCCGTCGGTGCTGCGCTCGCCGTCGAGCCGGCAGTGGGCGACGGGACCAGCGTCTCGACGGGAATGCCCTCGATCGTGCCGCTCCGGACTGGGAACGCGGACGAGGATGAGACCGGGATCGTGTTGCCCAGGATGAGGCTGATGAACGGCGTGATCAGGCCGAACTGGCAGGTCAGCTTGGCGTTCGCCGGGGCACCAATGCTCGTGCCGGACGGGAAGGTCGGCGGGGGGATCGGCGACTCGAGGATGCAGTTGATGCTGGACGCCTCCGTCTGCACGAGCCGCGTGTACTCGGCCTGGACGGCCAGGTTGTAGGGCAGGGTCCACGCAGTCGGGTTCATGGCCGCGTAGTTCGACGCCTCGCGGGCAGCGTTGCTGAGGGCGACCCAGCCGAGGAAGACGCGCCCGAAGTCGAGTCCGAACAGGACCATGAACAGGGCGAATGGCACCGTCAATGCGAACTCGGCGAGGCTCTGCCCGCGACTCCTGGGGCGTCGCTTGGGCGCCGCATCCGGGGCCGTCGCGGGGGCATCCGGGGCATGATCGATCGGGGTTGCAGGGGTCGTGAACATCCAACCCCAAGTCTTCGCAGGCGACCTTTCTCGTGACCTTGCCAGTGGTTCTGTCGTGCACCGGCCCTTCGTACTGGCCGACTGGGACTATCGGCCCACGCGCTTCTCGCGTCAGGCCCGCTGTGGGCTTGTCAGGTCTCGGTCGCGGGAGGCTCCGCGGGCAGCAGGACCGTGAATGCAGCACCGGGTTCGGGGCCAGCCGGCTCCAGGACCAGGTCGCCGCCCATGGCCCGGCACAGCTGACGCGAGACGTACAACCCCAGGCCGGTGCCCTCCACCCCGGCGCCCGCGGCGCCGCGCTCGTAGCGCTCGAAGATCCGCTCGCGGTCCTCCGGCTTCACGCCGAGTCCGCTGTCCGCGATGGTCACTGCGAGCAGGCCCTCGGAGGGCCGGGGCGCCACGGAGGTGCGAATCGGCGCTCCCCCGGCGTACCGCGCCGAGTTGTCGAGCAGCGCCCAGAGCACCTGATCCAGCTGGTCGGGATCGGCGATCGCCAGCCAGCCAGCCGCGTCGTCCCGGAGCTCGAACGGCACGCCGGCGACCCCGAGCGCATCCCAGGCGCGGCGGACCCGCGGCGCCAGCGCGAGGACCTCCGTCTTCGAGCGCAGGGTGCCCGCCTCAAGCCGGGACACGGAGACGAGCTGGCGGACGATCCGGTACAGCCGATCGGACTGCTCGACGATGATCGACAGCCGGGGGTCCGGCCGCTCCGTGCCCATCTGCTCCGCGTAGGCGCGGATGCTCGTCAGCGGGGTCTGGAGGTTGTGGCTGATGCCGCGGAGGAACTCGTCCTTGGCGGCATCGAGCTCGACCAGCCGGACGCGCTGCCGCTCCACCTGGTCGAACAGCTCGAGGTTCCTGATCGCGACCGCAACCTCGCTCGCGTACAGCTCCAGCAGGTCCTGATCGGCGGCGTCCCAGCGGCGCGTCGCAGCAAGGTGGCCCACCAGCACGCCGACGCGCTCGTCCGGCAACGCGAGGACGGCGCGAACCGGTCGCGACTCGCCGGGGATGTCCTCCTCTTCCGGCACCATCGTCGGGTCGCCGAGGACGATCCGGGCATCGATCAGCCTGAAGGCGTCCTTCGCGCTTCTCGTCGAGTGCGCGACCAGCCGATCCAGCCCGTCCTGCGGCGACGTCTCGCCGATCGCCAGGAGGATCCGGCCCAGCTCCTCGTTGCGACGCTCCAGGTCGCTCGCAAGGCGATTGTGACTCTCGACGAGGCGGGCCAGCTCGTCCTCACCGGCGACCTCGACGCGGACGGAAAGGTCGCCCGCCGACGTGCGCTCGACCGCCCGGGACACCGCTCGCAGAGGCGCGGTGAGGTTGCCTGCGAGGAAGTACGCGAACAGGACGGTGATGATGATCGCCGCGGCCAGCACGAACACCACGACTCGGACGAGCGTCGAGTCGACGACGCCGGTCCGCGCGATCTCCGTGCCGATCAGGACGAGCCCAAAGAGCGCCAGGGGCAGCACCGAGCCGATCACCAGGCCCCGGGTCAGCCGGGCGCGAAACGACATCGCGGACCCGATTCGCACCGGTTCCGGCCGAGGGCCCGGTCGCTCGGGCGGGCGACGGCTCGATTCGCTCACCCAGCCTCGCCGACCGGCTCGGGTGCGGCCCGGGAGACGAGCCGGTAGCCGACCCCGCGAACCGTGACCAGGTGGATCGGGTGGTCCGGGTCCGGCTCGATCTTTTGGCGCAGCCGGCGCATCGTCACCCAGACGTATGACGGATCCGCGTCGTCCGTATCGCCCCAGCCCCGATCGAGCAGCGTCTCCGTGCTCACGGTGTTGCCGAGGTTCGCGGCGAGCGCATAGAGCAAGCGCGATTCGGTGGGCGTCAGCTGCACGACCTCGCCTTTTACGGTCGCCGACTTGCGGCGCAGCTCCAGCGAGAGGTCCGGACCCAGCACGAGCTCGCGCCGCGGCACCTTGTCGCCGAGCCGGCGCATGACCCGCATGATCCGGGCCCGCAGTTCCGGGTAGTGGTACGGCTTGGTGACGTAGTCCTCGGCGACCTCCTCGAGGAGGTCGGCTTTGGAGTCGGCGGTGTCGATTGCCGAAAGGACGATGATCGGCAGGTCGGCGCGTGCCTTGACCTCTCGGGCGAGGGTGAGGCCGTCCATGCGGGCCATCATCATGTCCACGATCAGCAGATCCGGCCAGCCGCCGTCGAGGCGCCTGAGTGCCTCTTCCCCGTCCCGCGCCGTCTGGATCTCGAAGCCATCGGCGCGCAGTTGATCGGCGAGGAGCACGAGCAGGTTCGGGTCGTCGTCGACGATGAGGATGCGCGGGGCCCCGGGGCCGCCCCTCCAACCGCCGCCGCTCAACATGGCCGGAGGATACACGCGGGCCTAGGGTGCCCTGAGGTCCACGAAGCGGCAGCGGGCGCGAAGGGGGCACAGCTCGTGCGCCGGGTTCCGGGCGTGGCAGATCAGCCGCCCGTGCTGGATCAGGTTCACGTGCGCGGCGTGCACCTCGTCGGGCTGGAGCATCGCGAGCATGTAGTCGTGTGCCTGGTCGGCGGTCGCCTTCTTCGGCAGCAAGCCCACCCGAGAGGCGACACGTTCGACGTGGCGGTCGACGGGCATCAGCGGCATCCCGAACGAGAACAGCAGCACCACAGATGCCGTCTTCACGCCGATGCCCTTGATGTTCGTCAGCCACGTACGCGCCTTGAGCGCGGGCATGTCGCCGAGGAATTCGAGGGAGTAGTCGCCGCGCGTCTCATGGATCGCCCGGAGCGCCGCCTTGATCCCGCGGGCCTTGCCGTTCGGCAGTCCGCCGGGACGGATGACCTCCACCAGCTCCTCGAGCGGCGCCATGTCGACCAGCGCCCAGTCCGGCGGCACGCCATCCGGCAGGCCGTCGCCGCCCCAGCCGGCCCCGGGCTCGTGGTGCTCCTCCGGTCGATTCGACGGGTACGCCTTTCGGAGCTCGATGAACGCGTACTCGGCGTTCACGTCCGCGCTGTTCTGGGTGAGGATCGTGAGGATCAGCTCCGAGGTGGGATCCCAGCGCCGCGCATACGGGGGGTGCCCGTACACCGATGCCAGGCCGTCGAGGGTGAACCGGACGAGCCCGGGCCGCGTCCGCTCGAGGCGCTTCGCCCAGGCGAGGTACGGGTTCGGCTTGTGCCGCCTCCGCGCAGGCGAGCGAGAGCGCGGCGTGCCCTCGCTCACGAGATGGTTTCGACGTCGTACCGAGCGATCACGGGATCCGCCGTCAGGATGGGAATGCCCTCACGCTGGGCCTGGGCCACCAAGAGGCGGTCGAACGGATCGCGATGGATGCGCGGCAGCAGTGCGGCCGTCAGCGCGTGGCCAATGTCGACCGGCAACGGATCAAAGCCATTGGCGTCAAGTCGATCGGTGATATAGGACTGGGCATCCTCCGGCAGCGTCAATCGTCCGTCTGCCGCCTTGTAGGCGAGCTCGTACGCGCTTGCGGCGCTGAACAAGATCTCATTGCCGCCATCCGAAATGATCTCGCGCATGGCCGGCGTCAGCCGCGGCTCCTCAAGAACCCACCACAGAAACACGTGCGAGTCGATCAGGACCTTCATCCAACCAGCCCGCGCAGCGGATCGTCCGGGTGCATGTTGTCCGGATCCCACTCCGGGACCGGATCGTCGAAGTTCGCATGGATCACGACGCGCCCCCGGTCCATGCCCGGTACCCGACGCGGGGGACGCCCTTCGTATCGTGACAGGACCGCGACCGGGCGCCCTGCCTTCGCGATCACGACTCGTTCGCCGGCCCGCACCCGCTCGATGAGGCGGGAGAAGTTCGTCTTCGCCTCGTGAATGTTGACCACCTTTTCCATGGCTGGATCGTGCCTTAGTCGATGGACTTAGTCAAGTTGCCCAGCGACACCAGCCGAGCCAGCCGCTCGCCGCAGCGGACGACCGGCTCGATGCCGGCCGCCATGGCCTCCTCGACCGTTTGCGGTCGTTCGACGATCGGCACGACGACCGCGCCGACGGGTCTGAGGGCCTCGATACCACCGGGCTCGACCCCGCCACCGACCGCTATGCACGCGACGCGGACACGGTGTGCGAGCTGTGCCACGCCGAGCGCCGTCTTCCCGAATGCGGTCTGGGCGTCGATTCGCCCTTCACCGGTGATCACGAGATCGGCACCCGCGAGCTTCTCGCGTAGCCCCGTTTCCTCCATCACGACCTCGACGCCGGGGACAAGTCGAAGCGACCGGAAGTGCCTGGCGATCGAGAGCAGCCCGAAAGCGGTCCCGCCGGCTGCACCAGCCCCCGGCGTCTCCCGCTCGTCGCGGCCTGTTGCGGCTCGGATGGAGTCGGCGTAGCGCGTGAGCCTGGCGTCGAGCTCCGCGACCTGTGGCGGCGTCGCACCCTTCTGCGGCCCGTACGTCGCGGCCGCCCCAGTTGGTCCGAGGAGCGGATTCGAGACATCGCAGGCAATCCGCAGGTCGATCTCCGCGAGGCACTGGTCGAGACCACCGCTCAGGTCGACTTCGCCGTCGGGACCCCAGCCGCCCAGTGCCTTGAGTATTCCAGCGCCGCCATCGGTTGTTGCGCTACCGCCGATGCCGAGCGTGATGGATTGGATCGCCGAGTCATTCATCACCCGCAGCAACACGGTGCCCGTCCCGAAGGTGGATGCCCGAATCGGATCGCGCTCGGCGACGGTGAGCCTCGAGAGCCCCGACGCCTCGGCAAGCTCGACGACCGCGCGGGTGCCGTCGGCGGATCGGAGCCAGCGCGCTTCCACCGGTCGCCCGATCGGATCCGTGGAGGGCGTGGTATGCCACTCCCACCCGCCCGCGGCCGCGATCGCGACCAGGGTGCCCTCCCCGCCGTCCGCGAGCGGCGCGAGGAGGACCTCATCCTCCGGGCGCGCGGCGAGCCACCCAGTCGCGAGCGCTGTGGCAACCTCGATCGAGGTCAGCGAACCTTTGAACGAGTCTGGAGCGATGACGACGCGCATCGTCCGGAATCGTTGCACGAATGCCCGCGGTTGTCGGATTCGTGCTCGTGCGGCGGGCGCCGGTCGCCTTTTGCGCCCAAATTGAGTGGGTTCCGATCAAGCGGAACCAACGTGGAGGCAGCGCAAAAGTTCCCGCCCGCGGCCCAAATGTGCGCATCGAGGCAAGTGGTTTCGCTTCGTTGGAACCATCTCGAATCCACCGCCAGCCGGAAGTCGACCACGGCAGCGGCGCGACACGCGGGCGGGCGGCAGCGGCCTCAGTCGGTGAGCAGGTCCGCGACTGTGCGCGCGCGGCGCTCGAGGTACTCGGGGATGCGGACCATCGGTGGTCGCTCCATGTCGGCCAGCTCGATGACTTCCAGCGAGAGGCGGCCCCGCCCGGAACGTGGCAGCTTCATCGTGGATCCGAGCTCGGCAAAGAGCCGTGCCTTGCGCCGCTCTTCGATCCGCTTCATGACCGCCTGGAGGATCACGAAGCTCATCCGCGACAGGCCCTCGAGCTCCTGGTTTCGATGCACACGTCGCTCCAGGTCGACCTGGCCGAGCCCGTCGAGCCCGGCCCGCTCGGCGACGTCGATGAGGTGCCCGATCTCGACCGCATACCCGGTGAAGAAAGGGATCTGCTCGAGCAGCGACCGCCGCCCGGCATATTCCCCGGACAACGGCTGGATGAAGCCGGACAGCTCGGGGAAGAACAGGTTGATCAGCGGCCGGGCGACGAGCTCGGTGACCCGGCCGCCGCCGCCCTCGCGAAGGACGCCGCCCTGCACGATCGGGCGCTGGTAGTAGCCTTTGACGTACTGCAGCCGCGCCTCATGCAGGAGTGGCCCGAGCGTGCCGTAGACCATGCGGGGGTGCCAGTTCCGCACGTCCGTGTCCGCCCACACGATGATGTCGCCACTGGTCTCGTACATCGACTTCCAGAGCGACTCGCCCTTGCCGTGGAAGGTGCCGTATCGACTCAGCACATCCGGGTGCTGGACGACTCGGGCGCCCTCCGCCTCGGCGATCTCACGAGTCCGGTCCGTCGATGCCGAATCCATCACGAGGACCTCGTCCAGCAGCGGCACCCGGCCGACCATCTCGCGAATCGCACGCCGGACGATCGGGCCGATCGTGTCCGCCTCGTTGAGCGTCGGTAGCACGAGGCTCACGGTCAGGCCCTGCTTCTCTTTGAGCTGCACCAGCCGGCGGAGGTCCGCGAACTCGCCGTGATGGAAGTTCGACTCGCCGAACCAGCGCTCCACCCTGGCTGGAACGGCGCGTGATTCCTCAGCGGCGCGGTCGGCGGCGATAAGCGATTCAGCCTTCGTGGCGAGCTGCTCGAAGGTCTGGCGCCCGATGGTCTCGCGCGTCTTGACGACGACGACCGTGGTCTTCGAGCGCATGGCGATCGCTTCCGGCATTGCGCCGAACACGTGGGTGTTGCCGTTCACGGCGGTCGGTACGGCCGCGCCCATCACGACGATGTCCGAGTGGTCTGCTTCGCGCAGGATGGCGGCACGCACGTTGGAGGCCTCGCGTACGAGCATCTCCACGGGGCCGTTCACGTGCTGGCGGACGAATGCGGTCAGGGCGCGCTCAGCCTGGGCACGCACGGCCGAAGTGATCCCGGGCATCACGACGTGGAGCACGACGAGCTCGGCTTCGTGGCGCCTCGCGATCACGCTCGCGACCCTCAGCGCCAGTTCTGCGTGCGGCCCGCCCCGAACCGGAACGACGACGCGCTTGAGGTCGCGCACGCCGCGCTGCTTCACCACCGCGATGTCGCACGGTGACTCGCGCAGCACTTCGTCGATCGTCGCGGAGAACGGACTCGTGACCGCGTCGCGCCCGGCCGGCGACTTGCCGCCCCAGCCGAACACGATGAGGTCCGCCTCGAGCTCCGCGGCGGCTTCGAGGATGCCCTCCGCGGCGTGTCGCCCGATACGGACGAGCGGGTGGATGTGCGTGCCTTCGGGCACGAAGTCGAGGACGCGCTGGAGCAGCCGCCGCGCATGCCGCGCGCGCGTTGCGCCCTCGGACAGGGGCATACCCTCGGGCACCTCGACGATGCCCAGTGCGGTTAGCTCGCCGCCGCGCGGATCCAGCAGGTCCGCACCGAGCCGGATCAGCTCCTCTGCGGTAGCCGGGTTGGCGACCGGGATGACGATTCGAACGGGCAGCGGCTGCTCGGTCATGCCTTCGCCCATCGATTGACGAGATACGGCTTCAGGCGTTCGAATTCGCGCGCCTGCCGCTCCACGCTCTCCTCGGCACGCTCGGTGGACAGGTACCGGTTCTCGATGACCGAGCTCGCCACTCGTCCGAAGTAGACGGGCACGAGTGCAGCCACGAACGATTCGAGACGGTCGGGGTGGTCGCGGGCGGCAATCACGAGATCGAAGACCACGCGGGCCCAGACGGCATCCGGGAATCCGAAGCCCGCGGCGGCGTCTGCCATCGCGGCGGTAGCGGCTCGTTCCTGGCCGGGCGCACCCAGGTCCAGCGCGGTACGGACGGCGTCCGCCGCGGTCCCCGCCTCGTCGGCGAGACCCTGCACGGCCGCCGCAGTGTCATCGGGCAGCATTTCGCTCCAGGTGGTGCTCATCGTCAGCGCCGCCTCGTTGAACTCGGACAACAGCCTGAGCACGTTCACGTCGAGCGGCGGGGGGTCTGCGAGCCGTTCGAAGCCGTAGGCCGGGACGTCGTGGCTGCCCTTGACCTGGCGCCAGCGATCGGCGTTCGCCACGGCCATTCGCAGGATCGTGGTCACGACCTGGCGGAACATCGGGCCCAGATCTGCGCCGGGGTCCTTGGGGTCGTGGACCTTTGCGCCGAGTCGCGCCTGGCAGATCGCGAAGCCGCCGGTGAGGGCGTGCGTGGTCATCCACACGTCGATCCCGAACTTTGAGACCTCGGACGTCCAGTAGCCCGCCTCGAGGTAATGCCGGACGAGGTCGCCGGACACCCCGAAGTCGCCGCCGATGGGCTGCCGGATGCGCAATCCGTACAGCGCGCGCGTGAGCGGGTACGTGACGTTGTTCGTGATCGTGCCGTCGTGCTTGTGGCGCGCGTACAGCGGCGCGACGTAGTCATAG
This sequence comes from Candidatus Limnocylindrales bacterium, assembly GCA_039925225.1. Taxonomy (GTDB): domain Bacteria; phylum Chloroflexota; class Limnocylindria; order Limnocylindrales; family CSP1-4; genus UBA5189. The sequence continues at coordinate 3,242 of JBDSZH010000050.1, read as the reverse complement.
CCGCCCTTCAGGATCGGGCCGGCGAGGAGCTCGATCCACTCGGGCCCGATGCTCCGCAGGTCCGAGTCCACGACGACCAGCGCCTGGACCTCCAGCGCCGCGGCGATCTCGAAGATCGTGCGGAGCGCGGCACCCTTGCCGCCGGTACCGTCGATCTCCGGGTAGGTCAGCGAGACGCGGGCCAGCTTGTTGGTCGGGCGGACGAGCAGGATCCGCTCGACGTAGTCCGGCGGCTCGGTGTCGACGACAACCCTTTGCGTGCCGTCCGGCGAGCCGGCGTCCGAGTTGACCACGACGGGTCGCAGATCCGGGAAGTACTGGACGAGGCCAGCCTGAGCCGCGCGCACGACATAGCCGATGGTCGTCGCGTTCTTGAAGCTCGGGATGCCGACCATGATGTCCGCCCGCTCCAGGCGGGCGATCGCTTCTCGGATGGCCGGCGTCAGCACAGGCTGAGGCACCGGCTCACCGTACCACCGATGCGCGCCGCAGCCCGATTCGCGCCCATCGGCCCGCTTATCATCGGCGCGGAGGGTTGCCAGTGACGAGCACCGCCGCGGTTACCGGCTCAGGGCGCGGACTGCGCCTCATCGAGCGTCTCGCCGGGTTAACGCCGTCCGGCCGCGCCGGCGTTCCCGTGGCCTGGGCGCTGTACGACTTCGCGAACACGATCTACAGCTACGCCATCGTTTCGTACGCGATGGGCCTGTGGGTCGTCGACCGACTCGGGCCCGCGGATGGTCAGTTCTGGTTCGGGATCGCGAACGCCGCGTCCGTGGGACTCAACGCGCTGGTCTCGCCGGTGCTCGGAGCCATGTCCGATCGCGGGGGCCGGCGCCTGCCGTACCTGCTGTTCTTCACGGCCCAATGCGTCGTCGCGACGGCAGCAATCGGGCTGCTGCCGGCTGGTGCGTCCGGGCTGACGATCATCGGCCTCCTGCTGTTCACGCTCGCGAACTTCTCCTATCAGGCGGCGCTGATCTACTACGACGCCACGTTGCCCGTGGTTTCGAAGCCCACCAGTCGCGGGCGCGTCTCCGGGATCGGGGTGGCGGTGGGCTACCTCGGCACCATCCTCATCGCGCTCCTGATCCTGATCACCGACAGCGGCGCGACGCCGTTGACCTTCTTGATGGCCGCGGTGCTTTTCGCCCTGTTCGCGATCCCGATCTTCCTGATCGTGCGCGAACCTGCCGCGAGCGGCTATCGCTTCCGGGTCGGCGACGCGCTGGCATCGTGGGGCCAGCTCCGGACCACGATCGCCGACGCGCGCAAGGTCCCGGGGATGCTGCGGTTTCTCGTGGCTCGTTTCTTCTACACCGACCCCGTCAACACGGTGATCGTGATCATGACGGTGTTCATGACTGAGGCGATCGGCTTCACCCGCGGCGAGGCAAACATCGTGCTCCTGCTGCTCACCGTGGCCGCGGTTTTCGCGAGCTTCGGCTGGGGCGTGCTCGTGGAACGGATCGGACCTAAGCGAACCCTGATGATCGTCCTCGCGAGCTGGGCCGTCGGCCTGATCATCGCGGGCTCGGTCCTCTCGAAGCCGACCTTCCTCATCGCCGGCGTGCTGCTCGGCTCCGGGCTTGGCGGCGTCTGGACCTCGGACCGGGTGTTGATGCTCCGACTGTCACCGGCCGACAAGATCGGCGAGTTCTTCGGGCTGTACGGCCTCGCGGGCAAATTCAGCGCCGTGACTGGCCCGATCCTGTACGGGACAATCGTGTCGGTCCTGCTCAACGCGGGCTGGGGCGACGGCGCGTACCAGGTCGGAATCCTGAGCTTCCTCATCCTGATGCTGATCGGGATGGCACTGCTTCGTGGCGTTCCCGATCACACGGTCGAGTCGGGGGACGAAGGCGGCGTTCGTTCGCCGCCGGAGCACCTCATGCCCGCCGCGGATATGCCGAGCGAGGCGCGCTTCTAACGAAGCTTGGCTCCCACGCCGAATCCGGCTCGGGCTCCGGTTCCGGCTCGGGCTCCGGCTCGCGCTCGACGTCCGGGTGTCCCGCCGGCCCGCCTGGACCCGCTCAGCGGGCGCTACGACGAAGAAGGATCAGCAAATCGGCCCAACCGATCCCCGCGATCCGCAACGACGCCCGATCTCCGCTGTTCTCCAACTTGGGTGGGCCCAAAACCGCAGCGGAATGTGCCGCGTGGGTGCAAAAGGGCCGCTCCTTCGCCGGTTCGCCCGCTGGGCGGGCGATTGGACGCGGGGATCAGGCGCGGAGGGCCCAGGCGGAGCCGATCATCTCGTCCAGGGTCGAGCGTTCCGGCGCCCAGCCCAGCACGTCGCGCGCGCGCTCGATTGCGGCGACGAGTTGCGGCGGGTCGCCTGCGCGGCGTGGGCCCTCGATCCGTGGGATCGGCCGCCCGATCACGCGCTCGGCGGCCGCAATGACCTCGCGCACGCTGAAGCCGCGGCCGCTGCCCAGGTTGCAGGTCAGCATCGCGTCGGTCCGCTGGTCGCCGGGTGCGGTCGCCTCGAGCGCGAGCCGATGGGCCGCGGCGAGATCACGGACGTGCAGGTAGTCGCGGATCGGCGTGCCATCAGGGGTCGGGTAGTCGTCGCCCCACACGTTCAGCGGTGCACCTCCGCGAACGGCCTTGATGATGTTCGGGATCAGGTGCGTCTCCGGGTCGTGTACCTCGCCGTTGCGCTCGCTCGCACCTGCGACGTTGAAATAGCGCAGCGCAGCGGCGCGCAGGCCATACGCCCGCCCGTACCAGCCCGCCGCGGCCTCGAAGGAGCGCTTCGTCTCGCCGTAGACGTTGATCGGACGGAGCGGGGCATCCTCGCGCACGGGGCTCGATTCCGGCTCGCCGTACACGGACGCGGTCGAGGAGATCACGAGCCGGACGACGCCCGCGTCGCGCATCGCGTCGAGGAGCGCGATCCCGCCGGCCACGTTCTCGCCGTAGTACAGCGCGGGCTCACGCATGGATTCGCCCACGAGCGAGCGCGCCGCCGTATGCAGGACCGCGTCGATGCCGTGGGTTGCCAGAAGGTCCCTCACCAGCGGTCGGTCGCCGTAGCTCCCGCGGACGATCGCGGAACCGACCAGATCCGCCGCCGGGTTGTCCGACACACCGTTGTCCAGCACGACGACCTCATGCCCGGAATCGATGAGATGCTCGACTGAAACGGAGCCGACATAGCCGGCGCCGCCGGTGACCAGGATGCGCATGGCCGGAAGGGTAGCCTGCGTCAGCTGCGACCAAGGATTCGGTCGATCCAG
>JBDSZH010000049.1:0-5855 GCA_039925225.1 Candidatus Limnocylindrales bacterium | reverse complement strand
ATTTGCGAGCCTCGTACGACGCCGCGCTCACGACGCCGCGGTCGTTCGCCCCGCCGAGCCCCACCGCGACCGGCTTGCCGCGCAGCTCCGGATGATCACGCTGCTCCACGGACGCGAAGAACGCGTCCAGGTCCACGTGCAGGATCGTCCGCGGCGTGGCGCCTCGCGTGGTCACGGCGGCATTGTCCGCCTCCGGCGTGCCAACTCAACTGGCGCATACCCACTGGCTGCAGGCCGCCTGCGCCTCGCCTGCCGGCGGGCCTGGGTGCACGCGGGCCGCGGATGCAATAGGCCCCGGGGTGCACCTTCCCCCACAAGTCGCCCTGGCCGACCGCGCGTCGGCACCGGGGCGCTACCTCTTGCCATGAGTCGTTGTGCGCGACCCGCGACGGAAAGCAGGGGGCCCGAGACGAGAAGAGGTCGCCCAACGCGACCTGAGGTGGAAAACGAGCGACAGCCGCGCCCGCCGCCCGCCGCTCTCGCCCTGATTCGGCCGCGGACTAGCCCTTGGGCTCCACGACCACCGTGACTTCGGGGGCGAGTCCGGCCAGGACCTTGATCGCGACCTTATAAGTGCCCAGCGACTTGAGCGGCTCCTCGAGCTCGATCTTGTGGCGGTCCACGACGATCCCGCGCCGGGCGAGGGCCTCAGCGATCTCCTTGGTGCCAATGGATCCGTAGAGCTTGCCGCCCTCACCGACCTTCACGCCGAGGGTGAGGGTCGTGGAGCCGATGCGCGTCGCCGCGATCTCTGCGTCGGCGCGCTCGCGCTGGCGCTTGTCCTCGCGCGAGGCGATGTCGTGCTGCCAGGCGCGGTAGGCGCCGCCGGCGGCGGGCACGGCGAGACTTCGGGGGATCAGGAAGTTGGTGGCGAAGCCGTCAGCAACGGACTTCATCTCGCCGGACTTGCCGAGCTTGTCCACGTCCTTCGTCAGGATGACCTTCACGAGATCGGAGTACCTCCAACTGCCGGCAGGGCTGCCGGGTGCGTCACGCAGGCGCGCCTTCGCGGTTGATCCAGCGCCGCACCTGCGGCTGGACGTTCGACTGACCGACGGCCTCCGCGACGAACCGGATTGCGCCCGGGATTCGGCGCGCAGCTCGGCGGATGGGCCCTGGGATCAGTCGTCGCACGCGAGCGACGTCCTCATCGTAAGCGGCCCGCGGAATGCCGGCTTCGGCAAGCTTCTCGGCGAGCATCAGATCATCGAGCCCGTCGAGGAACAGCTCGGTTGCAAGAGCGACAACGACGAGGTCGTCGAGCTGGCCCAGGATCGGCACGAAGTCCGGCACGAAGTCTCGCCCGAGCGCGACGTAGCCAAGCGCGCCCGCGAGGAGCACCTTCCGGGACGTGGGCGTGCGGTCGTCCTGCACGAGCGACCACAGCAGGCGCGCATACAACGGCGTGCGACCAGCCATCGGCATGAACGCGGCCGCAGCGATCATTCGCCGCAGGCCAGGCGCGCGGCCGCGGTTGGCGCGGTCATCCGGCGCTGTGTCCTGCGATCGCTTCGTAATTTCCGGTCCGCGAGCCATCGCCCGTCGGCCTCCTGCTGATCTCGCAACGCTGACCGGCCGTCCGACCGGGCCGTCGAGTCTAGCAGCGGCATGGTTGATCTCAGCCAGGGGCGAAACGTAGCATCTGTCCACTCGACGCGTCACATGGGCGGAGGGACCGTTGCTTCAGTTCAGGATCGTGATTGCCGTATCGCTCATCCTCGCCTCCTGCTCTGCCGGACCGACATCGTCGCCCGGTGTCAGCACGGGCGTGCCGGTGAGCGCGTCGACGTCGATCGCGTCACCGCGTCCGACGCCGACCCCAGTCCCGGTCGGAACGTGTCCCACGAATTCACCGATGACGGTCGCGCAGTTCATCGAAGCGGATCCGAGCTGCTCCATCGGTACCGACGTCGAGATTCGGGGCTGGCTCGATGTGCCGCCCGCAATCGGTTTCGAGCCCCCGGGCATTGAGCCCAGGTGGCTGCACTGGTTCGGCGGGCTGTCCGTCATCTATGAGACGGGGCCGGTCGGTCCGGACGGCACCTGCGTGACGACCGGTGGTCGAGCGTGTGCTTGGTTTGTCTGGTCCATCAACCCGGAGTCGGGGCTGGAGCTGACAGGGCCGCCTCGGTGGCTGATTGTGCGTGGTCATCTCGACGATCCGGCCGCGGTGACGTGCCGCTACGTCTACCCGGAAGACTGGACCAGCGAGCGGGCAGACGACGCCCACGCCGTGGAGACCTGCCGGGAGCGCTTCGTGATCGTCGCCTTCCGCGACGTGCCTTGACATCGAACACCCGTTCGGTATGATGCTCGCAGCCATCGTCCCACGGGAGTCACGAGTGACGCGACACGACGCAGACCGGAAGCTGAAGATCCTGCACTACATCGCTGCAACCCTCCGGTCGCGGGGCTACCCCCCGTCCGTCCGTGAGATCGCGCTGGCGGTTGGACTCAGCTCCACCTCCGCCGTTCACCATCACCTGCAGATGCTGGAGCGCGATGGTTTCCTTGAGCGGGGAGCTGCGCAGTCCCGCGCGATTCGGCTGACGCCCACCGCGGCGATGGAGATGGGCCTCACCTCAGAGCTCGTTCCCCAGTCCGTCACGGCGGAAGCCCATGTGCTGGTTGTCGTCGGCGAGATCGCGGCCGGCGGCCCGATCGAGGCCTACCAGGACGCTTCGGAGACGATGGCCGTCCCGGATCTGCTCGCGCCCAGCGGAGACGCGTACGTGCTGCGCGTTCGCGGGGACTCGATGATCGAGGAGCACATCGCGGACGGCGACTTCGTACTCATCCGCCCGCAGACCACGGCCCGTAACGGGGACATCGTGGTCGCCCAGGTGGACGACAACGGCGTCACGCTCAAGCGCTTCTTCAAGGAGCGGGACAAGGTCCGCCTCCAGCCCGCGAACGCGGCGTACCCGCCTCAGTTCTACGACGACGTGCGCATCCAGGGCAAGCTCATCGGGGTCATTCGCCGCCTGGATTAGTCACGTGTGACTCGGCAACATGCCGGGGTACCCATCGCGATAGGCAGCGAGCTCGAGCGATCGCTACACGCACGGCGGGGTCGGCAACAGCCCGAGCCCTGGCTCGCGGCTTTCGGCAAATGGCTGCCCGAGGAGCGCGCGGAGTGCGGCATCGGTTGCCTCAGCCTTGCCCAGGTAGAGGACGATAACCCTGTCGCGAAGCCAGAATCGCGGTGCACCGTTCCACTCGACGATCCCATTGCCCACATGCGAAGGATCGTCGCGGTCAATCTTGACCGAGGCAGCGAGGGCGGCCTCGTGGTCGATGAACTCGTACACCTGCACGGTCTCGGCACCGACGCAGACGGATACGCCGGTGCCCCCGATCGGCTCGCTCAGGAAGAAGCTGCCGAGCTTCGCGTTGGCACCGCCGGTCACGAGGTCCGCCACGAGGCCGGTTGCGCCCGATGGCGCGGGCGGGCCAGGGGTGGCTCCCGGCGTCGGCGCGGGGGTGGCCGTGGGTGACGGAGCCGACTGGCACCCGACAAGAACGACGAGGGCGAGCGCGAGGAGCGGCGTCTTTGTATTCATGGCCCCGTGACGCCACGCGACCTGAAATGGTTTCCGCTTGCACGGTCGCGGTCGTCAATGCGGCGCCTCCACACCGCGTCCACAGTCTCTGACCGCCGGTCCACGGGGATTCGGGGGGCCGATGCAGTAGCAGTGGATAAGCCACTACCGCTCTCGCAGTCCGGCCGTGACAGTCAGTTGTCACCGCCAGCTGCCAGAGTGGGGCCACGTTGATCGACCGACTACCGCCGCATAGTCTCGAGGCCGAGCAATCGGTCCTCGGCGCGATCCTGATCGACCGCGAGACGATCATCGAGATCGCGGAATTCCTGCGCCCGGAGGACTTCTACCGGCAGGCGCACGGCAACATCTACAAGGCGATGCTGGAGCTCTTCGAGCGCCGCGAGCCGGTAGACCTGGTCACGGTTGCAGAGTCACTGGAGCGCGCGGAGGACCTCGAGCAGATCGGCGGCCGCTCGTACTTGTCCACGCTCTCGAACATGACCCCGACGGCGGTCCACGCGGTCCAGTACGCGCGGATCGTCGAGCGCAAGGCTGTCCTCCGAAACCTGATCGGCGCGGCCGGCAAGATCGCGGGCATCGGGTATGAGGACCCTGCGGAGATCCAGGAGGCCATCGATCGCGCCGAGTCGGAGCTGTTCACGGTATCCAACCGCCGCATCACTACCGGCTTCAGCCAGCTCAAGGAGCTGCTGCATTCCGCCTACGACCGGTTGGATTACCTCCATGCCCACCGAGGCGAACTGAGCGGCATCTCCTCGGGCTTCCCGGACATGGACCAGCTGACCACCGGTTTCCAGAAGAGCGACCTGATCATCGTCGCGGCGCGGCCATCGGTCGGCAAGACGAGCTTCGCACTCAACGTCGCCGAGTACGCCGCCGTCCGCGAGAAGAAGACCGTCGGCCTCTTCAGCCTGGAGATGAGCAAGGAGCAACTCGTGCTCCGGCTCCTCTCCAGCGTCGCCAACATCGACTCGCAGCGCCTCCGCTCCGGCTTCCTCGAAGAGCTGGACTTCGCTCGGATCGCGCCGGCGATGAACGACCTCTCGGAGGCGTCCCTGTACATCGATGACACGCCGAACATCACCTCGATGGAGCTGCGCACCAAGGCACGTCGGCTCCAGGCGGAATCCGGACTGGACCTCGTGATCGTGGACTACCTCCAGCTGATGCAGGCGACGACGATCAACCGCGATTCCAACCGCGTCCAGGAGGTCAGCGAGATCTCGCGCGGCCTCAAGGCCCTCGCACGCGAGCTGTCCGTGCCGGTCATCGCCCTCTCCCAGCTCTCGCGCCAGCCGGAGATGCGCGAGTCCAAGGAACCGAGACTCTCGGACCTGCGCGAATCAGGCGCCATCGAGCAGGACGCGGACCTCGTCGTGTTCCTTTACCGCGAGAAGGAAAAGGTCGGGGAGGAGGCGGATCTCGATGGCGAGGTCATCAACGTGAAGCTCGCCAAGCACCGCAACGGTCCCACCGGCGATATCCAGCTGTGGTTCCGCAAGAGCCAGACTCGCTTCCAGTCTTACGCCGGCCAGCGCTACGCCGAAGCCGGCGCCTGACCCGGGCGCCGAACGAGCCTCAGATCAGCTGACCGCGGGAGCGGCTGCCGCCTCGATCTGGCCGGCGCGGACCTTGTCGAAGCAGGTGCTGCAGTAGACCGGCCGATCGGTGCGCGGGGCGAAGGGCACCATCGCCTGGTCTCCGCAGGAGTTGCAGATCGCGGCGTGGTATTCGCGCGGACCGCCCATGCGAACGCGTTTCGCGTTCGCCCGGCAGGTCGCGCAGCGCTGCGGAATGTTCTGCAGGCCCTTCTCGGCGAAGAAGCGCTGCTCCCCGCCGGAGAAGATGAAGCCGTCGCCGCAGTCGCGGCAGGCGAGCGTCTGGTCTTCGTACACCGCGTTCAGCCTCCGATGAGGGTCGCACGATCCCGTTCCGCTCCCCGATCCGGAACCTATCGCGCCGAAGGATACGATCGGGCGTCAAGGGCTCCGGAGCGACGGGGTCGCCCCGTGGTGTGGCGCTGGGCCCACCCGGTGCGTTCCGGCACCCGCAACTCCCGACGAGACGAAGGAACTCTCGCGCCTAGACTGCCCGGACGGAACACAGCCAGGCGAAGGAGATCGAGATGGGCGTGATCATCGTTCGGGAGATGGTCGGGACGAGCCCGAAATCGTGGAGCGACGCGGCCCGCCAGGCCGTCGCGACCGCCTCGCGCACCGTGCGCAACATCAAGACCGTCGAGGTCGTGCACTCGAACGCCGTTGTCGAGGATGGCGAGATCGTGGAGTA
>JBDSZH010000048.1:0-8329 GCA_039925225.1 Candidatus Limnocylindrales bacterium | reverse complement strand
CCTGGATCTGGGCGACGTTGCTCTCTGCGATGTTCTCGCTGCTCATCTTCGTCGGGCCGATCGAGGTTCTCGTCCCGTTCGTCATCAAGAACAAGCTGCTCCTCGGGCCGGAGAGCCTGGGCCTGATTTTCGCGTTCGGGGGCATCGGGTCGCTGGTCATGTCGGTGCTGATCGGCGTTCTCGGACTACCCCGCCGGCGGGTCACCGTGATGTACATCTCCTGGGCTTTCGGCGTGGGCTTCACCGCGACCTACGGCCTGATGACCACGCTCTGGCAGGCGCTGGTCATCAGCTTCGTGCTCCAGGCCAGCTTCATGCTCGGCCAGGTCATCTGGACGACGATGCTTCAGCAGCTCGTACCGCGCGAGCTCCTCGGCAGGGTTTCGAGCCTCGACTGGCTCATGTCGATCGGCCTCGTGCCGCTCTCCTACGCGCTGACCGGTCCGGTGTCGGGGGTGCTCGGCCCGGATACCACCCTCATCGTCGCCGGGCTCCTCGGATCCGTGTTCATGTTCGGGCTGCTCTTCGTGCCCGGCGTCCGCGACCCCGAGCGGATTGAAGCGCCCCTCGCCGATCCGGCTCGGTCCGCGGCGTCCGGCGCCTAGCCGTCCAGCATCGGGATGTGGACGCCCCGTTCTCGCGCGATCTCGATCGCGTGCTCGTAGCCGGCATCGACGTGGCGCAGTACGCCCATGGCGGGGTCCGTCGTTAGCACGCGCTCCAGCTTGCGCGCGGCGAGCTCCGTGCCATCCGCCACGACGACCATGCCCGCGTGCTGGCTGTAGCCAATGCCCACCCCGCCCCCGTGATGTATTGACACCCACGTTGCCCCGGCGGCCGTGTTCACCAGCGCATTGAGGAGAGGCCAGTCGGCCACCGCGTCAGAGCCATCGACCATCGCCTCCGTCTCGCGGTTGGGTGACGCGACGGAACCCGAGTCCAGGTGGTCCCGCCCGATGACGATCGGCGCGCCAACCTCACCCGTTCGAACCAGCTCGTTGAACGCCAGCCCGGCCCTCGCCCGCTCGCCGTAGCCGAGCCAGCAGATGCGCGCCGGCAGGCCCTGGAACGGGACCTGCGCCTCGGCCATCTCGATCCATCGGCGGAGCCCGGCGTCGTCCGGAAAGAGCTCCAGGATGGCGCGGTCCGTGCGCAGGATGTCCGCCGGATCGCCCGAGAGCGCCGCCCAGCGGAACGGCCCTCGGCCCTCGCAGAACTGCGGGCGAATGAACGCCGGGACGAAACCGGGGTAGTCGTACGCGTCCGCGACCCCGGCGTCCTTCGCCTGCGCCCGCAGGTTGTTGCCGTAGTCGAAGACGATAGAGCCGGCGCGCTGGAACGCGAGCAGCGCGCGGACGTGGTCCGCCATCGAAGCTGTCGCGCGGCGGACGTAGTCCTCGGGCTGGTGCTCGCGCAGGAGCGCGGCGTCGTCCAGAGAGATCTCGGCGGGAACGTACCCCACCAGCGAATCGTGTGCGGAGGTCTGATCCGTCACGACGTCGAACGGCTCGCCGTTCTTCACCCAGGCGGGCTCGATCTCCGCCGCGTTGCCAACGAGCGCGATCGACAGCGGTGTCCCTGCGGCGGCGGCCTCGCGCGCCATCGAGAGCGCCTGGTTGGGGTCGGCGGTCAGGCGGTCCACGTAGCCGATCTCGTGCCGGCGCGCCGCTCTGGTCGGATCAACCTCGATCGCGAGGCAGACGCCGTCGTTCATCGTCACCGCCAGCGGCTGGGCGCCGCCCATGCCGCCGAGCCCGGCTGTGAGCACGACCCGCCCGCGGAGCGTCCCGCCGAAGTGCTGGCGCGCCAGCTCCGCGAACGTCTCGTATGTGCCCTGGAGGATGCCCTGGGTGCCGATGTAGATCCACGACCCCGCGGTCATCTGGCCGTACATCATCAGCCCGGCCTTCTCGAGCTCGCGGAAGTGCTCCCAGTTCGCCCATTTCCCGACGAGGTTGGAGTTCGCGATCAGGACTCGCGGCGCCCATTCGTTCGTGCGCAGGACGCCGACGGGCTTGCCGGACTGGATGAGCAGTGTCTCGTCGTCGGCGAGGGCACGGAGCTCGCGGACGATGGCATCGAAGGCCGCCCAGCTCCGGGCTGCTCGCCCCGTGCCGCCGTACACGACGAGGGCGTCCGGGTTCTCGGCGACCTCCGGATCGAGGTTGTTCATCAGCATCCGGAGCGCCGCTTCCTGCTGCCAGCCGCGACACGTCATCTCCGTGCCACGCGGTGCGCGGACGGGCCGGGCGCCCGGCAGTGGCGGGTTCATCTGCGGACCTCGGTCACGCGGGCACCCGCAGGCCGTCCAGCAACTTCTCGCCGAAGCGACCCGCGCCGATGGATGACGCCGAGATCAGGATGTCCTGGTCATTCAGCCAGACGTGGTACGTGTGCAGGCCGGACACGCAGCTCGTGACGAAGGCCTGGCGGCCCCCGATGGTCGCCTCAGCGCGACCCACCACGCCCCCACCCGAGGCGCACGCACCCTCGTCGTACGAATCTCGCCACTGGCGGTAGTCGCCGTCCGTGAAGACACCCTGTCGCAGCCGCACGATCCACGCATAGACGAGGTTGCCATTGCCGGCATCGACGGCGACTGCCGCAGCGACGGCCGACGCGATACGCGGAAGCGCGGGGTCGGTCAACGCCGCGGCAGCCTCGTCGATGTCCTCGGTGACGGCAATTCCGTCGACCGATTCAGGCAGATAGCCGAGGAGGGCTGCGTCGAGGACGATCGGGCTGGTGTCGTCCGGCGCCGTTGGGCTGGGCGGCGGCCCGAAGCTCGTCGGAGGCTGGATCGTCGCGGTGGCGCCGGGTCCGGTGACGAGCGGCCCCGGGGTCTGGCTCGAGCCAATGTTGCCCGTGCAGGCCGCCAGGAACGCCAGTGCCAGGATGATGGCCGCCAGCGCCCGCGCGATCGGCACGGAAGCGAGATTCACAGCTCCCTCCGGACGACGGGGAAACGATCGTCATCGATCGCCAGGTCGAAGCCGCAGGCGCGCCAGAACGCGGGGGTCGCGCCGCTCGTGGAATCCGGGCGAGCCTGCGGCTCTGGATAGGCCTCGACCGCCGAGAAGCCCCGTGACGCCAGGTCCTCCACGACCGCGAGCACGAGCTGCTTCGCCAGCCCGCGGGATCGCGCGGCCGGCGTGGTGGCGATGCAGGTGATGACCGCGGGCAGGGGCGCGCTGGGCAGCTTCGGGTAGAGGTCGCGCACGCGCTGTGCGCGCGGGTATGCCGAAAGCGGGCCGAACTGGCACCAGACCGCGGCCTCGCCATCGGCTTCCAGCACCTTCGCGTAGCTCCCGAACACGGCCTTGCCGCGCGCAAGCAGCTGGAGCTTTCGAGGCGCATCCGAGGGGAGTGTCGGTCCTCGCTCCCGACGCGGCGCGAACGGGTTGTCCGCCGGCTCTTCGTCGTCGCCTGCGGGGTCGAACGGATTGCCGGCCGGTCGCGTCGCGGCCCTCGGGTCGAATGGGTTGAACTGTGGCCCACGATCGGCCGGGGCGAACGGGTTGTTCGTTCGCGCCGGCTCGGGGGCGGGTGCGGCGGCAGGCTCAAGCCAGGACAGGCGCGCGGCCTTCGAACCGCGTCGGTCGTCCTCCCAGTAGTCGCACGTCCTGTGGTCGAAGCCGGGATCGACGCACAACGGGATCCGCCCGAACCCGGCTTCATCCGTGACGTCGCGGATCTGGATCGCGGGCATCAGTTGACCTGGTCGTGTGTGCCGAGGTCGAACAGCATCAGCGTGTCGCCTTCCCAGAGGAAGAGGAGGCGAAGGTCATCGTCGACGGTGCAGGCCCAGAAGTCGGCGAGAACGCCCTTGAGCCGATGCGTCCCGAGCACGGGATCCCGCGGATCTGCGACAAGCCGTCGGAGTACCGCCCGCAGCATGCTTGCTCTAGGCTCCTTCAGCTTTCGGGCCTTCCGGAGGAATCGACTCGATGACTCCAGTCTCAACTCAGCGATCGAGCTCCGCGATCAGCTCGTCGACGGAGTCGAAACCCTGGAATCCGCCCGCTCGATACTCGGCCTGGCTCTCGCGGACCTCGGCAAGGAACAGCCCGCGCCGCAGGGCGGACAACTCGGCCTGATCGCGTTCGTACGATTCCGGACCAACGAGGTAGGCGACCTTCTGCGAACGCTGTAGCACGATGGTGGGTTCTCCGGTTCGGACGTCGTTGATGATCTCTGCGGCGCGCTGCCGGAACTCGGTGATCGGTACCGTCTTCATATCGTTGTACTGTACGCTCAAGCGTACCGAGCCGCAAGGTCAGGCGCGGGGCGTCGCCAGCGCGGCGAGCGTTCCGCCCTTGACCAGCGTCGTCATGGCTTCGATGTCAGGTCTGGGCTCGCGATCGCCGTCCCACGGCGGGACGACCTCGCGGATGGCGGCGTGGGCGGCGGCGACGCCTGCACCTGCGGCCGTCCCCGGGAGCAGCACGAGGCGCAAATCCAGCGCGCGGGCAGCACACAGCAGCTCGATGGCCAGGATCTGCTCGACGCTCTCCACGATGGACCGCGCCTGGCGCCCGGCGATCGGGCCCATGGAGACGTGATCCTCCTGGTTCGCGCTCGTCGGGATCGAGTCGACTGCTGCTGGGTGCGCGAGGCCCTTGTTCTCCGACGCGAGGGCCGCTGCGGTGTACTGCAGGATCATGTAGCCGGTCTCCAGCCCGGAGGCGGAGCCGAGGAATGCGGGCAGCCCGCCGTTGAGGTTCTCGTCGAGGAGGAGCGCGGTCCGGCGCTCGCTGATCGAGCCGAGCTCGGCGATCGCGATCTTCGCGAAGTCGAGGGCAAGGGCGATCGGCTCGCCGTGGAAGTTGCCGCCGGAGATGACGCGGCCGCCACCGGTCGCTCGGGCAGCGGCGTCCGCCGCGCCGCCGTCGGGGAAGATCAGCGGGTTATCCGTCGCCGCGTTCATCTCGATCGCGAGCACGCCGCCGAGGTAGCCGAGGGCGTCGCGGACCGCGCCGTGGACCTGGGGCACGCAGCGCAGCGAATACGGGTCCTGGACCTTGTGCGCGGACGCGTGGTGGGACCGCTGGAGCGCGCTGTCGCGCAGGAGCCAGCGCAGCTCGCCGGCGACGGCGATCTGGCCGGGATGGGGACGCGCGGCCTGGAGCGCCGCGGAAAACGCAACATCCGTCCCCACTAGCGCCTCCACGGACATTGCCGCCGCCACGCTGGCCGTGGCGGCGAGTCGGGCGGCATCCACCGCGACGAGCGCGCCCAGCGCGGACATCAGCTGTGTGCCGTTCAGGATCGCGAGCCCCTCCTTCGCACCGAGAACGAGCGGTTCGAGCCCGGCTTCGCCCAGCGCGTCCTGCGCCGCCAGGACCTTCCCGCCCATCTCCACCCGCCCGCGCCCGATGAGTGGCAGCGCAAGGTGCGCGAGCGGCGCGAGGTCTCCCGAGGCGCCCACCGAGCCCTGGGACGGCACGACGGGGTGAATCCCGAGGCGCAGGAAGTCGAGCAGGCGCTCGGCAACGAGGGGCCGCGCGCCGGAGAAGCCCAGGGCGAGCGTGTTGGCCCGCAAGAGGAGCATCGCCCGGACGATCTCCTGCGGGAGTGGCTCGCCCACGCCCGCGGCATGGCTGACGAGCAGGTTCTCCTGGAGCCGTTCGACGTCCGCCCGCCCGATCGACCGGTCAGCGAGCGCACCGAACCCGGTGGTCAGCCCGTAGACGACGGCGCCTTCGTCGACCAGCGCATCGACGACCGCTCGCGAGCGCTCCATCCGCGTGCTGGCCGCGGCATCGAGCACGACTTCCGCGCCGTGGCGCGCAACCGCCTCGACGTCGTCGACGCTGAGGTCGGCGCCGGTGAGGACGACGCGCTTGGCGGTCACGGGGGGAGGATAGTCGGCTATCTTCCCCTGATGCTCGCCATCATCGACCAGATCGTCATCCCATTCCTCAACACCCTGTACGGCGCCGTGGGGTACGTGGGCGTCGGGCTCGCGATGGCCATCGAATCCGCCATGGTGCCGTTGCCCTCGGAGCTCGTCCTGCCCTACGCCGGTTTCCTCGTCTCCGACCCGTCACAGCTCGAGCCGCTCACCGGCCTGCGCTGGGATTTCTGGATCGTGGTCACAGTCGCGACGCTCGGCAACACGGTCGGCTCGGTCGTGGGCTACGCCATCGGCGCGTGGGGCGGCCGGCCGTTCCTCGAGCGCTGGGGCAAGTACCTGCTCATCCGCCCGCACGAGCTGGAGCTCGCCGACCGGTTCTTCCAGAAGTACGGACCCGCAACCGCGTTCTTCAGCCGGCTCATGCCCATCGTGCGCACGTTCATCTCGTTCCCGGCAGGCGTCGCCCGGATGCCCCTCGGCAAGTTCATCGTCTACTCCACGCTCGGCGCGATCCCCTGGTCCATCCTGCTCGTCTGGGCGGGCGTCCAGCTCGGCGGCAACTGGGTCCAGATCCGCGAGATGCTCCAGCCCTACGACCTCGCAATCGCCGTGCTGGTGGTCCTCCTCATCGCGCTCTTCATCTGGTGGCGCCTCGGCATGCCCGGCCGGCATCGTCGCCCGAAGCCCGCCGCCTAGGTTCGCTTGGCTGGCGGGCCGCCGGGCGGATCCTCGGGCGCGGGGCGGCTCCTGAAGGCTCGCCAGAGCGCGAGGTCGTAGGCGATCTTCAGCCCGCCGGCGATGAAGAACGGCAGCGAAGCGAGACCCGGCACGGCGAAGAGCGGCGCCGCGATGAGTGGTGAGAGCGCCGCCCCCGTCGTTCGCGCGATGCCCGTGACCCCGGCTGCGGCCGACCGCTCATCCGGGTCGACCACGGCCATCGTGTAGCTCTGGCGGGTCGGGACGTCCATCTGGCTGATGCTGAACCGCGCCAGGAGCACGAGGATGGCGAGCTCCACGGTGGGCATCAAGGGCACCACCATCAGCAGCACGTTCGACGGCAGGTGCGTGAAGACCATCGTGTTGATCAGCCCGAACCGGGCGGCGATTCGCGCCGCGGCCAGAGCGGACACCGCCGCGAGGATGTTCGCGCCGAAGAAGATCGCGCCCAGGGCCGCCTCGGAGACGCCGTACCGCTCGTGGAACCAGAACGCGAGCAGGCTCTGCATGATCAACCCGCCGCCGAAGGCATCGAGCGCGAAGAGCGCCGCCAGCCGCCCGACGATGCCCTTCGACTTGTGCAGCCCGAACCGGCGGGCGATCGACGTGTCGACCGGCGGAACCTCGACCGATCGCGACACCATGCGGACGATCGGCACGATGGCGAGACCCGCCACGGCATAGCCGACGAGCACCGCTCGATACGCGTCAAGGTCCGTCCAGCCGGAGGCGAGCAGCGCGCTGACCGTCAGGCCGGCCACGAGTGCCCCGGTCGCCGTCGCGATCGAGCCGACGAGGTTGTACCAGGCGTAGATGCCGGTCCGGCGCTGCGCCGGCGTGACCTCCGTCAGTGACGCCTGCTCGATGGGCAGGAAGGGTCCGACCTCACTCCCCGATGGGCTCAGCACTCCCAGCGTGGCCGCGACGAGCAGAACCACGAAAGCGGTACTGCCGGCAAAGACCACACCGGCGCCGGCCATCAGGACGGCCCCGACGACGAGCGTCCGCCGCCGTCCGATGCGGTCGGCGTGCGTAGTCAGGAGGAGGCTGATGACCGTGTCGCCGACAAGCGTGAGGGTGAGCAACAGCCCGATCGCGCCGGCGTCGAGGCCGGCGGCCGCGAGGTACAGAACGAGGATGACCCCGAGTGCCCCGTAGCCGAACATCCGTACGGCCCGGGCCAGGAACAGCAGTTGCGCGTCGCGATTCATCGTGTTCGTGCGGGCTCCCGTTCGGCAGTCAGGCCGGTGCCGCCGACTCGGCCGGCCGGGTCGATGCGTCGCTGGCGCCGATTGACCGTGCGAGCGTTCCGACGGCGATCCCCACGATCCCGACGGGCAGTGCCGGAAGGGCGATCTGGGCGAGGGCAATGGTCAATGGGAATGCCGCCGCGAGGACGATGCCCAGCCAGACCGGGGCCGTCCTGCTCCGAAGGACGCCACCCCCGAGCGCCGTCGAGCCGATCAGCACGGCGAGCCAGCCAAGAAGGACCGTCATCCACAGCAGGCCGCGAACCCAGCCGTCCGGGCCTTCGTGGGGCAGATGGCTTGCGAGCCAGTATTCGCCGCCATTTCCGGCGGCCATCAGCCCGAAGCCCAGCGTCACGATGACCAGACCAGTGCCCGCCAATCGGCCGGTGCGACCCCGCGGCGCGCGGAGGGACAGGCCGCCCGAAAGGAACATCGCGGCGAGTGGAGCCGTCCAAAGGCGGTTGCACGTGACCTCGGATGCGCCGGTAACGGGCGCGCACTCGGG
>JBDSZH010000047.1:0-35862 GCA_039925225.1 Candidatus Limnocylindrales bacterium | reverse complement strand
CGATCACCGGCAGGCGGCGCTCGAGGAACCCCGGCAGCCACCAGTTCCAGCGACCGAGCAGGCGCATCGTCGCCGGCACCAGCAGCGCCCTGACGATCGTCGCGTCCAGTGCGACCGCGATCGCGATGCCCACGCCGAGCGCCTTGATCAGCACGATGTCAGCGAATGCGAACGAGCCCGCGACGACGATCACGATCAGCGCCGCCGAGGTGACGATCCGCCCGCTCCGCTCGAGCCCGTGCGCGACCGCGGTCGGGTTGTCGTGGGTCGCCTGCCAGCTTTCGCGCATGCGCGTCAGCAGGAAGACCTCGTAGTCCATGGACAGCCCGAAGAGGACGCAGAAGAGAATCACCGGCTGCGTCGTCTCGACGAAGCCGAGCGGGCGTGTCCCGAACAGCATCGACAGGTTGCCGTCCTGGAAGATCCAGACCAGCGCCCCGAACGAGGCCCCGATCGACAGCGTATTCATCGCCAGGGCCTTCAGCGGCAACAGCACGGAGCGCAGGAGGAGCAGCAGCACGAGGTAGGTCGTGACGAGGATGAAGATCGCGGTGCGCGGGAACTCCGCGGCGATTCCCGTCACGACGTCCTCGACGTCCGCCGCTCCACCGCCCACGAGGACCGTGGTGCCGAGGGGCCCGGCGAGTGGTCCGGTATCGGCGCGCAGGTCGCGGACAAGCTCGCGCGCCACCGCCTCGTTCGGGCCGTATGGCGTGTAGATCGTGAACCCGGTCAGGTCACCGCGCGTGGACGCGCCGAGGATGGCACCGATATACCGATCCGGCGGGCCACCGGTCGCCCGATACAACAGTTCGTACTGCCCGAGCGTGATGCGCGGATCGACGTCGACAAGGCTGTCGACCCGATCGATCCGGGGGTCCGTGGCGAGCCGCCGCGAGTACTCGTACAGCGTCGCCAGGTTGTCGAAGTCCGTGGCGGGCCCGGTGGTCCGGATCGCGAGCACGATCGGTGCGAACGGCCCGGGCCCGAACTCCGCGGTCAGCCGGTCGAACGCGTCGCGCGACGGCGCGTTCTCCGGGAGGATCCGCGCGTCCGGGGCGTTGAACCGGACATGCAGGAACGGCGTTCCGAGCAGCAGCAGGAGCGCGAGCGTGGGCACCAGGACCGCGATCGGACGGTGCATCACCCACCACGCGAGCCGCGACCAGGCGCCGTCTTCAGTCGGTCGCTGGGTGACCCGGCGGACCCGCAGCCGTTCCAGGTTCACGCCCACGATTGCGAGCACCGCGGGCAGGAGGGTCATCGCGGCGGCGACGGCGAGTGCCACCACGACCGCGCCGGCGATGCCCACCGAGCGCAGGATCATGAATCCGAACAGCACGAGGCCGAGCAGCCCGAAGAGCACGGTCAGCCCGGAGAAGAAGACAGCACGGCCGGCCGTGCCCGCAGTCGCGCCGACGGCATCCTCCACCCCGTCCCTCTGCCAGCCCCGCGCAGACAGCTCCTCGCGGAAACGACTTGTGATGAGGAGCGAGTAGTCCACCCCGAGGCCCAGGCCGAGGAGCGTCGCGAGGTTCAGCACAAAGATGCTCATCGGCGTGAGGCCCGCCGCGAAGAAGATCGCCGCGAGCGCGATGACGACCGCCGACCCGCCGACGATCAGCGGCACCGCTGAAGCGACCACGGACCCGAAGACCAGGAGCAGGGCAATCGCGGCAAGGGGGAGCGAGATCAGCTCGCTGCGTCGAAGGTCCGCCTCGGAGACGGCCTGCACGTCGCCGTAGAAGGCGGGCCCGCCGGACAGCCCGACTTCCAACCCGGGGACGTCAAGGAGCGCGGCGCGGAGGCCCGGCAGCGCACGTGGCGAATCGTCCGCGGAGAGGTCGAGCAGCACGATGTCGTACGCCGTGTGGCCATCGGCCGAGACCTGCCGCGTCGAAAACGCGTGCGACAGGACCATCCGCACGTACGCCGCGCGCGGCACGTCGGCGATCGCGGCCGCAGCCGCCAGCTCGAAGGCGGGCTGGCCCGCGCGGAGCAAATCGGAGTGGAAGACGACGACGACCGCGGCCTGGGCCACGCTGACCTCGGTCTCCAGGAGCGACTTGGCCTGTGCCGACTCCAGGTCATCGCGGATGAATCCGCCGGCGCTCAGGGCGCCGGGTGCCTGGAGGGCGAACGGGACCGACAGCACGATGAGCGCCGCCCAGGCGATCACGACGGGCCAGCGATGCCGGGCGCACCATCGCCCGAGGCGCTCGAATCGGTTCACCGAACGCCCCGTCGGCGCGCAGACACGGCTCGGCGCGGTGGTGGTTGCATCGGCTCAACCATGCTAGCCCTCTGCTAGCATTTCCCACGCTCAGGTGGTCGTGCGGCGCGACGAGGTCACAGCGTGACGATCTTCACCCTCTGGTTCGAGAACTTCCCGAACAATCTGCCTGCCCTGTTCATTTCCGCGGGCGTGGCGCTGGCGTTCGTGTTCATCTTCGTGAAGTCGGCGATGTCCTCCGACGGCCGCTCGCGCTGGGTCAAGCGGATCACCGGCCCGAACGGCAAGATCTTCTTCACCCTGCTGTTCATCGGCTGGGCGGTGGTCTTCGGCGTCGGGCTCCAGCTCGTCCCGCACCAGGGCTCCAGCTCCCCGTACGGCGGCCTGGGGCTGATCGCGCTGTTCAGCGGCGTGTTCATCTCCATGGGCTTCCTGTGGAGCGTGATCGGGGACTAGGCGGCCTGGTTTCAGCTGCGCTTGCGCGCGAACCACGCCTCCTCGGAAGGCCACTTCCGAGCCCATTCGATCGAAGCGATCTGCGTGTAGCGGGTCGTCGCGTCGTCGGCGGGCTGAAGCTCCACGAGTCGCTCCACCTCGAAGCCGCTCTCATGAAGAAGGTCGATCCATTTCCCGTGGGGAAGGTGGAACTCCACTGATGTGTCGTCCGGCCACACGGTCCGATGCATCCCGAAATACGGCCGCAGGAGCGTCGTCCCGGCCGGGCCGTCCGCCTCGAGGTCCGGGCTGGTCAGGATGACGAGCGGCGAGTTGGTCAGGAACATCAGCCAGCCACCGGGCTTGAGGATTCGGCTGGCCTCCGGGATCCAGGCGTAGGGATCCGCCCAGAGCGCCGCGCCGTACTCGCTGATTGCGCCATCGAAGCTGGCGTCGGCGAAGGGCGAAGCCTCGGCGTTGCCGAGGTGGAGCGGGAACTCCAGCTTGAACTCGGTCTGGAGCCGCCGAGCGGATTCGAGCTGTTCCGGCGAGTTGTCGATCCCGACCGGCCGTGCGCCGCGGCGAGCCAACCAGGCCGAGACGTACCCCGTGCCGCAGCCGAGCTCCACGACATCGTGCCCACGGACGTCCTCGGGCAGGAGGTGGACATCCGCTTCCGGGATACCCCAGATGCCCCACGTGACCTCGTCGCTGCCCCAGCTCCGCCGGCCCGGCTCCACGTACTCGTGCGCATACCGATCCCACGCCTCGCGGTTCGCACGGACGTGCTCCGGCAGTTCATCGCCGGGAAGGTCGTTGACTGCTGATTCAGGCATGGAGCGGATGATACGAGGGGCGAGCGTGCCGCAGCCGATCGGCTGGACCCGCGCGGGACCCTCGCGCTATGATCCGCCGACTTGCAGAGTGCATAGACTTTATGCACTGACCACGGATTGCCCTGCTTCGGAGATCGAGACCGCGTGGATGCCCAGGAGATCGAGGCGGCCGTCGCCCATCAGAACGCACTGACGGCTGCCGCCAATACGCCGTTCGTGAACCGCCGCGACCCCGCGTTGGCTCTGGGGGCCGATGGCCGGCCTGCCCGAAGCCGGCGTGCGCCGATCTGGCAGGACGTGCCGGACGAGAAGTGGGACGACTGGCGCTGGCAGCTCAGCAACCGGATCAACTCCCTGGAGGAGGTCGCGGCGGTCCTCAACCTCACCGACGAGGAGCGCGAGGGCCTGACGGCCGATGACAAGTTCCGCGTGGACATCACGCCCTACTTCGCGAGCCTGATCGACCCCGACGACCCGAACGATCCGATCCGGAGGCAGGTCATCCCCCTCGGCCGGGAGCACCAGGCGTTCACGGCGATGATGGAGGACTCCCTCGCCGAGGACCGCCACTCGCCGGTCCCGGGCCTGGTCCATCGCTACCCGGACCGCGTGCTGATGCTCGTCACGACGCAGTGCGCCAGCTACTGCCGGTACTGCACGCGGTCCCGGATCGTGGGTGACCCGACCCAGAACTTCAACAGCCGCGACCACGAGGCGCAGCTGGAGTACCTGCGCCGCACACCTCAGGTCCGCGACGTGCTGATCTCCGGCGGCGACGGCCTGACCCTCGCGCCCAAGCTGTTCGAGAAGATCCTGCGCGGGCTCCGCGAGATCCCGCACATCGAGATCATCCGGATCGGCTCGCGCGTGCCAGTGTTCCTCCCCCAGCGGATCGACGACGAGCTATGCGCGATGCTGGAGAAGTACCACCCGCTGTGGATCAACCTCCACTTCAACCATCCGAACGAGATCACCCCGGAGGTCAGCCGCGCCGTCGATAAGCTCACGAAGGCGGGGCTGCCGGTCGGCAACCAGAGCGTGCTGCTCGCCGGCGTGAATGACTGCGTCCACATCCAGCGCGCGCTCGTTCATCAGCTCGTTGAGAACCGCATCCGACCGTATTACCTGTATCAGTGCGATCTAGTGGAGGGCTCCGGCCACTTCCGGACACCGGTCGGCAAGGGCCTCGAAATCATGGAGGGCCTGCGCGGCCACACCTCTGGCTACGCGGTTCCCACGTTCGTGATCGATGCTCCGGGGGGCGGCGGGAAGATCCCGGTCATGCCCAACTACCTGATCTCGTACTCCGATCACAAGGTGGTGCTCCGCAACTACGAGGGCTACATCACGACCTACGAGGAGCCGGAGACCTACCAGCGCCACGACCAGGCGACGTGTCGATATTGCCAGCACGAGCGGCCGGAGCCCGGCCAGTCCGGGATCCTCGGCCTGCTCGAGGGCGAGCGGATGTGGATCGAGCCGAAGGGCTTCGAAGACATCCACGCCCGCGGGAACACCGAGGCACACCGCCTCCAGGACCCGTCAAAGTGGGTTCCGTTCGGGGTCGGCGCGATCGAGGGCAAGTCGTCGCGACGGCTCGAGATGCTCGAGGGCGGCAACGGCACGGACCTGCTCGATCCGGTCGAGCGCGCGGCGACGGATACCAACGCCGGAATCGTCGAAGCCAGCGACCTCGCGCCCGAGGAGGTCCGCAACGGGTTGCGTCCCGTGTACGGCGCAGGCGAGGAGCCGCGACCGCGCGAGGGCGAGCCGACCGCGTCGGCCCACGGGGAGATGCTGTAGGGGTTTATGAGGCCCCGGCGATCAGCGCCAGGATCAGCTCGGCGATCTGGCGCCCCTCAGCAAGCAGCAGCCTGTCATGGTCGGCGTCTACCCGCGTCTGGATGATCCGCGGCAACGCGGCGGGCCAGTCGGCGAACTGCTTGTCTGCGATCGCGGCGGCGAGGCTCGCGCAGTCTCCGGCGACGATGGTCACGCCGGAGATCGAGGCGGAGAGCGTGGCACCGGGCGTGTCCTCGCAATCCGGGTAGTCCATCGCGCTGATGAGGATTGCGGGGATGTCGAGTGGATGCACCGCCCTCGCGATCTCCGACTCCATCAGCCTCGCGTCGATGTCGCCGTCGAACTCGGCCTGGCAGTCCTCCTTCGTGCGGCCCTGCGCAGCGCAGAACGGGAGGAAGTCGAGCGGAAAGTCCGTGTCCAGGATCGCGATGCCGACGGTCTGGTCTGGACGCGTGAGCGCCTCACCGAGCGCGACTGACCCACCGAGGGACCAGCCCACGAAGAAGTACGGGCCCTCGACGCCTGCGTTCGCCCTGACGGAGTCCAGCAGCTCGAATGCGTCGGACGTCACTCCGGCCATGGTCGGCGGGTGGTCCAGCGGCGAGCTCCCGGTGCCGCCCGCGCGGCTGTACCGGCAGGTTGTCGTGGTCGCGGCAAGCTGGTTGACGAACTGGGGCTGCCACTCGCTCATGTCACCGCCGCCGCCAACCTCGAGCAGGATCGTCGGTGTCCCCTCGCCCAGGCAGCGGGCCTTGAGCGAACGACCGTCGGCAAGCGTGACATTCCCATCGAAACGATTTGGGAGCTCGGTCGGGACGGGCGTGCCCGTCGGCGCCGCGATCGTCGCGGCCTGCCGCCCGGGGGTCGAATCGGGGCCATGAATCGACGGCGTGGTGCCGCCGCCGCACGCCGCAACGAGCATCAAGACCGCGCCGAGACCCATCGTTCGCCTGCCCATCAGGGCGGATGGTAGGCTCCCGGCCGTGTCGCAGCTTGGCGATCTTCGAGCGCCGCCCCCGGGCATGCCGGCGCCCGATCTCGCGCCCCCGGTCATCGCCGAATCGGGCGATCCCTTCGCGACGCTGCGGGTGGTCGACCTCATCGCGCGCCTGAACCGCGGCCGTCCCATCCTCCTCTCGGCCGTGGTCGACCGCCTGAACGCGACGCATCTCGACTGGCTTTTCGATGAACGGGTGGTCGCAGACGCGTTGCTCCAGCTGCAGGCCAACTGGATGGCGGACTATCGGAACGCGACCGGGATCGTCCTGGACGAGACCGATGGTCGGGCGACCGTCACGATCGAGGACTCCAGCCGGGTTGACCCGTGGATCGTCCGCCAGGCCCAGCGGCTCGCCGCCACATGCCGCGAGGCCCTGCTCGAGTTCAGCCGGCGGGACCGGCGAGCCGGCGAGGGCTAGCGTCCGCAGGTCCTGTCACGACGGATTCCGCGGCCGTGCGGACGCCGAGCAGCGCCGACTTCGCGTCTGCTTCTCCGCCCGAGAGATTCGCGACGAATGCCGCGTTCGCGCGCTCGAACAGCCGGTTCGCTCCGCGGTGTGCGTCCAGGCCGGTCGCGGTCAGCACGACCCGGTACGAACGACCGTCGGTCGGATGTTCGGTCCGTCGTGCATGCCCGCGGCCCTCCAGCAGCCGGAGCTGGTCCATGAACGTGGTGAGGCGCATCCCGAGGCGCGCCGCCAGCTGCGTGGGGGTCGCCGACTCCAGCTCGAAGACGGCGCTGTAAACCGCGTACTCGGCCGAGGTGAGCGGCCCGTCGCGCATCGCCTCGGCGAGCATCCTGCCAACCGCCTGGTTCAGCGCGAAGACGTCGAACAGGAGCGAAGTCCCAAGGGACCCGGCCTCGCTGTCGGTCACGGCGCGCTGGCGACGATCAGGCTCAGAGCGGGGTCTCGACCGGCCGCCCAATCCTCGCGGGTGAGAACCGTCGCCACGTCGGCCTCGATCGTGAAGCGAGGGTCCTTCGGATCCACGCCGACCGCAACGTCGTCGGCCACGTTCACGACAATGCCCGAGAAGGGCAGGGCGAGCTCTGTCGGGTCGCTCCAGATCGTCGGGCAGCCGCCCATCGGCTCACCCACGATCTGCGCCTTCGTGTCCCGCTGCAGGCGGGCGACGAGGAGGCTGCCGCCGGAGAAGGTGTTGCGCCCGGTAAGGACGAACAGCCGGTCGGGCTGGTTCACGGCGGGATCCTTGAACGGCGCCTCGATCTCGTCGACCGCGCTGAGTTCGCCGCCGTAGTTGTGGCGAAGGTCAACCACGACCCGAGCGACATCCGGTGCGTGCAGCGCCGCCGTGAGATCGGTGAAGACGGTCGCGGGCAGGCGGTCCGTGCGGTTGTTCTGGACGAACAGCGTGCCGTCGGCCAGGCGCTCCCACCACAGCGCGTCATCGATGCGCGAGAGGTAGGGGACGTTCGGGTTGCCTGGCAGGTGGAGGCCATACGGCCCCGCCCAGGCGTTGTAGTCGGCCATCGGGATCGGCTCGACGTCGACCGTTGATGTCGCCTCGTCTGTCGCTGTCAGGCCAAGGGCGATCGCGCCGTCGTTGGCCAAACTGAGCCCGCGAAGGACCTGCGGAATCAAGAGGAAGCGGGGCATGAGGAGACGAACGGTCTGGGCGTTGTCCCGCGGCACGATCGGGTCGATCGCGGCCAGCACGTCAGCGATCGGTTGGCCTTCGATCGAGTCGATCCGCGAGCCGACGAGGGTTTCGTACGGCGGGAGGGCATCGACCACCACGACCTCATCCTCGAACAGCCAGAGGCGCAACGGCATGCTCTCGACCGGGTACGTGCCGGTGCCCCAGATGAATGCCCCGGTGTGCGAGTCGCAACCAGCGGCGCTGACCATTGCGACGATGCGCAGCACGCCGACCATGAGCTGGTCGTCCGTCGCCGTGTCGACGGTGGACGAGAGCGCCGCCACCGCCGAATCAAGATCCGCGCGGCTGACGCCGTGGGTGAGGTCCGGGTGAATCGCGGCCATGCCTGGAACGAGCATGGCCAGATCGGCTCGCCAGGCGTCCTTGTCCGACAGGCTCGGCTGGTTGGTGGCGACCGCGCCCGTCGTGGGAGCCGGCGAGGAGGACGCCGCAGCGGTTGTCGGGCTCAGTGACGACGACGGGGTCGGAGCACACGCGGCGGCGACAATGGCGACCAGGGCGAGGAGCGAGGACGCCGAGCGAGCGGCGACGGTGATGCGGTGGTTCATCGCCAGATACTACGGGTTCGTAGTATCTCGTGGCAAGGGCCAGGCCAGGGCAAGGTTGGGCGCCTCGATATGATCGCCGCGATGCAAAGACCGGAGATCCGCAATCAACTGGCCCTCGCTCCCGGCGTGCGGCTGGCTGAGCTTCCCGAGCTTGCGACGCTCGCGCCGATGGACGTGGCAGAGCGCTTGGGCGACCTGCCCGGCCTCGCGCTCTTCGAGAGCGCCCGGCCAGGGCGGAACGCGCGCTGGAGCTACCTCACGGCCGACCCCGTCGCGGTGCTCGACACCCCATCGGAGGGTGCAGACGTGTTTGCGAGCGCCCGGCGGCTCCTCGGCCGCCTCACCTCGGACGTGGTCTCGGGACCAGGTCTGCCGCCGTTCCTCGGCGGCCTCGCAGGCTTCCTCGGCTATGACCTCGGGCGGCGGTTCGAGCGGCTGCCATCGATCGCCATCGCGGATCAGGAGCTGCCGTCGATGCGGCTCGCGCTGCACGACTGGGTCATCGCGTGGGATCGCCAGGATGGCCGGGCGTGGATCGGTGGCCGCGCAGTCGACGAGCGTATCGGCCGGTTGGATCGACGGCTCGCCGAGGTTCGCGAGCGCATCGGGACGTCGGGCGCGGGAGTGAACACCCGGCCGCGGCCGAGGCAGCCACGGGAGCGCGATTCGGGCGGTGCCGGGATCGAGCTGCGATCGGGGCTGGACCGTGCCGCCTACGAAGCGGGCGTCGGCTCGATTCGCCAGTCCATCGCCGACGGTGAGATCTACCAGGCGAATCTGACCCGCCGGCTCGCAGCCCCGTTCCGCGGCGACCCGTGGCCCCTCTATCGCCGGCTCCGGACCGGCGATCCCGCACTCTTCGCGGCGTATGTCGACCTCGGCCCGAACCCGTTGACAGGTGCCGCGCGAGCCATCGTCTCCGCCTCGCCGGAGCCGTTCCTGTCCGTCACCGCCGACGGCAGGGTCGAGACGAACCCGATCAAGGGCACGCGCCCGCGAGGCCGCGACCGCGACGACGACCGACGGCTGGCGCGCGAGCTGCTCGCCTCGGCGAAGGACCGAGCGGAGAACGTGATGATCGTGGACGTCCTGCGCAACGACCTCGGGCGCGTCTGCCGCCCCGGCTCCGTCCGCGTCCCGCGCCTGTGCCGCCTGGAGCGGACCGCGGCCGTCCAGCACCTCGTGAGTACGGTGACCGGGCGGCTCTCGGCCGGCCGGGACGCGTTCGACCTCATGAGCTCGTCATTCCCAGGGGGATCCATCACCGGCGCGCCGAAGATCCGGGCGATGGAGCTGCTGGAGCGCCTGGAGCCCGTGCGACGCGGGCCGTACACAGGAATCGCCGGCTGGTTTGGGCCGGATGGCGCGATGGGCACCAGCATCCTGATCCGCACCTTCGTCGCCGATGGCGAGCGCCTGACGCTCCACGTCGGCGGCGGCATCACCTGGCGCAGCGACCCGGCAGAGGAATGGGACGAGACGGTCGCGAAGGCGAGCGGGCCGCTCGGCGCGATCGGCGCGCGGGAGGTGGCGTGAGCGATCTTGCTGGCCGCCACGTCTGGATCGATGGCGCGATCGAGCCCGCCGACGGCCGCCATCTGTCCGCATTCGACCGCGGTTTCCAGCTCGGCGACGGCGTGTTCGAGACGCTGCGCGCCCGCGCGGGGAACCCCACGGAGCTCGAGGAACACCTCGCACGCCTCCAGCGCTCCGCGACCGGCCTGGACATCGCGCTTCCGCCGTCGGTCGGTGCGGATCTCACCCGAGGCGTGGCCGAGCTGCTGGCCGCCGACGGCCTCGACGGGCCTGACGGGGACGCGTCCGTGCGCATCACGGTCAGCCGCGGTGTCGTCACGGCCCGCGGCCTGCTGCCCGTGGGAGCCAGCGAGGCGACGATCGTGATCCAGGCGTGGCCGGTCGCGCCTGCGCCCGCCGGGCACCTGGAGCAGGGGTTGCACCTGGTTTCGAGCTCCATTCGGCGCGATCCGGCGAGCCCGCTCGCCTCGCTGAAGACCACGAGCCGCGCCGATTACGTCTATGCGCGCCTCGAGGCGCGCCGCGCCAGTGCGGACGACGCGCTCTTCCTGACCATCGACGGCCGCATCTCCGAAGGGACAAGCGCGAACATCTTCCTCGTTCGGAGGACGGGTTCGGCGACAGGTTCGACGACGGGGCCGGCGACGGCGCACGCCCCTGCATCCGCGACCGAGCTCGCGACGCCGTCGCTCGATAGCGCGATCCTGCCGGGCACGACGCGGTCCTGGATCCTGAGCTGGGGGCGAGCGGCGGGTCTCACGCCGGTGGAGGCGTCGCTCCAGCCCAGCGACCTCGCCGGCGCCGACGAGGCGTTCCTGTGCTCCAGCGTCGCCGGCATCCTGCCGGTCACGAGGTTCGACGGCGCGCCGATCGGGAGCGGGCTGCCCGGTCCGTGGACGGGGCGCGCCCGCGCGGCGCGGGAGGCATTCATCAACCGGCCGGGCGGAACCCCAAAGTGACTCGGGACGACCTCGTCCGCGACACCCGCCAGCTCATCGGCGAAGGCGAGCGGCTCACGGCGAACCCGAGCCACGGCGCCCTGAAGGTCTGGCTCCAGCTGACCGACGATCTCCTGTCGCGTGCCTGGGGCTCGATGGATCGCTACCACCTCGCCTGGCTTTCGGTGGGCCGGCCGGGCGCCAGCATCCGTGGCCGCGCGATGACCGCCGACGAGGAGGCCGGGTATGTGCGCGAGGTGGCCACAGCGAAGACCGCCGTGCTCCGGATGAGCGTCGATGCGCTCACGCGGCACGGCATGCCCTTCGTGGGCGAGACCCGGGATGGCCCGTCCAGGACTCTTTGACCGACTCTCAAATCCTACGGACCAGGAGAGCCCGATCCTCGCGGTCGAAATCGTACCCGGCCTGCGCCGGCGTTCCATACAGATTCTGGCTCCCTGGCCCCGCTTCAACCTCGAATCCGAGCGCGCGATGGAAGTCGATCGAGGCGCGATTCCCGGGCCAGGTGATGGCTCGAATCTCGTGGCGGCCCGCGCGGCGCGCGTCGTCGAAGAAGCGCTCGTACATCGCCCGCCCCAGCCCACGCTGCCGGAGGTTCGGATTCGTCGCGACGAGCCGGCAATAGGCGACCTCCCCCTGGTCGGGTGAGTGGAATCCGATCAGGAAGCCCGCCAGTCGACCGTCGCCGGTCTCCGCGAGCCAGGAGGTGCCGGTGAAGTGCTGGAGCCACAGCCGCGGCAGGAGGACGTCCATCTTCCTGCCACCCCACCAGTCATCGATGACCTGGATCATGCCGGGGTAGTCCGCCTCGGTGGGGCGTCGGAACGCGATGTCGTCCCGAACCGCCGAATCCCCGCGCTCCGGCATCAGGCCTGGACCGGACCGGCATTCGCGCCCCAGGCGGCAGCGATCGCGGCGAGCACCACCTCGGCGGGCACGAACGGCCCGAAGGTCTGGAGGAGGTAATCGATGAGGGCCAGGGTCCCGCCCTCGTTGCGGGCAACCAGCCAGGTCGCGACGACGGCGACCGCCACGGCGCCGATGGACAACGCGACGGCGAGCCAGGTGACCGTCCGTCGGCGGATCGGGCGGCCCCCATCGCGCGGCACGGCGGCGCGCGCGAGGACGAGCCCGACGGCCGCGCCGGTGCCACCCGCGATGAACAGCAGGCCGGCCGTCAAGGCAAGAATCGCGCCGACCACGAGCAGGGCGGCGGCGCCGACCAGCGCCACGATGAGCGCGCGCACCAGCGGACCTGTCAGCGCCGAACCGCGCGCGTTGGTTGCGGGATCGCCACCCGGTTCTGCGTATCTCGCTCCCGGCGGGGCCTCGAGCCGGCGAGCGGGTGGAGCTCCCGCCGCCGCAGTCGACGGCGCCTTGGACGCGGGCGCTCGATCGCCGGGTTCGCTGCCTGCCATGGCAGCATCGTACCGGCGTTGGCCCATGGCGCACGGTAGACTCCGGCGCGTGAGCCACCCCAGCCTCGGCATGCCGCCCCCGGACCTTTCGGCCGGCGACACCGCGGCCGCGGCCGCGCTCCGGAATGGCGGCGCTCGCCTCCGTGCCCGCGCCCTCGCCGCCGCGCTGGACGTCGACCCGACCCTCGCCGATCGCCACGACGAGGTCGCTCGCGCATCGCTCCTTGCGGACCTCGACGCGTTCGTGGATCGCTTGGTCGTCGCGGTCGCGAGCGATGACCCGAAGGCGATGGCCACCTTTGCCGACCTCGTCGCCGTTCGCTACCGCAAGCGCAAGATCGCAATGGACGACGTGGTCACCCTGTGCGAGGGCCTTCGTCGGGCGGCGTACGCCGTTGTCGAACCCGGCTCCGAGCCCTCCATCGATGCGGCAATGGACGCGGCGATCGAGGTGTTTCGCTGGCACCGCCGGCTCGCCGGCGACGCGCGCAAGCGCAACTCCCTGCTCGCGTTCATCTACAAGGGCGCGTGAGGTGACCATCAAGTGGGTCGTCTCCGACCCGCTCGTGATGAACGGCGAGCCGTTCTGCTACGGCACGCGGCTCACCGTCCGGAACATCCTCGAGCTTCGGAGCAGCGGCTACACGCTCGGGCGGATGCTCAAGGACCACCCCGAGCTGCGGCGGATGGGCGTGGCCGCGGCGTACGAGTACGCCGCGCGCCATCGCGACCGCTACGCGGAGTTCTTCGAGCCGGATGGCTCGATCGCCGGCCCGGGCTACTCAGAAGCCGAGGCGGACGGCCTCCCGAGCCAGTACCGAATCAAGGGCGTCGTCATCAAGTCCGCCGCCGGCTGACCGTCGCGACCGCGGCCGCGATTAACCCCGTGTCCGTGCACGCGGACACCGCGAGCGCCCATCGACAGCGTCCGGTTCGGCCAAACGTTCAACGGTGGGCTGCTGCGTTCGCTCGCTGGGCAGCCCGGATCCCGGGTCCCTCCTACGCGTCGAGGGCGAAGAGCTCCCACTCCTCGGGCACGCCCTTCAAGGCGTGGGCGCCCCTGCTGACAAAGGCGAACCCTGAGCCGACCACGAGATCCTTGACGGTGCGGGAGAGGAGCACCTCGCCTGGTTGGGCCGCGGCCTCTACCCGCGCCGCGATGTGCACGCCGATGCCTCCGATGTTGTCGCCGCGACGCTCGATCTCGCCGGTATGAATGCCAGTGCGGATCTCCAGGCCCAGGCTACGAACGCCGCTGCGAATGGCCACGGCGCAGGCGATGGCGCGCGCGGGACCATCGAAGATCGCCAGGACGCCGTCGCCGGTCCTCTCCAGCCCGGTCCCGTTGAAGCGGCTCACCTGGCGCCGAGCGAATTCATCGTGGGAGTCCAGCAACTGGGTCCAGCGCTGATCACCAAGCTCGGCGGCATGCTTTGTAGAGTCCACGATGTCCGTCAGCAGGACCGTGGACAGGAAGCGGCTGGCATCCGGCTCTGATTCGCTGGTTCCGCTGAGGAACTGCTGGACCGCGTCCGCGATCAGATCCGCACCAGCGAAGCGGTAGCTATCTGCCGCGGGCAGGTCGACGAACTGGGCCCCCGGGATGAGGCCGGCCAACTGGCGCCCGCTCTCGAGCGGCGCGAGCGGGCTCCCCGTGCGAAGCACGAGCGTGGGCACGCGAACGGTTGGCAGGACATCGCGAAGGTCGAGCTCGAACAGCATGCGACCCATCGCCGCGGCCGTTGCCGGGCTTGCCGCCTGCCGGCGGTAGCGGTCCCACAGTTCCTGCCCCCCGGTATCGTACGCACCGTCCGGGTCGATCACGGCCGCGATAGCGGCCGTGAAGTCCGGGCGGCCCCACTTGGTCTCGATCGCGTTCGCTACCTCTTCAAACTGCGCCTGTGTCGCACCAAAATTGTTGTCGGGCGCCCAGACGTTGGACGCGAGCGTGTCGACCAGGATCAACGCCTCTACGCGATCCGGATGGCTGGCCGCGAACATGGCGGCCATCAGGCCGCCGTCGCTCTGGCCCAGGAGTGCCGCACGCTCGGATCCGACCGCATCCATCACCGCCCGGACGTCATCCATCCATTCCTCGAGGGGCGGCAGCTGCGTCGACGGAACAGGATCCGACATGCCGATGCCGTACTTGTCGAACGAGATGAGGCGCCGGAAGCCGGCGAGCCGCCGCAGGAAGTGGGCGTAGGGCGGGATCTCCCATCGGCCCTCGAGGTGGCTGAACCAGCTCCACAGGAGAACCAGGTCGAGCGGCCCGTCGCCGATCACCTGGTAGGCGATGTGAATGTTGCCACGCTCGGCGTACCGGGTTTCTGGCGCGTCCCCTGCCGTCACCGCATCTGCCGAGCGGAGGTCACCGCGAGAGATCCGCCAGCAGGGTCAACGACGGCGCGAAGTAGAAGGCGCCGCTGACTGGGCGAGAGAAATCCATGAGGCGGTCATGCTGGCCATCACCGTCGGTCCCGAACATGCGCGCCAGCATCCGGTCAAATCGCGGCCGGTCGGCGGAGAAGGCCACGAAATACAGACCGTGCTCGGTGAGCGTGCCGTAGGGGACACTGCGTCGCCAGATCGGCAGCTCCTCGCCATCGGCGTCTTCGATCTCCACGCGGGCGATGTGGGCCGTGGGCGGCATCGCCTCTCCCTCGAGCTCGATGCTGGTCGGCTTCGTTCGTCCAAAGACACGCTCCTGCTCCGCGACCGACAACGCCTCGAACGCCGCGAGGTTGTGGATCCAGCGCATCGCCAGGACGTGGCTCCCGCCCGCGCCGGGCTGGCCGTCGGGGACGAGGGCGGCGGTCGGCGCGTCGAGCATCTGCGGGTTCGCAGTGCCGTCGATGAAGCCGGTCAGGTCGCGGCTGTCACGATGGACGAAGGCGTCCTGCTCGGCCGCCACCAGGGCAATGTTGTCGATGGCCGCCGCTGCAGCTCGCGCGTGCTCGAAGACCACGTCCCGCGAGCTGCCGTTGATCCACAGCCACAGGTCGTGCTGGCTGGCGGGGGCGCGGTGCCCGCCCAGCGCGGCGACGGGCTGGAACGGACCGAGACCGGCGGGAACGTCGTCGGCCGCGAGCGCTCGCCACAGGTCGCTACCGAACGCGACGACGAGGTTCACGCCGCCCGCGGACACGGCCGGCTGGTGTAGACCCTGCATCGACTGGGCCACGAGGTCCATGTCGACGTCGGGCCGCAGATCGAACTCCACGAACGCATGCGCGATCGTGCCCTGCGCGAAGATGCCGAACTGAGGCACCGTCATGATCTCAACCCTCGGACGCGCGCCGCTAGTCGGAGTGCTCTCATCGTACGCTTGCTGGAGGACCGCTCAGACGCGCTTCGACGCGGCATTGACGAACGAGGTACACATTCAGGTCACCTGCCGATCCCTCGGTGCGACGGCCCCGTCAGGCGCATGGAGTTCCTTGCGAACGGGGACGGGTGCCAAGTGATCGCTCAGCACGATGTCCGCATCGTGCTGAGTGGGTGACGGCCCGGGTTAACTCGTCCGCTTGGCTTGGAGCGCGTCTGGCGAGGCGGACGCGCGACCTTCGTCTGCGCCGCTGCGGTGACGCCGGTCGCCATTCACACCGTGTGGCCCGTGGGTGGTAGCCGCGTCAAGCAGCTCGAGGAATGGGCCGGCTCGCAAGATCGATGAAGTTTGTCCTGGCGCGGCTGACGGCCTCGGCGACGGCTGGGTCTCGGGGGCCGAGCACGTAAGTCATGTCCAACGCCATGAGCGCCTCGTCGATCGGGAGACGGAGGTCGCGCCACCGTCCAACCGCGTCTCTATACGCGTTGATTGCGACGGGTCGATCGCCGCGCAGGCCGGCCACTCCACCCAGGATCACGGCGTGGATCACTGCGGCCGCGCCGTCGTGCGCCATCGCGAGCCAGTAACCCGCGATGTCCTTCTCGGCGGCATCTGCATCGCCCAGCCATAGCGCCAATCGCGCGCTCCATCCCAGGAGAGCGGATGCATTGGCCGGGTCGGTGGCCGCCAAGCCTACGAGCAGTGATCGGGCATCGCTCAGACGTCCCGCGGTTAAAGCGGCGTAGCCTCGGCACTCCCCAAGGAACAGGTGGTTGGCAGAATCCGGATTGGCTTTGACCGTGAATTCGAGCTCGGCCATGTCGGCCGATCGCTGGGCCTCCGGCTGCCTTAGGATCAACGCGCAGGGTTGCGGAGCTACTTCCAGGGAGCCGTGCGATAGCTATTCGCGAAGGGTTCGAAATCATCATCGTGGGCGCTGGAGCGGCCGGTTGCGTGCTGGCGCGGCGCCTCGCCGAATCGGGCGACCGTTCGGTGCTGCCACGTGGTCTGGCAGCGACCCGCCCTGCCCGAGTGGGGATTCGAATCAGAGCCAGACGCCACCGATGCGACCCGCAAGCTGCGGCGCGGGCGGCTCGTGGGCGGGACTTCGTGGCTGGCACAGTTCGCGCTGCGCGGTGCGGCTGCCGATTTCGACTCGTGGGCGGCCGCCGGCAACACCGGCTGGAGCTTTGAGGATGTCCTGCCGACGTTTCGGAGGCTGGAGGCCGACAAGGAATACGGTGACCGGCCATGGCACGGGTCCGACGGCCCGATCCCGATCACCCGCTATCCCGGACTCGAGCGGTCGGAGATCCATCGCGCCGCGTTGGACGCGTTGGCGGCATTGGGTTTCCCGAGCATCGACGACCACAACCAGCCTGGCGCGATCGGTGTCGGACCCATGCCGATGAGCTCCCGCGCCGGGAAGCGGGTGACGTCGGCCGATGCCTACTTGCCGGTGGGGTGGCAGCCTTCGAACCTCGCGATCCGGGCGGACTCGCCGGTCGCAACCGTCGTCGTGACGAGCGGCCGGGTGACGGGCGTCCAGCTCGTCGATGGCACCGAGATCGGTGCTTCATGGGTCGTCCTGTCATCCGGAACCTATGGAAGCCCGAGCATCCTCATGCGGTCGGGCATCGGACCGGGGGACGACCTTCGAGCGCTCGGGATTCCGGTCCGCGTCGACCTGCCCGGCGTCGGGGCCAATCTCGCCGATCATGCGGGGGTCGACCTCTCGTCCGGCTGGACGGGCATCGGCAGGAAGGACCCGGTCCTGCATTCGATCGCGACGTTCCGAAGCTCATTGGCCCCACGGGACGGCGCGCCCGACCTCATGTTCTGGGCGACCGATCCGGAGGGCGAGGATGGCGCGTTCTCGCTCGATCCGATCCTCCTCAAGCCCAGGTCGAGGGGCAGCGTGCGGCTCCGGTCGGCCGATCCCGCCGACCCACCGCGGATAACCCTGCCGGGCCTGACCGAATCTGCTGACATGGAGCGACTGGCGGAGGGCTACCGCCAGGGTCTCGCGCTCGCCAACCGACCCGAGATCCGGCGGCTCGCCAAGGCGCCGCCGCCGCCCGATCCCGCCGACACGGCGGAGCTCAGGCGGCGGATCGCCGAAAACGCGTACTCGATTCCGCATGTCGTCGGCACCTGCGCGATGGGCTCCACACCGGGGAGTGGCGCCGTGGTGGACCCTCTCGGCCGGGTCCATGGCGTCGATGGCCTCAGCGTCATCGATGCCTCGATCATGCCGGACGCCCCATCGGGCTTTCCGCACCTGATCACAATCATGCTCGCCGAGCACCTTGCCACGACCCTAGGCGTCTGAGCCCGGGGACGGCGTTGCCGAGGTCGTCGGTCGGACACGATGACCTGATCGTGTTCCGTAGCGTTACCAGCGGGATGGGACGTGAGATTTGCATGGAGCGCTACGATGTAGATGGCCCCCGCTCCGCACGTCGACGGCGATCCCGTATTGGGGTTTGGTCAGATCGCGCCGCCGGGGGCCTCTATCAGGAGCCCAGGACGGCGCGGCCGTAATTTCCAGCCATTAGGCAGTCGAATGGGACGCCGTGGGCGGGTAGGCACGCCTGGACACGAGCGCCGTCATCGTTTCGTAAGCTGGCGTGATCCACGCTGATCTCGGCCAGCGGCTCGCGAGCACGTCCACAACGCAATCGCAAGCGTCACATCCGATACGGGTGCGGACGGGTCCGATACGGGTGCGGACGGGCCTGGAATGTCGCTGCAACCGGGGCGGATCACTCATGACTCCAGCAAAGTCCTCCCTAGGCTACTGTCCGATTCCAGGCGTCACGGCCCCTGTTATGAGCATGCAATCCGGTCGCGTCACGCCTGACGGAGTGGAGAACGTTGGAGTCGTCGCCGGCAAGATCGTCAGCCTGCAACTGTTCCCAGGACCTCGGCCGGGCGTAAGCAGGGCAGAGAATGACCCGCGAGGACTCCTGGGACGCCATGCCGGCCGGCTGCCTGGTCGCCGTCCGGCCAGGTCCACGTCGCACGGTCGAGGTCGGCGGTCGTTGTGCGCTCGTGGAGATTCGCGAGTACGACGGATCGGCGTTCCAGTAGCGGCGCGGATTACACGCTGCCCGGCAACCCACCTTCCTCGCGTCTCATCGCCGCCGTGGCCAACGCGAGGTGGCCGGGTGGCGCGATCCGGGAATGCGCATAGAGTCGTCCTTGCCCGTGATCGCGGGCGATCCAAGGCTATGCTCGGCTGACCCATCCGGATGTGATGCCGGCCACACACAGGGAGGCGGCGCCGATGTCGATGCCACGCATGCCAGAGGGCATCGGCGCGCACATCCGGCGGCGGGCAGATCCGCGGGCGTCGAACCCGGACCAGCCTCACGCCGTCGAGCTCATCCTCGCCCGGCAGCTCGCCAGCGGGCTCGCGGTCCCGGTTCTCCTCGTCGACGCCCGAGGCGACACGCTCTTCTATAACGAGCCCGCTGAGGCGATCTTCGGGCGCGCCTTCGACGAGATTGACGCCCTGCCGTTCGAGCAGCGGGCAGCGATGCTGGCGCCCCGCGGAAGCGACGGTCAGCCGCTGCCCGTCGAGCAGCTGCCCGGGATGCTGGCGATGCGTGAGCGTCGCCCCGCGCACGCCGAGTTCTACCTTCACGGCCTCGACGGAGTTCTTCGGGCGATCGAAGCGACGGCGATCCCGGTCGAGAGTGCGGGCGGCCACGTCCTTGGCACGATGGTCGTGATGTGGGAGGGCCATATGGCCCATCCCGAATGAGGCTCACGGTCTGGGGCTCCCGCGGGTCGCTCGCCAGCGCCGGTCCCGAGACCATCCGCTACGGAGGGAACACGCCCTGCGTCCAGATCGAGGGCGCTGACGGGTCGGTGCTCGTACTGGACGCTGGGACAGGCATACGCCGTGCTGGCTTGGCCCTGGCGGGTGACCGTCGCCCAATCCACGTGTTGTTGACCCACCTGCACATGGATCACGTCCAGGGCCTGGGCTTCTTCCGGCCGCTGTTCGAACCCGGGCGCGAGGTCCATATCTGGGGGCCGCCCTCGACGACGCAGGATTTGCGAGCCCGGCTGACTCGGTACCTGTCGCCGCCACTCTTCCCGGTTCGGATCCGGGATCTCACCTCGCACCCCGAGCTGCATGACGTACACGCCGACCCGTGGTCGGTCGGCGGCTTCAACATCACCGCGGCGGGTGTGGTTCACCCGGGCCCGACCGTGGGCTATCGAATTGAGGAAGCCGGCGCGACGATCGCCTACGTGCCCGACCACGAGCCCGCCCTCGGCGGCCCGCTCAGTGCACCGCAATGGCTATCGGGCTATGGGCTGGCGCGAGATGTCGACATTCTGCTGCACGACGGGCAATACACCGACGAGGAGTATCGCCAGCGGGTGGGGTGGGGCCACAGCAGCATCTCCCACGCGCTACAGGTCGCGGACCTGAGCCAGGCACGAGATCTCGTCCTCATCCATCACGATCCCGACCACACGGACGACCAGATCGACGACCTGGTCGAAAACGCCGGTCGAGCGCGGCGCACAGGCACCGTCCGTGGGGCCCGCGAGGGAATGGTTCTGGAGGTATAGGAGCCCGTCGATTAGCGGGGCGAGAGAGGCCACAGATCCCAGGACGGCGAGAAAGTCGAGCGATCGCCCGGCGCGGTGCGGATCACGTCCGATACCTCCGGTCCGCTGCGCGGCGATCGCGCCCCGCAACGGCGGTTCTGCTCGATGTCCGGTGGAACCTGGCCAGGATTCGCGTTGTCGGAGGTATCTATACGCGACCGGTTTGGGGCCTGTCCAGCGACCGGAATCGCCGTTTGTGCCGTTAATCTATAGTCAAGACGGCGATGCGGCCTCCTTGGGCTCGACGCCCGGCACGACAAGCCATTCAGCAGCTCGTCCGGCGTCGATCAGCTGCTCGGTCGTGAGACCCGCAGGTCGGCGAGGTCGCGCTTGACCGTGCTCGGCCGAATGCCCACCAAGGCGGCAGCGTCCGGGACCGACCCGCCTGCCGTGACGTAGGCCGCGAGGACGTCCAGCTGGCGCGGGGTCGCTTGCCGCGACCGAGATCCGCGCACGCGTTGATCTCTCATGCCGATCGCGCGCCTGCAGCGGCGATACACTCATCGCGGCCCTCGATCGGCATGCTGTAGGTTGTAATCGCGCGCCCAACACCTGTCGGGCGCGTTAACGAAACCGGTTTTCGGCAGCGGCCATGAGCACGATGGGTTCATAGTGTTCGCCCTGGTGAAGCGATGCCTCTCAGGACGCCGGCGAGGCACCTTGACATCCGGGTTGCCGCGGTGTCTCCTCTCGAGCACGGCCAGTGCAGAGCCGTGACAACTCTGGCAAGCGGTAGGAGCGATGGCGCAACAGCGCAGCGAGCCTGACGAGGAGGCGACGGCGCACTGGCAAGCCATGCTGACCGGAGCCGACCCGTCATTGAATCGAGTCCGCCGAATGTGGGGTCGGGTGCCGTCGGCGCCGCGGTGCAAGGTCTGTGCGGCGCCGTTCAGTGGTCCGGGAAGGTTCGTGACCCGGCTCCTGATGGGGGGTCAGGCGACGACCAATCCGCTCATCTGTTCCGGGTGCTTCGGCGATCTTCGGAAGCACCGCGGCGGCGCGGAGACCCCATTAAGTGTCCTGTTCGCGGATGTGCGGGGTTCTACAGCCCTCGCCGAGCGGACCGGGCCCGCCGAATACACCCACCTGCTGCACCGGTTCTATCAGATCGCGGCGAGCGCGATCGACCACGCAAACGGCATTCTCGACAAGTTTCTCGGTGATGGCGTCATGGCTCTCTTCATCCCGATGATTGCGGGGTCCGACCACGCCGCTCGGGCGATCGATGCCGGCCGAGAGGTGCTCCTCGAAGCTGAAAGGCGGGACCTGACGTCGGCCGGCCTGCAGATCGGAGCGGGGGTCCACACGGGCATAGCCTTCGCCGGCGCCCTTGGCTCCGATGATCGACTCGACTTCACGGCGCTCGGCGACACGGTGAACGTGGCCGCCCGCCTGGGCTCTCGGGCCGGTCCTGGGGAGCTCCTCGTGAGCCTCGGCGCGTGGGACGAGGCCCAGGCCGCGGGGAGCGCACGCGACGTGCGACAAATCGCCATCGCCGGCCGGACAACGCCACTTGACGTGGTCGCAATTCAAGTGGGCGCCGACAGCGCGCCACTGGGGACAAATGCCGAGTCTGACAGGGCAGGGTGACGGGCAATGGCCGCAGGCTAGGGATCACTGATGTCGGCATGTCTTCGGCGCGTCAAGGGCGAATGATCGCTGCAGATTGTTAACCAAGCTCCTGTCTGCCGACTGCTCCAGCGCCCGAGTCCGCCACTGGCGTGGGGAGGCGCGCGAAGTACTCGTCCGTTGCCGGCGTCGCTCCGGGCGAAGCCATCGGCAGAGGCGGAAGCTGGCGGGGTCGTAGCTTCCTGGATCCAGCCTCACGGGACCGCCTTGGCCCGCCGTCGCCCAGCCGGGAGCTCGATCACGCGGCGCCGAATGGGGTAGTTCAGTTCTCCACGGTTGCCCAACCTCCAGGTCGCCCGGTTCGCGACATCTCCATCCGGCCTTCACATTCGCTTCACGACCCGGGGCGACGCTGTGTCCATCGACCCTTTCACCACAAGGAGATGGACCACCATGGGACGAGCGATCGTCACCTTCATCCTCAGCCTCGTCTTCGTCGGCGTGCTCATCGGCATCGGGGCGGAGATCTACCAGTCCGGCGTCGCGCAGGGCGTGATCGATGCCGGGCGCTTCCCTGCCGGCGCGCCGGTACCGGTTGCCGGCTACGGCGGCGGCCACGGCTTCAACTTCCTCGGGCTCCTGTTCCCGCTCCTGTTCCTGTTCCTGATCTTCGGGCTCATCCGCGGCGCGCTGTTCGGCGGCCGGGGCTGGGGCCATGGCAACCGTCACGGCTACGGCTGGGGCCAGGGCCCGATGTCCGGGGGCCCAGGGTCGTGGGGCGAGGAGCGCGACCGCCGCATGGCGGAGATGCACCGGCGCATGCACGAGGCCGAGAGCGGCACAGACCCAGCATCCGGCACGCCAACGGCGACCTGAGCCCCCGCCATTCCAAGGGGTTCGATCGGGGCGGCTGCCGGCAACGGCAGCCGCTTCGGCGCCTCCGCGACTAGAGTGACCGCCAATGCAGACCGTGCTCGTCGTCGATGACGAACCAAAAATTGCGCAGCTGGCGCGCGACTATCTGGAGCACGCCGGTTTCGCGGTCCTGACCGCCGGCGACGGGCCATCGGCCGTGCACGCGGCCCGGACGCGACATCCGGACCTCGTAATCCTCGACCTTGGCCTTCCCGGCCTCGACGGCCTGGAGGTCCTGCGCACCATCCGCACGGCGGGCCCGACGCCGATCGTTATCGTGACGGCGCGCGATACCGAGCTGGACAAGCTCCTCGGGCTTGAGCTCGGTGCGGACGACTACGTCACCAAGCCGTTCAGCCCGCGCGAGCTGGTCGCCCGCGTTCGGGCGGTCCTCCGCCGCTCGGAGCGGTCGACCGAGCCGCGCGACAGGATCGAGGTCGGCGATCTCGTGCTCGACCTGCCGCGATTGCGAGCGACGGTCAAGGGCCGGGCGATCGAGCTCACGCCCACGGAGTTCTCGCTTCTCGCCACGATGGCGCGCGAGCCGGGCCGCGTGTTCACCCGTGCGCAGCTCCTGGACGCCGTCCACGGCGTCGCGTTCGAGCCGTACGAGCGGGCGATCGACGCCCACGTCAAGAACCTGCGCCGCAAGTTGGAGGCGGAGCCGAGCCGGCCCCGTTACGTCCTCACGGTGTACGGCGTGGGCTATCGCGTGGCGGAGCAGGACTGATGCGCCCGCACAACCGGCCGCCGTGGTGGCCCGACGAAGAGCAGTGGCCGCCCTCGGATGAATCCACAGCCTGGTCGAGGCACCCTCGGTGGGGCGACGGCGGCCGTGAAATGCGCTGGAGCGAGGGCCGCGACAGGATGCGGAGCGGCGGCATGCGCCGGGGATTCGGCTGCCTCGTCGCCCTCATGACCACGCTCATCGTGTCGATCGGTGTGTTGATCCTGTGGCTCCTCGGCGGGCTGCTCGGCTGGGTGACGGACGAGGGCACCCTCGCCGATCTTGCGCGCCCGGCCGGGCTCGTCGTGCTCGTGGTCGGCGTGGTCGCGCTGATGGTCGGGATTCGCATCGCTCGGAGCGTCGGCGGGCCTCTCTCGGAGCTCGTCGATGCCGCCGGCCGGATCGAGGCCGCCGACTACTCGGTGCGCGTCACGGAGCCGGAGGGCGGTCGCGGTGAGCTTCGCGGCCTCACCCGCGCGTTCAACCAGATGGCCGCCCGCCTCGAAGCCGAGGATGCAACCCGGCGCCGGCTCCTCGCAGACGTGAGCCACGAACTGCGAACCCCGCTCGCCGTGATTCAGGGCAACCTCGAGGCCCTCCTGGACGGCGTCTACCCGCCCGACGAAGCGCACATCGGCCCGATCCTCGAGGAAACGCGCGTCCTCGAACGGCTCGTTGATGACCTGCGCACCCTGAGCCTGGCCGAGTCCGGCGCGTTACCGCTCCACCGCGAGCAGACCGACCCAGCGGTCCTCCTCGAGGACGTCGCGGCCGCGCATCGGGCGCGTGCCGACGCCGCGAAGGTCTCGATCACCGTCACGGCTGCTCCTGGCCTGACCGCGGTAGATCTCGATCCCATCCGGCTACGCCAGGTCGTCTCGAACCTGGTCGACAATGCCATTCGGGCGATGCCGGACGGCGGA
Organism: Candidatus Limnocylindrales bacterium; assembly: GCA_039925225.1. GTDB lineage: Bacteria > Chloroflexota > Limnocylindria > Limnocylindrales > CSP1-4 > UBA5189. The sequence goes on along the minus strand of JBDSZH010000047.1, from coordinate 11,318 downwards.
GCGATCACGCTCACCGCCGCGGAGCGCGACGGCGGTCTCTCGATCGACGTGTCGGATGATGGCCCCGGCATTCCGCCCGAGCTCCTGGCGTCTGTCTTCGAGCGATTTGCGAAGTCCGCCGAGTCGCGCGGCTCGGGCCTCGGGTTGTCCATCGCGCGTGCGATCGTGACCGCCCACGGCGGCTCGATCAATGCCGCATCGACCCCCGGCAAGCGCGGCACAACGATCCGGATCTCGCTCCCGCTCGGATAATCCCCAGCCGCCCGGTCGGGTATCCGGCGACCTTGGTGTAACCTGAGCGAGATGACCGATACCGCCGATCCGATCGCGCCCGCCGCCGCGAGCCCCGAGGCCGCCGCAGCTCCCCCGCCATTGTTCGATGCCGAACGCCGAGCCACTGAGCTCGCGATCCTCGACGCGCTGAGGGCCGTGGTCGACCCCGAGATCGGGATGAACGTCGTGGAGCTGGCGCTCATCAAGCAGATCCTGCTCGGCCCCAACGAGACCGAGGTCAAGATGATCCTGACAACGCCGTTCTGTCCGTACGCGGGGTCGATGATCGCGCAGGTCCAGGAGCAGGCTGAGTCCGTGGTCGAGCACCCTGTCAAGGTGACCCTCCTCGCCGAGCGATGGGACCCCCGCGACGCCGGATTGATGTGGTAATCCCGCCCGACGGGCGAATCCGTTACGACTCGTGAGCCCGCGCAGCCCGATCGATTCGGTCGTTGCCACCACGAAGGGCGACGATGGCACCACCGGCCTCCTCTACGGCGGCGCGCGGATCGGCAAGGACGACCCGCGAACGGAGGCCTACGGCACGATCGATGAGGCCATCGCGGCCCTTGGAATCGCCCGGGCCAACCTCGGCATCAAGAAGCGAATCGGGACGCTTGGGCCGACACTGGGCGGGCTGGCGCCGTTGATCCTGCGCATCCAGCGGGAGCTGTTCGTGGTCGGCGCGGAGCTCGCCACGAACCCCGACGCCTGGGACCGGCTGGAGGATGGCCGGACGCGAGTGTCCGAGGCGATGGTTCGCGACATCGAGCGCGACCTGGTGGAGCTCGAGGCCAACCTCGAGATGCCGCGCGAGTTCGTGGTGCCCGGGGAGACGCTCACCAGCGCCGCGCTGGAGCTCGCCCGAACGATCCTGCGCCGAGCGGAACGCCGTGCGGTCGCGCTCTCGCGCGACGGCCTCGTGCCGGGGCCGCACCTCATCCCGTACCTGAACCGCCTCGCCGATCTCGTTTGGGTCTTGGCGCGCGCGGCAGAACGTGCAGAATCTCGCGCAGCGACGCCGGCCCGCCGGCCCGCGCCGGCCACTCGAAGGGAGACAACAACGTGAGCTTCGGAACCAACCAGGGCCCGGGCGGACTCGGGCAGCCGGGCAATGGCACGGTGCGCCTGAACGGCGTCGACGTCCGCACGGACGCGCGGGCCCAGGGCGCCTATCTCACGCAGGCGTTCTTCTGGATGTTCGCGGGCCTGGTGCTGACCGCCGGCGTCGCGATGCTCGCGCAGGTCAACGAGGGCCTGCTGTCGTTCGCCGCGCGGAACTTCCTGGTGCTGATCATCGCCCAGTTCGCACTGGTGCTCGTCATCCAATTCGGGATCACCCGCCTCAACGCGACCGCCGCGCTCGGCATGTTCTTCCTGTATGCGGCAAGCCTGGGGATCACCATCGGGCTGATCGTCTCGCTGTACACCGGCGAGTCGGTCGCAACCGCGTTCCTGTCCGCGGCCGCCATGTTCGGTGCCGCGGCCCTGTACGGCTACACGACGAAGCGTTCACTCATCGGCATCGGTGGCTTCGTGCGGATGGGCGTGTTCGGCCTCATCGTCGCGATGGGCGTGAACTTCTTCATCGGCAGTGGCCCGCTCGGCTTCGTGATCTCGATCATCGGGGTTGTGCTGTTCACCGTCCTGACCGCCTACCACGTCCAGCGGATCACGAACGGCGACCTCGTGCTGGCGACCGGGTCAGTGGAGAAGGCGGCGGTCATCGGCGCGCTGGCCCTCTACCTCGACTTCATCAACCTGTTCTTGTTCCTGCTCCGGCTGACCGGCGGGCGTCGCTGAACGACGCGCTTCTCGACGGTCGTCGCGAGGCGCTTCTCGAGGCGCCGGCTGACGAAGCCCCCGATCCGCACGGGGTCGGCGGGATGGGCCCACGTGAAGCCCTGGCCCATGTCGCATCCGAGCTCGCGCAATCGGTGCGCCTGCTCATCGGTCTCAATGCCCTCGGCGACCACCGTGATGCCCAGGCCGTGGGCCAGTGACACGACGGCCCGGACGATGCCCACGTTCGGATCCTGGACGTCGAGGTCGGTCACGAACGACCGGTCGATCTTGATCGTGTCCAGTGGCAGCTGGCGCAGGTACGCCAGCGAGGAATAGCCGGTGCCGAAGTCGTCCAGGACGATGCCCACGCCCAGCGAGCGCAACTGTCGGAGGACGCCGAGGCTGGACTCGGATCGGTCCATGACGCTGCTCTCGGTGATCTCCAGCTCCAGGGCGCACGGCTCCAGGCCGGACGCGCCCAGCACCTGTTGGATCCCGTTCGCGAGGTCCGGGTCGAGGAACTGGCGGGGCGACAGGTTCACGCTCATCATCAGGTTCTCGTCCGGCCAGCGAGTCCGCCAAACCTGAGCCTGCCGGCAGGCCTTCTCCAGGATCACCCGCCCGATCGCGACGATCAGCTCGGATTCCTCGGCGAGGGCGATGAAGTCGACTGGCAGGACAAGGCCGCGGGATGGATGCTGCCAGCGTGCCAGTGCCTCGAAACCCACCACCCGTGAGGTCCGCAGGTCCAGGATCGGCTGGTAGAAAACGGTCAGCTCGTCACGTTCCAGCGCTGTCCACAGCTCCGCCTCGACGTCCAGGCGCTCGAGGGCGTGCCGGCTGCTGACCGGATCGAACATCGCGATCCGATGGCTTGGATCCCGCTTCGCGGCGACCAGGGCGATCTCCGCCTCCTGGAGCGCGTCGCCGCCGCCGGTGCTGCCTGGCGCGCCAACGGAGATGCCCATGCTCGCGCTGATGAACCAGGTCCGGCCGTCGAGGTCGAACGGTGGCTTGAGTTCCAGCTGGACGCGCTCGGCGAAGGCGAGTGCGGCGTCCGAATCGCTGTCAGGGAGGAGCAACGCGAACGTGTCGCCACCGAATCTCGCGACCGCGTCGCTCGGCCCGAGGACGGCAGAGAGTCGCTGGCCAACCTCGCGCAGCACCCGGTCCCCCGCGGCGTGGCCGAGGCTCTCATTCACGATCTCGAACCGGTCGAGGTCGAGGAGGATCACCGCGACGGGATCGCGCGGACTCCCGGCGGGCGGCATGGCCAGCGCGTCGACGACCCGCTGGATCAGCGTCTCGCGCGTCGGCAGCCCGGTCACCGGATCGCGCGGCGAGAGCGCCTGCTCCTGGAGCCGCGCATTCTCGAGGGCGATGGATGCGAGCTGAGCGAACTTCGTCAGCGCGTCGACCTCTGGCTGGCGGAACACGCGCTCGGTGGTTCCGGACGCGAGCCCCAGCACGCCCACGACGCGCCCACTCACAGTGAGCGGCACACCGACAGCGGCGCCGATCAAGCCCTGGAACGTCGCGGAGCGGCCCTCGAAGTTGTCGTAATCATCGACGGCGAACGGCCGGCCCGTCCGGAACACCTGGCCCCCGATGCCCTGGTCGATCGGGAGCTTGAAGCCGACGAAGTCCGCCATCACACCGATGGCCGCGCGGACGGTGAGGTAGTCCTCGTCGGGCTCGCCGAGGTAGACGTAGCCGGTGCGCACGCCCAGCAGGCGCGCAGCGCGCGTAAGAATGGAGTCCAGGAGCTCCTCGGCGCCCAGTCCGTCAAGCAGGCCCATCGCGGTCTCGTCGAGGGCCGCGACGAACTGGTCGTGCGAGTTCCGGAAGGGGGCTCCCTTGGCGAGGAACAGGGCCTGGTCTGCCGCCTCGACAAGGCCATCCTTGTCGGCCGCGTCCTCGGGGAAGCCGGCGAGACCGACGCTGATCGTGACATGCGGGCCGCCGCTGTCATCGGGGATGCCCTCGATCGAGGCCCGGATCCGGCGCGCGACCTCCTCCGCCGCCTGCCGCCCGACCTCGGGCAGGATCACGGCAAACTCGTCACCGCCGTACCGGTACGCGCGATCGCCCTGCCGGATGCACGACTCGATGGCGCGACTCACCGCAACCAGCAGGTCGTCGCCGGACGGGTGGCCGTTTCGGTCGTTGTAGCCCTTGAACCGGTCGAGATCCATCATCAGCACGGACACCGGACGGGCCGGGACGCCGCTGAGGAACGCCTGGAGCTCCCGCTGGAACGCGCCATGGTTGCGCAGCCCGGTCAGCGCATCGCGTTCCGCCTGGACCTTCACCTCGTCGTGGGCATCGGCGTTGCGCAGCGCGATGGCGGCCTGCGCCGCGAACAGCTTGGTCAGCTCGAACTCATTCTGACTGTAGTGGGCCTCCGGGCCGCCCATCCGTCCGATGTTGAGCGTGCCCAGCACCTCGCCATCGCCCATCAGCGGCACGATGACCATGGACTCGGCTTCGAACGGCGTGCCCGGGATCTGGATAGAGCGCGGGTCGACGTGCGCGTCATTTGCCAGCACCGGCTCGCGGTTGTCCACGGCCCAGCCGGTCAGCCCTGTCCCGAGCGGCGCGTCGTAGCCCAGGATCAGCTCGGCGAAGCGGTCGCGGGCGATGACCGGCCGGCGCACGCCGCGCTCCCGGTCGATCCGATAGATCGTCAGCGAGTCGTAGGTCACGACGGTCTTCAGCGAGTCGGCGATCATCTCGAGGACGCCGGTCGGATCGAGTGTCGACAGGAGCTGCTCGTTGACGGCCATGAGCCGCCGCTGGCCGACGAGCTGGTGCTCCAGCTCTACCTGCTGCTGGCGGAGCTGCTCCAGCCGCTCCGCGTTGACCAGGGCCTGCGCGGCGGTGCCGGCGAAGATGCTCAGCGTCGTCTCGTCGTTCGCCCCGAACCGGTCGTGGCCGAGCCGCGACACGACGATGATGCCGCGCACGTGGCCCTCGTACAGCATCGGGACGAGGAGCATCGACTCGGGGCCGTTCGTCTCGCCCACGATCAGGCTGCGGACGTCCGTGTGGGCATTCCCGAGCAGCAGCGTCTCTCCATGCTCCGCCACCCAGCCCGTCAGGCCCTCGCCGATGCGCACCCGGAGCGACTCGGGGTCGGGATCGGTCCGTCCGAGGAAGACGCCCTCGAATGCGATGGGCTCGCACCAGCCGGAATCGTGGTCGACGCGGTACACGCGGACGGTGTCGTAGGCGATCAGCGCCCGTGCCTCCGCCACGATCGTGTCGCCGATGCCGCGGACGTCCTGTTGGCTGCTCAGCCGGGCGGACAGGTCCTGGATCGCCCGGAGTCGCGCGGCGAGATCCTCGACGGAGGCCATGAGCCGGGCGTTGCCGATGGCGGTGGCGATGGTGTCGCCGAAGCTGCCTGCGAGCGCCGTCTCCTCGGGGGTCCAGTCGTACGGCTGGTTGTGGTACAGGGTGAGGAGCGCCACCGGCGAGCCGCGGAAGATCGCCGGGACGAAGCACAGCGAAGCGATACCGCTCGCGGCGTACAGCTCCCGCATGTCCGCCGTCAACCTGGGGTCGCTGGCATCGCGGAACACGATCACGTTCCCGGTCCGCAGAGCCTCGAACCCGGCAAGTCGGGAATCGGCGGCCGCGCCATGGACGCGTCGCTCGATTGCCTCCGGGAAGTCCCGGCTGGCGACCAGCTCCATCGGTTGCTGCTTTTCGGCATGCCACAGCCACAGACCGGACCGATCCGCGTGGAAGAGCCCCTTCGAGTTCTCCAGGACCTCTTCGAGAACCGGCTGGAGCGCATCCGCGCCGGACAGCTCGGATGCGAGGCGCCGAAGCGCATCGGTGCCCGTTGGGCCAGCGGCCCGGGGCTTGGCGATGCCGTTCGCGCCGCTCGATCCGTTCGCGCCGCGCTTGTGTCGGACGCCGTTGCTGCCGTTCCGCGCGACGCCCCGAGTCCGGCCGTCCAGCAGTTGCTGGAGGTCATCGCGGCGGAGGCGCACCTCATGCCTGGCACCGTGGCGCAAAGAGGGCAGGTCGCCCCGGGCGCACCAGGCTCGGACGGTGTCGCGATGGACGCCGGCCATGCGGGCAGCCTCGGACAGCGTGATCAACTCGGCGGCCGGGCCGGGCCGCGCAGCGAGTGCCATGGGGCTTGGCAAGGCTCCCTTTGGCCCCGGGAATGCCGGAGCCGATGATGTCTGGTGCGGGTCAGCACCCCGCGTGGTGGAACCGTACGGTGCGGTCGGGTTTGGAACGATAGGAATGGAGTACGGGGGTGGGTCCTGTCGCGTCAGGCCAGCGCGAGCTCCGCGATGGACCCCAGCACCACGTCCGCGAGCGGCTCCAGTCTCGCTCGATCTCCGACGCCGGTCAGCACGCCGATCGTGCGCGCCACGCCGGCGGCAGACCCCATGAGCAGGTCCGCGGGCGAATCGCCGACGACCGCCGTACGGTCCGGCCTGATCCCGAGCAGGGAACACAGGTGAAGAACCGGATCTGGCGACGGCTTGGTCCGGATCCCGTCGTCGGCGCAGGTGAGCGCCGCGAACTCATCGATCACCCCGAGCGCCTCCAGCGTGCGCTCCGTGGGGCGGCGATCGTCGCTCGTGGCCACCGCGAACGTGCCAACCCGGCGCCGCAACCGCCCGAGCAGCACGCCCAGGTCGGTCACCGGCTGGGCAAGTGCCACGGGATCGGGTGCGTGCCACGCGGCCTGTACCGCGGCGGCCGCAACCGCAGCGGTGGCACCGGATTCCGCCACGAACCCGACGACGACCTCCCGGATGCGCGACATCGGCGTCGCCGCCAGTAGCCCGTGGGCGTGCACGAGGCCGGTCGTGCGCTCGACGCCGAGCAGCGGATAGAGACCCTCGCGCAGTGGTAGCCCCGCCGCGGACTCGAGGCGGACGGCCAGCGCGTCCACCCACGCGCCCCACATCAGGTGGAACTCGATGAGGGTCCCGTCCTTGTCGAAGATCAGGAGGTCGATGCCCTCGAGCAGTGCATCGGATCTGTGTTTGCTCATCGGCACGACAAAACAACGCTCAGGCCTCGGCGATGAGCTCCTCGACGGACTGCACCGCCGCCTTCGCCTCGAGGACCAGCGGGCCGATCTGGGGGAAGCTGATCGTCGCCGTCTCGCCGAGCTGCGGAAGCGTGAGCGTGGGCTCGTTGAACTCGTCCAGGATCACGATTGGGCCCGGCCCGGAGGCCCCGTTCGCAAGCCCGATGCGGATGCGGACGATCGAGCCCAGGAAGCTCACGTCGGTGACGGTGCCCGTGAGCCGGTTCTGCCCGCCCTCGTTGCCGAGGGAAACCATCTCCGGCCGGAGCGCCACGCTCACCTCGCGGCCCAGGTTGCCCTCGAAGGCCTTCTCGATGCGAACCGGCTGACCCGCGATCGTGAGTTCTCCGCGCCCCGCGTCGGTGACCAGGCCCGGCAGCACGTTGAGGGTGCCGACGAACGAGGCGACGAAGGCTGTCGTCGGGAAGTTGTAGATCTCGAAAGGCGTCCCGAGCTGTTCGACCCGACCCTCGTTCATGACCACCACGCGATCGGACAGCGAGAGGGCCTCCTCCTGGTCGTGGGTGACGTACACCGTGGTGATCCCGAGCTGACGCTGGATCGAGCGGATCTCGTGGCGGAGTGCAACGCGGATCTTGGCGTCCAGTGCGGAGAGCGGCTCGTCGAGGAGCAGGACCTGCGGCTCGAACGCCAGGGCCCGGGCGAGCGCAACACGCTGCTGCTGGCCGCCGGAGAGCTGGTATGGATAGCGCTTGCCCTTGTCGGGCAAATTGACGATCTCCAGCAGCTCGTCTACGCGCTTGCGGATCTCGTCGCTCGGGCGCTTGCGGACCTTGAGCCCGAACCCGATGTTGTCGGCGACGTTCATGTTCGGAAAGAGTGCGTACGACTGGAAGACCATGCCCACGTTGCGCTTGTTCGCGGGTCGGTAGGTGACGTCCTCACCATTGATGACGATCGTGCCTTCGGTCGGCTGCTCGAAGCCGGCGATCATCCGCAGCGTGGTCGTCTTGCCACAGCCGGATGGGCCGAGGAACGACACGAACTCTCCCTTCCCCACGGAGAGGTTGAAGTCCTCGACCGCCGTCGTGTCGCCGAACCGCTTTTGGACGGAGGTCAGCTCGAGGAAGCTCATCTGATGTGCATCTCCTAGCGCGCTCCTGCGACCTGGACGCTCTGGCGTGAGCTGCGGCCGAGCAGGGCGATCACGCCCATGGCAGCCCACGTCAGGCCGAAGCTGATGATCGAGACCGCGGCTGGCTCGTAGGCCTTGTCCCGGGCGAGATTCGAGAGGTACGGGCCGAAGGCCGGCCGAACGAGGAAGCTCGAGATCGTGTATTCGCCGATGACGATGGCAAGCGTGAGGAACGCCCCGCTGAGCAACGCGACGCGGAGATTCGGCAGGATGACCGCCCACAGGATCCGACCCCAGCCGGCGCCCATGCTCTGGGCGGCCTCGGTGAGGGTCCGAATATCGATCGCCCGCAGACCGCTGTCAACCGCCCGATACATGTACGGCAGCGACAGGATGACGTAGGCCGCAACGACGAGGACGTTGAGCCCCTCATGCGAGCCGGTCAGCTGCCACGGCGGGCCGCTGAATGCCCGCAACAAGGAGAACACCAGGATGACCGGTGGGATGACAAACGGCAAAAGCGTGATGAACTCCACGTACGGCCGGAGCCTCGGCACGCGGAGCCGCACCCAGTAGGCCGTCGGCACCACCAGCAGGATGCTGATCACGATCGTTGCAATGCCCACCACGGCCGAATACGTCAGCGTCGCCGCGAATCGCGGGTCTTTCGACAGCACATTGGCGTAGGCTTGGCCGGTCGGCTGGAGGCGGAGCGAGAAGAGGAACGTTGCCAGCAGCGGCAGGAAGAAATACCCCACGCCGATGAGGAAGATCAGCCACGCGCCTATCCGCCCGCCGATTCCCTGCCGCCGAGGCGGCGGTGGGTTGGCGGCACGGGTGAGCTTGTCAGGCCTCCTGAGGGCCTCAGGGACCTGGCTGTCCGCGGCTGGCCGGCTGGTCATGACCGCAGCCACCGTTCCGAGATCCTCTGGAGCTGGCTGTAGACGAGGATTGCGATCGCCATGATCACGATCATCCCCATGGCGAGGGCATAGCCCAGGCCCACGTTGTGGAAGACGTCACCGCTGATCTGGTTGCTGATGAGGTTGGTCACGATCGGGACGAGCGGCGCCAGGTTGTAGGCCGTCGCCTGGGCGCCGAAGGCGTTGCCGAACAGCAGGATGATCGTGCCCAGGATGGTGGGCGCGAGGATCGGGAGCGCGACGCGCTGCCAGTAGACCCGAGGCGTGGCACCGAGGTTCTCGGAGGCCTCCCGCCACTCGCGCTTCAGCCCGTCGATCGCCGGCGCCATGATCAGCACCATGAGTGGGAACTGGAAGTAGAGGTAGACGATCTCGATCCCGAGCTTGCCGTACAGGTTGAACTCGAGGGACCCTCGGTAGAGGTCGAGACCGACCGAGTCGAGCAGGAATCTCGTGACGATCCCCTGGAAGCCGATGGTGAAGATGAAGGCCAGCGCCAGCGGGACGCCGGCGAAGTTCGAGGCCACGCCTGAGAATGTCATGAGGAGTGGTCGGAAGATCCGCGGCAAGCCGCCGAGGATGACCGAGTAGGCGAGCAGGAAGCCAAAGATCCCGCCGACCACGGCCGTGACGAGGCTGATCTCGATGCTGGTCGCGTAGGCGTTGATAATCTGCGGCTGGGTCAGCTCGACGTAGTTCCGGAGGCTGGGCTGGCCCGTCTCGACGTCGACGAAGCTGATCGCCAGCAGGATGGCGACCGGAATGACCAGGAATGCCCCGGAGAAGACGAAGAACGGCAGGACGCCAAGCCACGACAGATTGAAACGCCGCCCGGGACGCGCAGGTTGCGCATCCCGGGCGGTGTTCGTGGCGGGAGCCGCGGTCACGCGGTTCCCGCTAACGCTTGGTTTCCTTCCGCGTCCGGAGGATCACGGAGCGGGCGGCTGGGTCTTCAATGGGCCAAGGCCCGTGACGGCCGCCCACTGGCCGGCGATCAGCGTCTTGGACGCCGTCAGCTGGTCGAGCGATGGGAAGACGGTGCCGGAGACGTCGGGGAGCTTCGCCTTGAGCTCGCCCGAGATGATGTTGCGAGCGACGAGGTCGTCGTACCGAGTTGTGTAGCAGTAGGCATTGGTCCAGATCAGTTGCCCGGCGTCGGAGTACAGGTACTCCTCCCAGAGCTTCGCAGCGTTGGGATGGGGCGCCGTCTTGCTGATGCCCTGGACGTAGATGCCCCCGAACTTGCCCGTGGCGGGGATCACCACCTCGATGTTGTTCGTGCCCTTGAGGGAGTCACGATCGGCGAGGGCCAGATACGACCAAGTGATCACGATGGGCGTCTCGCCGTTCACGAGGGTGCCCTGCTTGGCGATCGTCGGCACGAAGTTGCCGAGGTCGTTCAACTCCTTGAAGAAGTCCAGTCCGGGCTGGGCGTTATCGAGCGAGCCCCCATTGGCGAGGGCTGAGGCTTCGACCGACTGGATCGCCTGGTTGGAGTTGAGCGGGTCACCGGCGAGGGCGACCGAGTTCTTGAACTCCGGCTTGAGGAGATCCTTCCAGTCCTTCGGGCTCTCGCCCTTGATGATGTCCTTGTTGATCTCGAATGCAAGGACGCCGTAGTAGTCGCCGTACCAGAACCCATCAGGGTCCTTCTGGTCTGCCGGGATCGTGTCCCACGTCGCGACCTTGTACGCCTGGAGCAGGCCCTCGGCCTTGGCCGACGGACCGAACGAGTACCCGACGTCGATGGTGTCCGGGGCCGCCGGGCCGCCGTTGGGGTTGTTCTTGATCGCGGTGATCTCCTCGGCGGAGCCTGCGTTCGGCGTGATCTCGTTCAAGGTGAGGCCAGTCTTGGCCTTGAAGTTGTCAAGGAGCTGGCCGTAATTGCACCAGTCACGCGGCAGCGCGATGGTGTTGAGGCTGCCCTCGGCCTTGGCGGCCGTAAGCAGCGCGGCGTCGGGGGTCCACTCGATGCCGCCGGCGGCAGCCGATGCCGGCGCGGTCGACGGGGTGGTGCCGCTGTTGCACGCGGCGGCAAAGAGAACGAGCGCGGCCCCGAGCATCGCGAGCCGGGGCATGGTGCGGGTGGTGGTCAAGTGCTCCTCCACGTTCTGGCGCGTCGCTTGGTCGCGCGCGTCCACTCTCGACGATGGGCACGGGCCGCCCGCCGGATCGG
>JBDSZH010000046.1:0-8144 GCA_039925225.1 Candidatus Limnocylindrales bacterium | reverse complement strand
GACGGCCGTCCCTCGACGCCTGCGGCGACGAGCATCGGGTCCACTTCGCGGCCAAGGGCATCCGCCCGCAGATGGCCCACGTCCGTGATGTTCTGGACGTGCAGGACCTCGATCCCGTGGTACAGGACCGTGCGCCGGATCAGGTCCGCGAGCAGGAACGTCCGCAGATTGCCGACGTGCGCGTAGCGGTAGACCGTCGGCCCGCACGAGTACATGCGGACTCGCTCGCCGTCCATCGGCTCGACCGCCACGAGCGTCCTGGACAGGGTGTCGCGCAGCCGTAGATTCACGGGTGGAGCCTAACGAGGCGAGGCGAATCGCGTTACAGGAATCGGGGCTCCGCGACCCCGCATCGTTCCCCCGGCGATGCGACGCGGAGCCTTCCCGCATACTCACCCCATGCGGCGCGTCGGGGCCCTGGTCGGCTGCCTCGCCGTCGTCGTTGCCGTGCTGCTGGCCGGCGGGCCCGGCAGCGTCGCCGCGGTCGACAAGAACGAGGTCCGGATCCTCGCCGGGGCACCCCAGACGTTCGATCCCGCTGCAGCGGGCGACGTCGCTACGGCGGCCGTCACGGCCCAGCTCTACGAGACGCTCACGATCTACGACGCGTCGCGCGTCCTCCAGCCGGCCCTCGCCGCGACTTGGGAGGTCGCCGCGGACGGTCGCAGCGCCGTGTTCAACCTGCGCCCGAACCTGACCTTCTCCGACGGCACGCCGCTGACCCCGGACGACGTCGTGGGCAGCTGGTTGCGAATCATCGATCCGAGGGCGCCTGCGCCGCTCGCGGCCCTGATGATCGATATCAAGGGTGCGCGCGACCACCTCACGGGCCGAGAGACGGACCCCGCCAAGGTCGGGCTCAAGACGAACGGCCTTCGCGTCGAGGTCGAGCTCGAGCGGCCCGGTGCAGATTTCCCGACGATCGTCTCGTCGCCGCTGTTCGCGGTCGTCCCGGCGACCGTCTGGCGCGATGGACGGGCGAATTTCGGCGCCGGCTCGGTTGTGAGCGGCGGGTACTCCGTCGCAACCGCCTCAGACACCGAGACCGTCCTGAAAGCCAACAAGTCGTACTGGGCCGGGACGCCCGCGATCGAAACCGTGCGGCTCGTCCATGACATCGCCGGGCGCAGCCCGATTTCCGAGTTCGAGGCGGGCAATCTGGACTACACGGAGATCTCGTCGATCGACGCGCCGTGGGTGCCGTACGACAGCGACCTTGGGCCCCAGCTCCGGGAGACGACGTCGCTCTCGCTCACGTACCTGGGCTTCAACTCCGCCACCAAGCCGTTCGATGACGTCCGCGTCCGCCAGGCGATCGGGGCGGCGGTGAACTGGGAGCGGGTCGTGGGCCTCGGGGCGTTCACCGGCGCCCTGCCGGCCACGAGCATGGTGCCGCCGGGCATCCCGGGTGCCGGCACCGCCAACTGGCTGCCCGCACACGATCCCGACCGCGCGCGCCAGCTCCTCGCCGACGCCGGCTATCCGGGTGGCGCGGGCCTGCCCACGATCCACTTCGCGGCCGGCCTCCTGCCGATTGCCGGGGGCATCGTCGCGGACCTCGAACGCGAGCTCGGGGTCAAGGTGGAGATCGAGATCCTGGACGATCACCTGGGCCGGATCGCGACCGATGCGCCGAACATGTGGGTAACCGGCTGGATCGCGGACTACATCGGCCCCAACGACTTTCTCGGCGTGCTCCTGGAGAGCGACAGCTCGAACAACTATGGGCACTGGGCGTCCACCGCGTTCGACCTCGCGATCGCGGACGCGCTCTCGTCGCGCGACGCGGGCGCCGCCCAGCAGGCGTACGAGCGCGCGCTGGCAGAGATCCAACGCGACGTTCCTGTGGTGCCGCTGTACGTGACGACGGACTGGACGCTGGCGCGCGACGGGTTGCTCGGGGCCGGCGGAAACGGCCTGGGCATCCTGCGAATGGCCGGGATGGCGTGGGCGCCGTGAGAAGACTCGCATCCGTCCTCGCGATCGTGCTGCTCGTGAGCCTTGCGGCGGCGCCCGCCGCACTCGCGGCGGACCCGACGTTCCAGCCGGCGACGGCGACCGCGACGTTCGGTACGTCCATCGACGTCCAGCAACAGGCGACGCTGCCCGCAGGCGTCAAGAGAGTCGAGGCACTGGTCCGCGCCGGGAAGGGCTCGCAGACCTTCCTCGCAGCGATCCAGACGCCCGCCGCAGGGCCGGCGACCCTGCGCTACCGCTACGAAACACCGTTCGGCAGCCTGTACCCGAACACCCCCGTCGAGCTCGGCTTCCGGATCACCCTCGACGACGGGCGCACGGTCGACGGGCCGACGACGACGGTGCTCTACGAGGACTCGCGATTCGCCTGGGCGACGCTGACAGGGGCGATCGTCCGCGTCCACTGGTCGCAGGGCGGCAACACGTTCGGGCAGCGCGCCCTGGACATCGGCGAGCGGGCAGTCGAGGCCGCGAGCGCCCTCCTCGGCGTCACGGAGACGGAACCGGTCGACTTCTACATCTATGCAGACCGCGACGCGTTCTACGACGTCATCGGCCCCTCGCTCCCGGAGAACGTCGGCGGGCTCGCCGTAACCCAGATCCGTACGCTGTTCGCGAACATCGCGCCCTCGTCGGTGAACGACCCGTGGGTGGGCATCGTCGTGCCCCACGAGCTCACCCATCTCGTGTTCGATACGGCGACGAGGAACGCGTATCACGAGCCGCTCCACTGGCTCAATGAGGGCCTCGCCGACTACCAGGCCGCGGGCTACGATGCCGGCGCCAGGTCGAACGTCGAACGCGCCGCGCGGACCGGCGATCTCATGCCGCTGCGGGCGCTCATCGGGCAATTCCCGTCGCCCCCGGCGAAGTTCAGCCTCGCCTACGACGAGAGCGTGTCCGCGATCGACTTCATGGTCCGGACGTATGGCAAGGACGCACTCGTCAAGCTGATCCGCAGCTATGCCGATGGCGTCAGTGACGATGCTGCGTTCAGCGCAGCGCTCGGCGTGGATACCGTCGGGTTCGAAAATGCGTGGCTGGCTGACCTCGGCGTCGAGGCACCGAAGCCGTTCGGGCCGCTGCCGGCGCCGGTCGGCCCGCTTCCGCCGGACTGGCTCGCCGGCCCGCCAGCGACGCCCGCGCCGGGCGCGACGGGCCCTGTTGCAACACCGCGACCGCCCGGGCCCGGCGCCAGTGGCGGGGGCGATGAGGCAGGCGTGCTGCTGTACGTGGGGATCGGCATCGCGGGCTTGCTGATCGTGATCGGGCTGGTTGTTGTGGCAAGTCGGTTCAGCCGCGGCGAGCCCTTCCTCGCGCCGTTGACGCCGACCCCGGCGCGCTCCGCCGAACCCAACGACATCGACGAACCGGACCGCGACGACGACTCGACACTCCCGCCGGATGAGCCGCCACTCCCGCCGGATGAGCCGCCACTCCCGCCGGATGGCCGGCCCGCGTCTTGAGCACCTTCGTCGGGCGACTGCGCGGCCTGCCCAGCGTCCAGGTGACGCTCGCCATCGCGCTGCTCGTGCTGGGCTTCCTCATCACCGCCCAGATCGCCGCGGAGGGGCCGCGCAACCGGTACTCGACGGAAGAGCGCTCGCCCCTGATCGAGACAGCGCTCGGACTCCAGGCGCAGCAGGAAGCGCTCAAGTCGAAGATCGTCGGCCTCCGCTCGAGCATTGGTGACCTCGAGGCGCAGGACCCCGGTGCCGCCGACTCGCTGCGCCGCTTGTACCGGGACCTTGAGGACGCCCGCCTCGCCGCCGGGCTGATCGCGGTCACCGGGCGCGGGGTCGCATTCCGGCTGGAGGATGGCACGCAGGGTGGCGGCTTGGACGCGCTGGTCACGGCGCGCGACGTGCGCACCCTGATCGAGGAGCTCTGGCTGGCCGGCGCCGAGGGGATCGAGGTCAATGGCGAGCGCGTCGTCGGAACGACCGCGATCCTCGACATCGGAGGCTCGATCCTCGCGAACTCCGCGTACCTGTCCCCGCCATACACCATCAAAGCGATCGGGCCGTCGGACCTGTACAACCGTCTGCGCGCATCGGTGGCCTTCGTGGCATTCGTGCAGGGTCGCGTTGAGCCGTCCGGCCTTCGGCTTTCGGTCGCCGAGCTCGACAGCATCGACCTGAGGGCATTCGCCGGTACGGTGAACCTGCGCTACGCCACGCCCGCGTCGAGCCCAGCGCCATGAACACAACGACGCGCAACAACCGCCTGACCGTCGCCGCCGTTGCCGGGCTGCTCGGGATCCTCGTGGTCGGCCAGCTGCGCGGGCAGGCCGGCGTCCCCGGCCTCTCCAGTCTCACCGTCACCGAGCTGACCCAGCTGATCGCGAACGTGACCGCGGGCAACGATCAGCTCCGAGACGAGGTGACCGACCTGACGCGCCAGGCGGCCAAGCTGACCGAGGCAGGCGACCGCGGCGAGACGACGGTCGGTGAGCTGACGGCGGACCTTGCCCGAATCCGCGCGTGGGCGGGGCTGACGGCGGTGTCCGGGCAAGGGATCGCGATCACGGTCAACGGCCGCATCGCCGGTGTCGGCATCGAGGAGCTCATCAACGAGCTTCGTAATGCGGGCGCGGAGGCGATCGCGGTCGACGGGATCCGGATCGTCGCGGGCGTGGTGGTCGCAGGCGAGCCCGGCGCGCTCTCCGTGGCCAACTCCGCGCTCGGTGATTCGTTCGAGATCCGGGCCATCGGCAGCCCCCAGATCCTGACCGGCACGCTGACGCGGACCGGCGGCGTGATCGCCCAGGTGATCGCCACCTATCCCGACGTGCGCCTCAGCGTGACCCCGCTGGACGCGATGACCCTCGCCGCGACAGACCTCGATCTGGGACCAACCAATGCTTCACCGCGCCTCTGATAAAGTCCCGCCGATGCCCGCTCGCCCTCCGCTTGAGCTGCTCCTGGGCGACGTCGTCCGGCTCCGCCGCGCCCATCCCTGCGGCGGAACGGAGTGGCTGGTGGACCGGCTCGGCGCCGATATCGGCCTTCACTGCCAGAGCTGCGGACGGCACGTCCTCCTCGATCGCCGCGCCCTCGAGAGCCGCCTGGCCGCCTTCGTTTCCCGGGGTGACGCGGCGATAAGCGCCGCAGTCGCGCCGTCGTCGGCGCCGGAGGCGTGACCGACTCGACGCCGGCCGCCGAGACTCCGGCCGGGGAGCCTTCGGAGGACGGCGGGTCCGCAGCCGCGGTCCTCAAGAACCGGCCGTTCCTCCTCCTCTGGCTGTCGCAGCTGTCGACGCAGATCGGCGTCAACATGGTCCTGTACGGCCTCACGGTCATCGTGCTCGAGGCGAGCGACCTGACCGCGGCCGTCAGCGGCCTGTTCCTGACCTTCCTCGTCCCTTCGGTGCTGTTGTCCGCGCTCGCCGGCGTGTACGTCGATCGCATCGACCGGCGGACCGTCCTGGTGGTGACGAACGCCCTCCGGGCTGGCGTCCTGATTGCGATCTTCGCGGCCGGCAATGACGTCGGGCTGCTCCTGCTCCTGAACACCGTGTTCTCGATCCTGACCGTGTTCTTCGCCCCCGCGGAGGCCGCGATGATTCCGGTCCTCGTCAAGCGGGAGCAGCTGCTCGCCGCGAACGGCATCTTCACGCTCACGCTCAATGGCGCCTTCGCCATCGGCTATGCACTCCTGGGGCCGCTCGTGGTGACCATCGCCGGCGGTCCGCAGCCGCTGATCATCATCGTCGCGGTCCTCTTCGGTCTCGCGGCGGTGCTCTGCCTGACGCTCCCGTCCGATCCGCCGATCAAGGGGCCGCGCGCGGGCGCGATCGGTGCCGTCACCGGCGGCGTCAAGGAGGCCGGGCAGGCCGTTGGCGGCGTGTTTGGCCAGCTGCGCGAGGGCATCGGCATCATCCGTGACAACCGGACGATCGCCTGGTCTCTCGCGTACCTCGGCATTTCCGCGTCGCTCATCGGCGTGATCGCGGTCCTTGGGCCGTCGTTCGCCCGGGACACGCTGGGCCTGAACCCGAAGGACCTCATCGTCGTGATCCTGCCGCTGGGCCTGGGCATCGTGATGGGGGTGTTGCTGCTCAACAACTTCGGTAAGTACATCGCGCGTAGGCGGGCGATCGAATTCGGGCTCGTGCTGCTCGGCATCCTGCTCGTGATCCTGACCGTCGCCGGGCCCCTCAGCCGGTTCCTGAGTGGCGTCGGTGAGAACCTGCCGCTCGTCGATGTATCGATGCTTACGTCGCTCGTCGCCGTGGTGGTCGCGATCGCATTTCTGGCTGGCGTCTGCTACGGCATCGTCGCGATCTCCGCGCAAGTCCAGCTCCAGGAGGACATCCCGGCGGAGGGCAGAGGCCGCGTGTTCGGCGTGCTCAACATGCTGATCTCGGTCGCCAGCATCCTGCCGATCATCGTCGTCGGACAGATCGCCGACATCGTTGGCACGACACCCGTGATCATCTTCGTGGCAGCGTTTGTGCTCATGTCGGGCGTGGTCTCGATCATTGTCCGCGGCCCGATCAAGGCCGGCGAGAGCAGGGACCTGGTCACGAAGCTCTCGACCGGCACGCAGCTGGACCCGACCGGCGCCAGCCTGCCGATGCATCGGCAGGAGCCACACGGACACTCCCACAGCGAGGCGCATCGCCACGGTGAGGCGCACCCCGAGCGCGACCCGAAGGCGCCACGCGACCCGGAGGAGTCCGCCGGATCCCCGGACTCGTGAGCCGCGTGGCGGTGATCTTCACCGGCGGGACGATCAGCATGGTGGCTGACGCTGGCGCAGGCGGGAAGATCCCCACGCTCGATGGCGCTGCGATTCTCGCTCGCGCGCCGGGCATCGAGGCCCTCGCGGACCTTGAGGTCATCGATCTCGGGCGGACGCCCGCGAGCCACTTCTCGTTCGCGAAGCTGTTCGAGATCGGGAGCGAGATTCGTCGCTGCCAGGCCGATCCATCGCTTGATGGCGTCGTTGTCGTCCAGGGAACCGATGTGATCGAGGAGACCGCGTTCTTCTGGGACCTCATCCTCGAGGGTGACGCGCCCGTCATCGTCACCGGTGCCATGCGCGCCGCTTCGGATCTCAATGACGACGGGCCGGACAACCTTCGGAACGCGGTCCGTTGCGCGATCTCGCCGGAGTTGCGCGGCGGAGGGGTGTTCGTCGTCCTCGATGGCACGATCAACTCCGCCGACGCGGTCACGAAGACGCATGCCGGCGCGCTGGATTCGTTCCAGTGCCTGGATACCGGGCCGCTCGGGCGGGTCGTGGTCGGCCGCGTGCTCGTGGATCGGTCGGGCGGTCCTCGGCGCCATGTTGCGACCGACCAGGCCGCCGAGGGCGTGTTCCTCCTGACGGCGCACGTGGCCATGGACGGGGCACTGCTGGACGCCGCCGCGGCGCTCCGACCGCCCGGAATCGTCGTCGAGGCCACGGGCGCCGGCAACACGGCGGCATCGGTCGTCGAGGCCGCGGCGAGGGCCGTGGAGCAGGGGATCGCGGTCGCATTCACCACGCGCTGCCCGGCGGGCGCCGCGTCGGCTGCGTACGCGTTCCCCGGCGGTGGCGCTATGTGGGTGCGGGCCGGCGCGATGCTCACTGGTCATCTTTCCGGCCCGAAGACTCGCATCGCGCTCGCGCTTGGCCTCGGTGCGGGACTGGACCGGGCTGGCCTCGCAGCCCTCCTCGCCGATCCGCCAGGTTGGGGACCCGTCGTCGAGCTCGCGCCGCGGCCGCCCGTCGGCGCCGCCGGCGTCGGAGCCGGCACCGCTCCGGCCGCCGCGGGAGCCTGAGATGCCGCTCGAAACCCTCGTCACCGGCCGAATCGCGACGTTCGCCGGCGAGGCCGGCTTCGGCTGGGTGGAGGCAATTGGCATCCGCGATGGTCGCGTGGCGTTCGCCGGGTCGGCGATCAGCCTGGAAACGCGTGCCGACCCGCACACGCTGCGGATCGAGCTGGAGCCGGGCGAGATCGCCATCCCGGGCCTCACGGACGCGCACCTCCACTTGATCGATGCCGCGCTGGCCATGACCCAGGTCGATCTCTCGACTGCGCCCACGCTCGAAGTCGGGCTGGAGCGGATCGCCGCCGCGGCGCGGCGCGTGCCCGCGCCCGGCTGGATCTTCGGCGGTGGCTGGGACCAGCGGCGCTGGGGCGCGTGGCCGACCGCCGAGGCGCTCGAGACCGC
>JBDSZH010000045.1:0-7053 GCA_039925225.1 Candidatus Limnocylindrales bacterium | reverse complement strand
GATGTTCGACATCGATCGTCATCGCCATCGGTCAATCCTCCTTTGTCGGGTTGCCGATCGAGCGCACCAGGGTGAGCTCGTTGCCGCCGTCGGGACGGACATGATGCCGCACCTCGTCGGTCATCGTTCGGAGCAGATGGATGCCCACGCCCATCCCGCCGGGTCGATTCGAGACGGGCGGCCTGGAAATGTCCTTCGGAGGCTCGGTCGTGGGGTCGTACCGCCCGGCGCGGTCAAGGAGCCGAATCTCGATGTTCCGACCGCGCAGCGACGCCTCGACCTCGATCTCGCCCGGCGTCCCGCCGTAGCCGTGGAGCATCACGTTGCACGTCGCCTCATCCACCGCCTGGACGAGGTCGCTTGCGACGATCGCCGATCCGCCGTACGCGGCCACGGCGTCGCGGACGAAGGAACGCACGTCGGCGAGATCCGTGACGTCCGCCATCAGGCGCATCGAGCGGCTCGCGCGATCGGCCATCTTCGTCACCTGCCCCACCGGCCGGTCAGGCCAGCCGCGCGTAGTCGGCGGTCGCACGCTTGATGAACTTCCCGGCGCCCTTGCGGCCCGTGAACTCGCCGTTGCGGATGACCACGGATCCGCGGCTCATGACCACGTCGGAGGCGCCCTGGACAGTGCGGCCCTCATAGCACGAGTAGTCGACGTCCATGTGGTGGGTCTTCGCCGAGATCGTGCGGGTGCGGTTCGGGTCGTAGATGACGATATCGGCGTCCGAGCCGACGGCGATGGCGCCCTTTCGCGGGTACATCCCGAACAGCTTTGCCGGCGCGGTCGAGATCACCTCCACCCATCGCTCCTTGGTCATCTTCCCGCCCATCACGCCTCCATCGTGCAGCAGATCGACTCGGTCCTCGACGCCAGGGAGGCCGTTCGGCACCTTTCGGAAGTCGCCCTTGCCGAGGTCCTTCTGGCCGTGGAAATCGAACGGGCAGTGATCGGTGGAGACGACCTGCAGGTCGTCTTTGACGAGGCCCGTCCAGAGCTCGTCCTGGTGATCCGCGGAGCGCAGCGGCGGTGAACAGATGAACTTCGCACCCTCGAACCCGTTGCCCATGTCGTCGAGCGACAGGAACAGGTACTGCGGACACGTCTCGGCGAACGCCTGGGAGCCGCGGTCGCGCGCGTCGCGAACCGCGTTCAGCGCGTCGCGCGCGGAGAGATGGACGATGTACACCGGCACCTGCGCGGCTTCCGCCAGGCGGATGACGCGGTTTGTTGCCTCGCCTTCGAAGACCGGATAGCGCGCGATGCCGTGGTAGAGCGGATCCGTCTTCCCGGCGGCCACGAGATCCGCGGCGACGATGTCGATCGCCATGCCGTTCTCGGCGTGCATCATGATCAGGCCGCCGTTCTTGCCGGTCTGCTGCATCGCGCGAAAGATCGCGCCGTCATCGCTGTAGAACACGCCCGGGTAGGCGGTGAACAGCTTGAAGTCCGGCACGCCCTCCTTAACGAGGGTGTCCATCTCCTTGAGCGTGTCGTCGTTGACGTCGCTCATGATCATGTGGAAGCCGTAGTCGGTGACGGCGTTGCCCTCGGCCTTTGCGTGCCAGGTGTCGAGGCCCTCGCGCAGTGACTTCCCCCGCGACTGGACCGCGAAGTCGACGATCGACGTCGTCCCGCCGAATGCGGCGGCGCGCGTGCCGGTCTCGAAGGTGTCCTTCGCGAACGTCCCGCCGAACGGCAGCTCCATGTGGGTGTGGACGTCGATGCCCCCCGGGATCACGTACTTGCCGGAGGCATCGATGGTCTCGTCCGCGGCCGCCGTCGCCGCGAGCCCGATGCCGATCAGGGCGATGCGCTCACCGTCGACCAGGATGTCGGCGGGGTAGGAGCCGTCGGCCGTGACGATGGTGCCGTTCGAGATCAAGGTGCGCATCGGTTCCTCCGACCAGGTTCGCAGGAGCGGTTCGGCGGCTGCCTCCGAGGGGCATCGTAGCGCCGCAACGTGTGATGCGGCGAGTGCCGCTGCCCGGCCTCAGCGTCGAGTGAGCTTGACTGGCCCGATCGCGTTGCTTAGCATTCGATTATGCTAAGCGTGAAGGTCAGCAGCAAACACCAGATCGCCGTCCCGGGCGAGGTCCGACGGGCACTGGGGATCAAGGCCGGAGATCGGCTGGGCGTCGAGGTAAGCGGCGACGTCATCGTCCTGCGGCCGCGAGTTCCCACCACGGCGACCCGGCTTCGGGGCACGGGCAGGGGCATCTACGGTCCGGATCCAGTTGCCTACGTTCGAGCGCTGCGAGACGAGTGGGAGGATCGGCTGGACCCCAGCCGGGAATGACGATCAGCGAGCTCTGCGCGCGTCATCAGCGAATCGCGCTTGATGCGAACGTGCTGATCTACCTGGTGGAGGATTCAGACATCCTCGCAGACGTGGCCCAGGCATTGATCGATGCGGTGGAGGGCGGACGAACAGTTGCCGTACTTGCCGGCATCGGTCTCGCCGAGGTCTGTGCCGGTCCGGCTACGCGCGGCGACCTGGCATTGGTGGAGCGCTATGCCGAGGTGCTTGCCTCGATACCCGGCCTCCGCATCCAGCTACTCACGGCCGACATCGCCGTGGACGCTGCGGTCATTCGAGGCATGCGCGGTATCGGCCTGCCGGATGCGCTGCACTTGGCGAGTGCGCGCGCAGCTGGCGCGACAGCATTTGTCACCAACGACCGGCGCCTCCGCGGCAGCTCCAGGCTGGACGTCATCTATCTGGACGAGCTTGCTGTCGCCTGAGCGACGGATGACGAACTCAGCCGATGAGGAGCGTCACGTTGAAGCCGAGCATGGCGGCGAAGCCGAGGTGAATCGCCCATACCGCGCCAGCCCCGGCGAGGGCGAGAACAGAGGCGAGGAACGCGGTGGTGGAGACGTATCGCTCGTAGCGATGCCGGCGGCGCGCTGCAGGACCTTCCTGGTCCCACCATGGATCACGGCGACGAAAGGCCAGGATGGTCGGCATGGAGCGCCTCGACTGCTACTGACCGGGACGGGCGAAGGGATCACCAGTGTCTGTCCGGTGCAGTCAGGAAGGAAGATGACCTTCGGTTCGGGGGCGCGAGACGTTGGTCCCAACGGCCCCCGAAACCGGTCCTGCCGGGCGCCAGCAGGGCGCCCGGCTGTATGTCTCGCGACGGCTACTTCGCCGTCTTGGTCTTGGCCTGCTTCGGCTTCTTGGGGTTCTTGGCCTTCTTGTCCACGTCAACCTCCAGGTGGCGGTGGGGGAGCCTGCAAGGGGGATCGTACTGCTATCGCATGGCCGGGATGACCTCGCGCCCGATGCGCTCCAGCTGCTCCCGCTCGTCGCCGTTCATGAGGTACACGTTGAATTGGTCGACGCCGGCGTCGGCGAGGACGTGGAGCTTGTCGACGACCTCGGCCGCCTCGCCGAGAACGCAGAACCGGTCCGTGACCTCGTCGCCCACGAAGCCGGCGTTGGACGACCCGACCTCGGCGTGGTGGTGGTAGTCGTAGCCGGTCCGATCCTGGATGTAGCCGGTGAGCGATTCCGGCAGCTGCTCGCGCGGGTACTTGTTGACCAGGTCCACGACGTGGTTCGAGACGAGCGCCGGGAACCAGCGCGTCCGCTCCCGCCCGAGGTCGCGAGGCCCGAGATACAGCGGCGCCGCCGCCTGGATCTTGATCGAGCCGGGCTCGCGGCCCGCCGCCGTCGCGGCCTCGCGCACCTGCCCCGCGAACCAGCGGATGAGGTCCGGGTCGGCCAGCTGCAGGATGACCCCGTCGGCGACGCGACCGGTCATCGCGAGGGCCATCGGCCCGTAGCCGGCCACCCAGACCGGGAGCCTCCACTTGCCGGTCCACGTCAGCTGGAGCTCCGTTCCCTCGTAGGTGACCGAGCGGCCCTCCACGAGGTCGCGAATGACCCGGATGGCGGTCTCGGTGTCGGCCATCGAGATCGGCGGCTTGCCGAGGACGCGGCGCGCGGAATCGCCCCGACCGATCCCGAGGTCCATCCGGCCACCGCTGATCTCGTCCAGGGTGGCGAGCGCCGAGGCCGTGACCGACGGCTCGCGAGTGCCCGGGTTCGTGACGCACGTCCCGAGGCGCATCCGCTCCGTGGCCTGGGCCATGAGCGTCAGCAGCGGGTACGGCTCGCGAAACAGCACGTGCGTATCGAACAGCCAGCCGTACTCGAACCCGGTGGCCTCGGCCGCCGTCGTGAGCTCGACCGTCTCGGCGGCCGTGTGGTAAGGCTTGAGCGTGAACCCGAACTGCATCGCGCTTAATGTACATGGCGGTCAGCGGCGGAGGAACGCGAGGACCGCGAGGATGCGCCGGTGGTCGCTCCACGATTCGAGGAGCCCGAGCTTCAGGAAGATCTGCTGGATGTGCGCCTCGATGGTCCGCTCGGTGACGACCAGCGCCTCTGCGATCGCCCGATTCGAGCGGCCCTCCGCGACGAGGCCCAGGACCTCGCGCTCGCGGGCACTCAGCTCGTCGAGGGGATCGGTCCGCCGCCGTCGGCCCAGCAGTCGAGAGACGATCGTCGGATCCACCACGGTCTCGCCGTCCGCGATACGGCGCAACGCATCAACGAGGACGACCACGTCGAAGACCCGTTCCTTCAGCAGGTATCCGACGCCCTCGACATGGTCCCGGATGAGCTCGAGCGCGTAGCCCGGCTCGACGTACTCCGAGAGCACAAGAACGCCGATGCCCGGGAACTCCGAGCGAATCGATCGAGCTGCCACGAGCCCCTCGTCGATGTGGGTGGGTGGCATCCGGATGTCGACGATTGCGACATCGGGCGCCAGCTGACGCACCGCCTGCAGCAGCGACGCGGCATCACCGGCCTCAGCGACGACCTCCACCCCGGCCTCGCCGAGGAGGCGGACGATGCCGGCACGCGTGAGCATCACGTCGTCCGCTACGACTACTCGCATGCCAGCTCCACGGTCAGCCCCCCGGGTTCCTGGATGATCGTCCCGCCGAGCGCCCCGATCCGATCCGCAATGAGGGTCGGAGGCCAGACGTTCGGTTCGCCGTCGTCCTCCACTCGGAGGATGAGGCGGCCGTCAACCACGCCCGCCTCGACCGAACAGTACGTCGCACCTCGGCTCCCGGCGTCATCGACAGCCTCGGTCACGACGGCATAGGCCGTGGTCTCGATGTGCTCCGGGTAGCGCTCGCCCCGTCGGACGTCGAGCTCGAGAGGGATCGGCGTCTCCTCCGCGAACGTGTCGAGCGCCGCCGCGAGCCCGCCTTCGGTGAGGATCAGCGGATGGATTCCCTGGGCCAGGGAACGGATCTCGCGCAGGACCAGTCGCGCGGTCTCGAGTGCAGCGGGCAGGACCGCGCCGCGCGCGGACGCATCCTCGCCGGCGGGCGCCTGTGCGAGCTGGAGTTCGTATGCCGCCGCCAGGACGTGTTGCTGGACACCATCATGAAGATCCCGCTCCAGCCGCCGGCGCGCTGCATCACCCGTGTTGACGATCCGTTCACGCGCTCGCCGAATATCGTCGAGCTGCGCAAGGATCTCCGACCGTAGCCGCTCGTTGTCGAGCGCCACGCGAGCGGCGGACCCGATTTCGTCCTCGAGCTTGCGTGTTCCAGACAGCGCCGGGTCGTGCAGCACAAGCGCGACCGGTGCGCCGTTGCGGGCGATCGTGGAGACGGCGCGAGCCGTGCGGGCCGGATCGACCTCCCGGCCCTCAACGTCGACGTACCGACCGTACGTGGGCTGCCAGTACGCGACCTCGATCTCCGGATCACCGATTGACCGGCGGAGCGCACTCTGGAATGAACCGGGATCCGGACTGTCCGATAGCTCGGCCGCCAGGCGCTCGAGCGCGCGTCCCCGTCGCCACGTCGCCCACGTGCTCCAGGCGAGCCCGGCGGCGAGGGTGGACCAGGCCAGGGCGCGCAAAGCGAATGCGCCGGCAAACAGGTAGTCCTCCGGGACCTCCGGAGGTCGCACGAGGCCCAGCAGGCCGGAGCCCGACAGTGCGAGGGCGGCGAGCAACGCGGGCAGGAGGGTCGGTGCACCGCGCGCTCGCGCCGGGCGGCTTCGCATGGCGACCGCCGCAATCGCAACGATGACGAGCCCGCCCGCGAGCGAGCCCGCCATCCAGCCGACCTCCAGGGCGCGAGCCATGCCCGGCAGCGGAGCCACCAGGAACGGATTGCCGGCGCACTGCATCCAACAGCTCGGGTCCAGGGTGGGATCCCAGGTCAGCGCATGGACGGCGCTCGTCGAGGCGAACACGAGGTAGGCAGCGGCCAGCGCGCGCCGACCCACGGGTTGGGCTCGAACGGCGTTGAGCTGCGCGAGCACCAGCTGGGCAAGGAGCGGGACTGCGAGGGGCAGGAGGAGCATCGCCGCGCTTCGGACGAGAATCGATCCCTCCTGCCAGCCCGCCACGTCGGCGGCGAGCCACTGGACGCCGAGCAGGATCACGATCGGACTTGTCGTGGACCCGCGCACCAGGAGTCCGGCGAGTCCCGTGGCGACAAGCCCGAAGCCGGCAATAGGGTCGAGGAATCGCGCAAGCGGGTAGACCGCCGGGTACGAGGTAGGCACCCGAGGATCGGCGTCCAGCGCCGCGGCGAACGCCACCACCACGGCAACGACCGCGAACGCCCCCAGGGCGACGAGAGGCCAGTGCACCTGCCGGGGACGAACCGCGACGACCACGACCCAATTCTCTCTCGCGCGGGCCGTGTTGGGGGTGTGGCTAGCCACAGGTCACCCGCGACGAAGTTCTGGGGCCTGCAACGATGCCCGGATCGCAATCGCTTCCTAGGTTGGATCTCGCCAAACCAGCCAAAGGAGCGACATCATGAGCAACGTGCGGAACTTCATCAGCGGGATTGTCGGCATGGCAATCCTCATCGGCGCCTGCGCCGGTCCGGCTGCCACCGGCCCGGCACCCGCAAGCCAGGGCACCAAGGCCGGCCCCGGCGCTGCGCCCGTCACCCTCCGCATCGGGACGAAGGACGGACCCGACAAGCCTGCCGGCATCCAGATCACCGAGTACGTGAAGCGGGTCGATGCCCTGTCCGGCGGCTCGATCCGGATC
>JBDSZH010000044.1:0-6684 GCA_039925225.1 Candidatus Limnocylindrales bacterium | reverse complement strand
CGGCGATCTCGCCGTGCGCCGCCGGCTCGCTTCAGCTCCACGTCAAGCCGGGTGACTTCGTGGTCTGCGACCAATTCGTGGACCGCACCCGCAACCGCATCGACACGTTCTACGACGGCCCGATCGTGACCCACCTCTCGTCGGCGGACATCTACGACCCGGTGCTGCGCCGCCTGGCTGTTGAAACGATCAAGGATCACGGCATCCAGGTCCACGACGGCGGGACGGTCGTGGTCATCTCCGGGCCGCGTTTCTCGACGAAGGCGGAGTCGAAGTGGTTCAGCGACGCGGGCTGGGAGGTCATCAACATGACCCAGTACCCGGAGGCGTGGCTGTGCCGCGAGCTCGGGATGGCTGTCGTGAACATCGCGCTGATCACCGACTACGACGCGGGTGTGCACGAGGGCACCGAGGCCGTCGACGCGACGAGCGTCCTGGCGGTGTTCGCGCAGAACGCGGATCGGATCCAGAAGGTCGTGATCGACCTCATCGGCCGCTTCCCCGCCGATCTTGACGCGCTGGGTGCGGCCGCAGCACTCGGCCCGACGCGCGGCGACGGCCACACGATCTCGCCCGAGGACATCCGCCTGTTCGAGACGGGCCTTTGAGCCGCGCCGGAACTGGCGGGCCTGGCGGCGTGCCGGCGGAATTCACGATCGGGGTCTGCATCCGCTCCATCCGTGCCGAGCCCAGGTGGTGGCTCGAGAGCGCGGTTCGACTGGATGCCGCCGGCTACCACGGGCTCTGGTGCTGGGATCACTTCATGGGGCAGGGCGACAAGTCGGTCCCGACCGTCGAGTCGTGGACGATCCTGGCGATGGCCGCCGCCTCGACCACCCGGGTCACGATCGCGCCGTTCGTCGCGAACGTCATGAACCGCCATCCAGCCGTGCTCGCCCGAATGGCCGGCACCCTCCAGATCGCTAGTGGCGGCAGGCTCATCCTCGGAATCGGCATCGGTGGCGCGCCGCGCGAGCACGCCGCGTACGGCATCTCGTTCCCTGGGGCGCCCGAGCGCGTCCACCACCTCGAAGAGGCCGTCGCCACCATTCGGGCGCTGTGGACGGGCGGGCCCGTCAGTCGCGAGTCGGATCTGTACCCGCTGCAGGACGCCACGGCGTACCCGGTCCCGGAGCCTGCCCCTCGGATCGTGATCGGTGGCGAGACCCGCAGCGGAGCCCGGCTTGCCGCCCGGATCGGCGACGGCTGGAACGCCTTCGACGACAACTTCGAGGCAAACCTGCCGACCTATCTCGAGGGCCTCGAGGAGGCAGGCCGCAGCCGCAGCGACCAGCTCGTCCTCGTCGGATTCCAGGGCGACTGGCTGGGCGACGCGGACCTCGCCCAGTCGGAATGGATCCGCGAGCCGGCTACCGCGCGGGAGCGATGGGCCGCAGCGGGCGCCGACGGCGCGATCGTCCTCGCCCGCACGACTGCCGACGTCGACGCCCTCGTCGCCGCCGTGGATCGGTGGTAACGGCCGCATGACCCCGACCCCAACACGCGCCGCGGCACCGACCGTCAGGCGCGAGCTGGAGCCGACGCACCCGTGCATCCGGTGCGGGCGCCCGGGCGTGCCGGCCGACGCGGGCCTGTGCGAGCTGTGCAATCCACTCGAGCTGTCCCAGCCGTCAGCGACCCAGATGCACGGCATCGCGGCCGTCGGGATCATCGCGTTCATCTTCGTGCTCGCGGTGGCCGGCCGGGCCGCGCTCTCGGGGACCGGGCCGTTCGTCGGCACGATCGGCGCGGTCGGCGCGCTTCCTGAAGGACTGGTCGTGACACTGTCCGTCCGGAACGACGGCAAGAAGGCCACGGCGACCACGTGTGCCATCGCCGAGACCCCGCCGCGCATCGGTGCCGCGACGCAGGTCGTGCAGACGCCGCTCATCCAGCCGGGCGCGACCGTCGAGTTCACGGCTGTCGTGACCAAGCTCGGCTTGACGCCGATCCCCCTAGCCGCCGACTGCTCGTCCCCGTGACGGCCGTGTCGACGACCAACCGAGCGGCGGATCTCGCCTTCGCGACAGCGCTGGCGACGCGGGCAGGCGAGGTCCAGCTCGAGCGGTTCGAGAAGGTGGAGCGCATCGACTACAAGTCCGCGAAGGACGTCGTGACCGAGGTGGATCACCTCTCCGAAGCGCTGATCATCGACGCGATCCGCGCGCGCTACCCCACCGACGGGATCATCGCGGAGGAAAGCGGTGAGCACGCGGACGGCGCCGGCGTCGCGCCGACCACCACTGCCGGGCGGGCCTGGATCATCGACCCGCTCGACGGCACGATCAACTACGCGAATGGCATCCCATTCTTCTGCGTCGCGATCGCCCTGGTCGAGGCGGGCCGGCCAGTCGTCGGCGTCATCCACGACCCCATGCGCGGCGAGACGTTCGCGGCCACCGACGACGGACCGGCGACGCTCGGGGGGCGCGAGATTCGCGCCTCAGTCAAAGAGCAGCTCACGGACTGCGTCGTGTCGATGGCGCTCTCAGGGCGCGCATCAGGCGGCCGTGCAAGCGCCGTGCGCAAGGCGATCCGCGTGTCGCGCGCGATGGGCTCCGCGGCACTCTCGCTTGCGTACGTGGGCAACGGCCGGTTCGATGCCTTCGTCCAGCAAGGAGGTCTCTCCTCCTGGGACGTGGCCGCGGCCGGCCTCATCGCCGAGCGTGGCGGCGCGCTCCTGACGAACCTCGAGGGCGGCCCCTGGTTCGACCTCTCGCGCTCAACGCGGACGATCGGCGTGCTTGCGGCCCCCGCCGCCCATCACCCAGAGCTGCTGCGGCTCGTTCGGGGAAACGGGAACTAATCCTCCGCGACACGACCCAAACTGGGTGAGCACGGCGAGAACCGCCGCGCCGACCACCGGAGGCCCGATGCGCCGGGACCTGATCGAGCGGGCAATGGCGGGGGATCACGACGCGTTCTCAGAGTTGGCGCGCGCCGCGATCACTCGACTCTACGCCGCTGCCCGCCTGATCCTGCGTGACGACGCCAACGCCGAAGATGCGGTTCAGGAGGCCCTCGTGGCCGCCTGGCGCGATCTATCCGCGTTGCGAGATCCCGATCGCTTCGAGGCATGGCTGCATCGTCTCCTCGTTCGAGCGTGTCTTCGCGAGGCACGCCGCGGACGACGGCGGTGGTCGATCGAGAGCGAGGTCCGGCCGATGAAATCGGTCGAGCCCGATCTTGCCGTCGACATCGCCGATCGCGATGAGCTCGCCCGCGGCTTCGCTCGGCTCGACCCGGACCAGCGAACCGTGATCGTGCTCCATCACTACCTCGGACTGACCCTCGATGAGGTCGCGGACGCGCTGGCCGTGCCGCCGGGCACCGCGCGCTCGCGACTCCATCGCGCCATTCGCACCATGCGCGCCGCGCTCGACGCGGACGCACGACCAACGATCACCGAAGGGCGGTTGGCATGACCGCGCGCAACGACATCGACCGCTCCCTCTCCGCCTGGCTCAACGACACCGCCGTGACTCGCGAGCCCGAGCACCTGCTCGGCCAGGTCCTTGCGCGGACCGCTCGCACCCGGCGTCGCCCCGCCTGGCGCATCCCCGAAAGGTGGATCTCCGTGTCGACCATCACTTCCCGGCTGTCGCCGGCCTCACCCATCCCGTGGCGGACGATTGCGGTGGCGGCGCTGCTGCTCGTCGCGCTCGCCGTGAGCCTTGCCCTCATCGCAGGCGCGCCGAAGCCGCTCGCTCCACCGTTCGGTCTCGCGTCGAACGGCAGCCTCCTGTTCTCGGTCAACGGCGACATCGTCACCGCGGACACACCGACAGGCCAGAGCCGCGTCGTGATCGGCGGCGCAACGACGGACCGCTATCCGGTGTTCGCCCCTGATGGCTCGCGCTTCCACTTCTTTCGCGGCCCTGATACCGCCCTCGAGCTGTGGGTCGCAAACGCCGACGGGTCCGGCCTGCTGAAGATCGCCGGCCGGTTCGCGCAGATGCCGCAGTGGGCCGAATGGTCTCCGTCCGGCGACGTGGTCGCGCTGACGGGTCTCGGCGGAGACGACGGAGTCATCACCCTCGTCCGCGCGGACGGAACCGGCTCGACTCGAATCGAGACCGGCCTCCGGACGGCGGACAGCCCGATCTTTCGCCCGACCCTTGGTGATGCGCTGTTGTTCAGGGGCGAGGCGGCGAACCTCGATTGGGGCTACTACCTCGTCAACCGCGACGGCTCGGGTCTGAAGCCGCTGGACCTGGATGCAGGGTTTGCCCAGGACGAGTTCTACGACATCAACAAGTCGTACTACTTCCAGGGAGCATCCTGGAATGCGGCCGGAACCACGCTGTCGTACTTCACTTTGGAGCCGTCGCCCGGGAACGACCCCGGGTTCCGAATCCATGTGGCCGATGTCGGCGCATCCGGCGTCGTCACCTCTGACCGCATCGTCGAGTTCGATGCCGCCACCGACGACGAATGGGACGTCGTCTCGATTCCCGGCAGCAACCAGGTCGTGTTCGAGTCGATCGAAGGCCCGAGGCACGTCCTGATGCTGGGCTCGACGGCGCCGGGCGCCGGACCGCCCACCTCGCTGGACGTGGTGGCCCAAGACGACATCGGCGTCCTCCTGTCTCCGGATGGAAAGCAGATCGTCGCGGTCATCCCGGGGGCAGGCGATACAGCCCCGCAGCTCGTGCTGGTCGACCTCGCATCCGGAAACAAGACCGAGATCGTTCTTGGCGACGATGTCGTCTGGCAGCGGCGCGCGCCGTAGCGCGTCTCATGTCAGGTCGGAATTCAGCCGGCGTCCGACCATCGATGGGGCCTGCCCGCGTACTGCGGCAGGCTCCATTGCGTCGTGAACGAGAGCCACCCGGCCTTCGGTACGCCGCGCCATCGAAGCTCGTCGACGTCGCGCTCCGGGATCGGAACGCCATCATCCGTCGTCCGGAGGCGCGCCAGCGAGCGATACAGCTGGACTTCGTCCCAGCGCTCGCGAAGCGTCTGGGCCAGCACGATCGCGCCGCGCAGGCTCTTGACGTCCCACGCGGAGGCCTTCGGCGGGATCGCCTCCAGGGAGCCATAGCGGGCCAGGACGGCCGCCGCGGACTTGGCGCCCCAACCGGGGAGGCCCGGGTAGCCATCGGATGAATCGCCGACGAGCGCGAGCCAGTCGGGGATCGCCGTCGGGGGCACGCCCCATTTCTCCATCACCGCGGGTTCGTCGTAGGTGATCCGCCGGCGCCGATCCAGCAGGACGATCCGCTCGCCGCGCACGAGCTGGGCCATGTCCTTGTCTGGCGTGCAGATCAGTATCTGTTCGACCGCAGGATCGGCTGCGAATCGGACGCACGACGCCGCGATGGCGTCGTCCGCCTCGAACTCGACCATCGGCCAGAGCACGAGTCCAAGCGCGCTGATCGCCTGCTCGGCGATCGGGAACTGGCGCAGGAGCTCCGGCGGCATCCCGGCCGACGACTTGTAAGCGGGGTACATGTCGTTCCGGAACGACTCGATGACCCGGTCCGTCGCGCACCCGACATGCGTCGCGCCCTCATCACGGAGCAGGTACAGGAGCTGGTCGATCAGCCCCGCGACGCCCGAGAGGTTGAGGCCATCGCGCCCGATGGTGGGCGGGCGCGGCGCGTAATGGGCGCGAAACAGCTCGTAGGTCGCGTCGACGAGATGGACGCGCACGGACGCTAGGGCAGCGTGCCGAAGCAGTACCCCAGCACACAGCCGGCAGCGACCATCGCGGCGCGCGCCTTGTCGCCGTCGCCCGCCGCGAGATCCACCGCGGCGATCGCGTCCTGGAGGACCTCCGTGCCAAAACCCAGCCGAGCAGCGTCCATGGCCGTGGCGCTCACGCAGTAATCCGTTGCCAGCCCAACAACCACGACCCGCCTGATGCCCCTGGCACGGAGTATTCCCTCCATCTCGGTCGGCAGGGTCGCGCCGGTCGTCGAGTCCTTCATGGTGAACCCCGAGTACCCGTCCTCCCCGTTCGCGCCCTTCTTCACCGACGGGCCGACGACGCTCAGGTCGGGATGGAACGCGGCGCCCCACGTGTCGGCGACGCAGTGCACCGGCCAGATGCCGCCGTCCTTCGCGAAGTGCGCGGTGGACGCGGGGTGCCAGTCCTGCGAGTACACGACGAGTGCCCCGGACTCGATCGCGCGGCGCGACTCGCCGTTGACCATCTTCACCACGTCCGCCGCGCCCTTGACGTACAGCGAGCCCGCGGGATCGGCGAAGTCGTTCTGGACGTCGACGATGATCAGCGCACTGGTGGGGTCGTACCTATTCGCCACGGGAGCGAGGGTAGCGCAGCCGCGAACGCAGGTGCGAATAGCCGCCATGCCGCAACCGAGCCGCGACTTCGGCTTGCGGCCCACTTGGGCTAAGGTTCGGATGTGAGCTTTTCCGAGTCCGACCTCGCGGTGCTCGCCGCGACCCAGGAGATCGAGATCGAGACACGCGCGGCGGACGGAACCGTCCATCGAACGATCGTTTGGCCGGTCGTGCGCGCCGACGAGGTGTACCTCCGCTCGTTCAAGGGTCCGGCGGGTCGCTGGTACCGCGAAGCACTCGAGGATCCCGCCGTCGCGCTCCACGTCGGTGGCCGCCGCCTCGCCGGCCAGGCGATCCACGCGCCGGACGCGACATCGGTCGACGCGTGCAGCGATGCGCTCCGCGAGAAGTACACCGCGTCCTACTCGCTGGCGG
>JBDSZH010000043.1:0-3876 GCA_039925225.1 Candidatus Limnocylindrales bacterium | reverse complement strand
GCCGCCTCGCCGACGTCCGTGCTGCGACGATTGCGACTCCCGAATGCGCTGCCATATTGGTTCACGGCGCTTCGGATCGCCGTCACGCTCAGCGTGATCGGCGCGGTCGTTGGTGAATTCTTCGGGGGCCCGTCATATTCGATCGGCAACTACGTGACGAACCAGACAGGCTCTTTCCGCTATCCGAACGCATGGGCCGCGATTGTCATCGCCTGTGCGCTGGGCATCGGGCTGTATCTTTTCGCCGTCGTCGCGGAGCGAGTGGCGATGCCCTGGCAGCGCCCATCGGACAGCCCGACTGGGGAGTAGGCCGCGAGCACCGGGAGAGCGCCCCCGCCATCGCCCGCGCGCGTTCTCGGCTGTGATGGTCTGGGCGCTGCGGTATCGTCAACAGCGAGGATGTGGACCGGGCGCGATCGGCTCGGCATCCGGAGGAGGACACCACATGGGAATGCGGACGCGGCTGCTCGTGGTAGGTGCGCTGGCGGTTCTGACAGCAAGTGCATGCACGACAGGGACGCCATCGGCGGCGCCGATGACCAAGCTCAAGCTGCAAATCAAGTGGGTGACTCAGGCACAGTTCGCGGGCTACTACGCGGCGCTGGACCAGGGTTACTACAAGGATGTCGGGCTTGATGTCGAGATTCTCATCGGCGGCCCCCAGATCAACGAGGTCCAGTCGGTCGCATCGGGCAATGCGGACATCGGAGTGACCTGGCTGCCGAGCATGCTCCGCTCGCGCGAGGGCGGGACTGACCTCGTTTCGATCTCGCAGATTTTCGCCCGCTCAGGGACCCGCATGGTGTCCTTCAAGAGCGCCAACATCACCAAGCCTGCGGACCTCGGCGGAAAGAAGATCGGGTCGTGGCTCGGTGGCAATGAGCCGGAGCTCTTCGCGGCTCTCACCAAGGTCAACCTCGATCCGGCGAGCCAGAACGTCATCCAGCAGAACTTCAACATGGACGGCCTGCTCAACGGCGACCTCGATGCCGCGCAGGCCATGATCTACAACGAGTACGCCCAAGTCCTCGAAGCCAAGGACGACTCCGGTGCTCTGTACACGGCCGACGACCTGCAGGTGATTGACTTCAACGATCCGTCGGTGGGAACGGCGATGCTGCAGGACCAGCTGTTCGCCTCGGCCGCATGGCTGGCGAAGCAGGGCAACGAGGCAATCACGACGAAATTCCTCACCGCCACCTACCGCGGCTGGATCTACTGCCGCGATAACGCCCAGAAGTGCGTCGACCTTGTGCTCGCCAAGGGCTCGCAGCTCGGCGCCAGCCATCAGGCGTGGCAGATGAACGAGATCAATGCCCTCATCTGGCCATCGACCGGCGGCATCGGCCAATTCGACCAGGCAGCCTACGACCAGACCGTCCAGATCGCGACCACGTACAAGGTGCTGACGGCCGGGCCCGCCGCTGGGGCGACGCGGTCCGACCTCGCCGCGGCGGCGTTCGCTGCCCTCCCGTCCGGAACTGACGGCAAGGGCGCGAGCTTCACTAAGGCGGCGATCACCCTGAACGCGGGCGGCAACTGACCGCGATCCCCTTCCGTTTGGCAGATGGAGGCCGGCCCGTTCGGGCCGGCCTCCTGATTCGTTTTAGCGGCAGGCGGAGGCGCCAACGGACGAGGCCGGCCCATCGGGCCGGCCTCGATGATTCACGGCAGTCGTGCCGGGCGCCTACTCCGCGGCTTTGCCCGTCCCGAACTGGCGGTCGCCGGCGTCACCGAGGCCGGGCATGATGTAGCCCTTCTCGTTGAGCTGGCGATCGAGCGCGGCACAGTGGATCTCGACGTCCGGATGCGCTGCGGCAACGGCATCGACGCCCTCGGGCGCGGCGATGAGATTGAGCAACTTGATCCGCACCGGGTTCACCGCGCCCCAGCGCTTGAGCACCTCGATGGCCGCGGTCGCCGAGCCGCCGGTGGCGAGCATCGGGTCGAGGATCAGGCACAGGTCCACGTTCGCCGAGTCGGGCAGCTTGTTGTAGTACTCCACCGGTCGAAGGGTCCGCTCGTCGCGGAACAGGCCCAGGTGCCAGACCTGGGCGGTGGGCATCAGCTCCAGCATTGCGTCCACCATACCCAGCCCGGCCCGCAGGATCGGGACCAGCCCTATGCGCTCGCCGAGCTGGTGGCCATCCATCGTTTCCATCGGCGTCGTGACCTTGCGCGGCCGCACCCGCGCGTCGGCGAGTGCCTCGTAGCCCAGCAGCCAGGACAGCTCGCGGACGACCTCGCGGAACTTCTTCGGCTCGGTCTTTTCGTCGCGCAGGATGCCCAGCTTGTGCAGGACGGCCGGGTGCTGCGAGACATACAGGGTCGGCGGGAGGTCTTTGCCGGGCATCGATCGGCATCCTAGCATCGGCCGGAGTACGCTCACGCCGTGCCCGCCAGAACCACGCCGTCCGACCGGGTGCGGGATGGGGGAGCCGCGCCAAAGCCGCGCCGAAACGCGCCCCCGGTGCTCGTCCGGCAGATGCGCAACGGGGTGGAGGAGAGCGTCCACCGGGGCGACATCGTCGAGGTCGACGTCACCGGCCGAATGATCCGGGCGATCGGCGATCCCGATCATCTCGTGAACCTTCGATCGTGCGTGAAGCCGTTCGGTGTCGCCGCGATCCTGGAGGCCGGCGGTCAGAAGGAGTTCCAGCTCGAGCCGCCCGAGATCGCGATGATGGCGAGCAGCCACTCCGGCGAGGACCTGCACGTTCGCACACTCCAGGCGATGTACCGGCGCACGGGCGTGAGTCAGGCAGCGCTCGCGACGGGCATCGAGGGCATGCCCCTGGACGCCCTCACCGCGGCGCGGCTCGCCCGCGACGGCGAGCGGCCAGGCGAGATCCGGCACATGTGCTCCGGCCAGCACTCGGTCTTCCTACTGCTCTGCCGGCTCAACAACTGGTCGACGGACGACTACTGGCTGGACCAGCACCCGGCGCAGGTCGCGTACCGCGAGGCGGTTGCGACGGCCTTTGCGACCACGCCGTCGAAGCTGCGAATGGGCATCGACGGCTGCGGCGTGTCGACGTATGCGTTCCCCTTGCGGGAGATTGCCCGCGCGTACGCATTCCTCGCGGATCCCGCCGCCGTGACTGCGTCGGACCCGCGGTCGTCGATCGCTGGCTCGATGACGATCGTGCGCGACGCGATGCTCGCGCATCCGGAACTGGTCGCCGGCTCCCGCGACCGGCTCGACACCTCCGTCATGAAGGCGCTCCCTGGCCGGATCATCTCGAAGGGCGGGATGGAGGCGCTGCGCGGGCTCGCGATCCTGCCCGGTCCGCGCCTCCGGGGTGAATCGGCCGACGCGTCCGGGATGGCGATCAAGATCGAGGACGGCGACGGCTTCGACCGGGGCACCTGGGCAGCATCGATCGAAGCGCTCGCGCAGGCCGGCGTGCTCGATGGTCAGCCGCTTCGCATGCTGAACCGGTACCACCGCCCGCTGACGACCGATCCGCACGGTCGCCAGTCCGCCGAGGCGCTCGCGTCGTTCGAGCTCGCGCCGCTGGGTGAGCTCCTGCGTTAGCCCGAGCCGCTCGCCAGTCCACGGCATACGCTTGTGTCGTGGCACGCGGACAGGACAACGCCGCCGATCCGTATCGAACCCTCGGCCTCGAGCCCGGGGCATCGGCGGCCGAGATCAAGCGCGCCTACCGGTTGCTCGCCAAGGCGTTCCACCCGGATTCCGCCGGCGAGGAGACCCTGCCCCGCTTCCTCGCCATCCATGCCGCCTACGAGCAACTGAAGACCGGCAAGGTCCTCGCCGGCCTGAGATCGTCGCGGCCCGCGCCGCCGCCGGCGGCCGAACCGTGGCGAGCCGATCCGTCTCGCGCCCGCGCAGCCCGCGAGCGAGCACGCACCGCC
>JBDSZH010000042.1:0-4698 GCA_039925225.1 Candidatus Limnocylindrales bacterium | reverse complement strand
GATCGGGTCGAGCGCGGCGCGGTTCCACGAGGCCAGGATTTCGTGCATGCAGCCATGGGCGAGCTCGAGGCGAGGAGGATGCGCAAGTTCGGGTTCGGTGTGGCGATCGACGAGCCGTACCAGCACTATCAATTCGCGGGACGAGCGGACGTCGTTGCGTGGAATCTTGGGGCACGAGCCTTGCTCCACATCGAGAACCGGACGCAGTTTCCGAACGTCCAGGAGGCACTCGGGAGCTTCGCTTCGAAGCGCGCATATCTCGGCAGCGTGCTCGCAGATCGATTGGGGATCGGCATTGAGGGATGGGCGAGCGAGACCCACGTCATTGCGGCGCTGTGGTCTGGCGAGGTGGTGCGGGTCCTGCGAATGCGCGAAACGACGTTTCGGGTCGCCTGCCCGGACGGACTTGAGGCCCTCGACGGATGGTGGGCCGGCAGCGCGCACGGCCTTCCGCGACGATCGACGATCCTCGCGCTGATGGACCCAGTATCCGCCGTCCGCGAGCCATTTCGCTTCGGATCGCTCGAGCGAGTGGGAGGACGCTGGCGATACTCGAACTACGCGGCGGCGGCGAGCGCACTCAAGGTCGCGAGGTAGGCCCGCATCGCGCGTAGCTGCTGAGCGACGACCCGCCGACCACGCCGGAAAAGGAAACGCCCGAAGGGGCCAGATCACTAGATGTTCCCAACCCATGTAAACACAGGCCGGGATCACTAGATGTTCACGGCTCCTTCGAGCAAAGAGACTGTACCCCGTCACGCACCGCCGCGCGCGTATCGATTCCGACACCCCGCATCACGATGGCATCGCAATCGACTCAGGGCCGTAGGCCCACGCTGGCAAGCTCCGCTCGCGCGAGACGGTCATGCCGCCCGCTGACCCAGTCGCCCAGGGGATCCGGCGTGAACTCGAGCAGCGTCGCGTAGTCGAGGCGCGCGACCGCACGAAGTGCGAGTGCCTCCTGGACCTGGCCGGCGGTGGCGTCGGGTGCCGTCCGGATGGCTCGATGTCCCGCGCGCGTTCGGCGAAGTCGCTCCCACCGCCATGGGACATAGCGGGACAGCCACGGCACGAGCGTGACCAGCCCCAGAATGAGCGCGAGGACCGTCGCCACGATGACGATGAATTGCTCCAGCTCGGTTCCGAAATCGGACAGCGGACGACCGGCCCCCGCGAACGCGTCCTGTGCAACACCCTGCAGCTGCGCGCCGATGAATGGCACGCCCGCGAGGGCGGCCCCAAGGTTTACGCCGCTGTTGATCATCGTCCTGCCGCCGGCCTGGATGGTTCGGCCGGCTTCGGCGAAGCCCGCCAGGAACACGAATAGCTGCCAGACGATCGTGCCCCACAGGGCGACCCAAGCCAGTGTCGCGACGTCGGCGACCTGCTCCTTGATCCTCGCGACGCGCAGCTCACTCCAAATCCGGATCACGGTGGACCTCCCCTTCGGCCGACCTCGGCTACGCTCGACGAATGCAATCCAGTGTGCCTGCATCGAGGCGAATCGCGCGCAGGTCCCCGGCTGATCTGCCGTTCCATTTTGCGGACCGAGCGCTCGCCGAGGCTCTCTCGGCGGAGCGCACGGAGCCGGACTGGCTCCGGGCCGAGCGGGTCGCGGCCGCCCAGGTCTTCGAAGCCCTCCCTGTCGAGTCCAATCAGCTCTACACCCCGTATGTCGACCTTCGCGCCGCGGCGCTCGATGACGTCCAGCCGTACGTGCTCGACGGGCCGCCAGGCCTCGGCGACGACCTCAAGGATCTCTCGCTGCCCGCCGGAGTCCACGTGGAGACGATGGCGCAGTGGCTGTCTCGCGATCCAGCGGGCTTCCGCGCTTTGATAGAGGGCGGCTCCACGCTTCCGTCGGACGACAAACTGGCCATGCTCGCGCGCGGCTTCTGGAGCCACGGGCGGCACGTGGAGATCGCACCGGGGACCGTCGTCGAAGCGCCGATCGTTCTTCGCTGGCCGTCGGCCGCGCCCGGGCGCGCGCTGGTCACGCGCACCGTCGTGTCGCTCGGCGCAGGCGCGGCGGCGTCGATCGTCGAGGAGCAGGTCGCATCCGGTCCGGACATCGAGTGCGCCGAGGGTGAGACGGTGCCGCAGGGCTTCTTCCACGGGACGACGGAGGTCGTGCTGGGCGCCGGATCGAAGCTCCAGATGGCCGCCATCCAGGACCTGCCCGCCAGTCAGATCGCGTTCCAGCACCGCCACGCCGCGATCGGCGAGGGCGCGACGCTGCACTGGGCGCTCGCCCAGCTCGGGGGGCGTCTCGTCCGGTCGCGCGTTGACAATCGCCTCGAGGGCGACCGGAGTTCCGTGGAGCAGGTCGAGATCGTCTTCGCCGGCGAGCAGCAGCTGTTCGACCTGACGTCGTACACCCGCCACATCGGGCGCGACACGACCGGCAACCTGCTATCGAAGGGCGCGCTCCTCGATCGATCACGCTCGTACATGAAGGGCCTGATCACGATCGAGAAGTCCGCGATCGGGACGGATTCGTTCCTCGGTGAGTTCGGGATGAATCTGTCCAAAGCCACGCGCGCGGTGGCCATCCCGTCGCTCGAGATCGACCAGCCGGACTGCCGGCGGGCGATGCATTCGTCCTCGGTCGGCCCGATCGACGCCGGCCAGCTGTTCTACCTCGAGAGCCGCGGCATCTCGCCGGACGAGGCGCGCAAGTTCATCGTGCTCGGCTTCCTGGAGCCCGTTGTCGCACGCGTGCCGCTCGAAGCCGCGCGCGACCGCCTGCGCGAGCTGCTCGAGGAGAAGTGGTCGGCCGGGCTCGCCTCGGCCGCCGCGGCGGCGTGACCCGCCGGGTGGACCTGCTCGGGATAGACGAGGTGCCCGAGGGCACGATGAAGATGGCCTTCGTCGACGGTACGGACCAGGTCATCGTCGTCAACACCGGGGGCGAGATTCGCGCGTTCCAGGGGATCTGTACGCACGAGTATTTCGAGCTGGACAAGGGCTTCCTGACTGGTGGTGGCTCGTCCGGCGCGAACGGGCGCCCGGCCGGGACCCTCACCTGTGCGCTCCACCTCTCGCGCTTCGACCTCGCCGACGGCGAGCCCCTTGACCCGCCCGCCGAGCTGCCGCTCGCGACGTACCCGGTGCAGCTCGAGGACGGCCGCATCCTGATCGAGATTCCGGACGGGCCGCTACCCGTGAACGAGTAGGTCATTTTCGACGGCCCTCCGTCGAAAGTGGAACCAGATGGCCCGAGTGCACACACATTGCTGGCAGAGGTGGCACTAGACCACCTCGCCACTTGGGAGCGGAACCATGCAGCGCAGACTTGCCTTCGGGTTCGCAATTCTCACCCTCGCTCTGGCCCTTCCGGCGGGCGCCCTCGCAGCGGCGCCGACGAGCTCCTTCACGGGGAGCTGGGTTTCCACCGATTACGACGGCAGCCACCAGACACTCGTCGTTTCGTCAGGCGGGCGCCCGTCCGTTGTCTATCAGGACTTCTATGCCAGCGGCTGCGACAGCAACGCGGGCCCGGCCACCCACTGGGTCAGCGCCGGCACGGGCGCGGTCGAGGGCGACGTCCTCTGGATCTCATATCGGAAGAGCGGCTGCGGGACCTTCCTGATGGGAGGCTACGAGGATTACTACATCTACGACGCCGGGTCAGACACGCTCACCGACAGTGCGGGGATCGTCTGGACCCGAACCAGGTAAGGAGCTGACGCGGTTGCGCGAGCGGGTCCGGGGTCACGGAGCTCCGGACCCGCTTCGATTCCGCGGCCCGCTCATGGCGGCGTGAGAATCAGCGTCTGCACGGCACTCGCGGCCACGTTGCTCGCCGAGAAGGGCAGCGGGATCGTCTCGCCGGAAGCCCACAGCGCGATCAGGTCGCGGTAGTGTGCGTCGAACGGGTTCCCGCTCTGGCCCGTCGTGATGATGATCCGCGCGCCGTCGAGGTCGTTCATGTCCACCGTGAGCCGATAGGACGGCCCGTTGGTGACGCTGAAGATCTCAGTGATCCCGAGCGGGACGTAGTCCGCATCCTCCGGGTCCGAGTAGGCGCGCGAGATCCTGGCGTAGTTGTTGTTGATCGCGCCGTCCGCGCCGGCAACCGGCATCGCCGCCGGGTCGAAGTACAGCTCCAGCGGCAGGATACCGGACGAGCCGAGGGTGCTTTCCTTGAACCGAACCTGGTGGAGCTGGCCCCACGTCCAGTTGTCCGGGTCGCCGTACGCGTTGCGCAGCGCCGCGGCCGTGGCGTCGATGGCGGCCCCCGCGGTGGTTGCCGCGTTGGTCCCCTCCGGGGCACCCGGCGTGGTGTCCTGCCACCACGCGTCGATAGGTCGTCCGAGGAAGCTGATCAGCGCCTGCCACGCCATCGTCGAGCCCACGTATTCGCGGGCGAGCGGCCCGAGCTCGTCGTCGAAGATTGCGCGCTCGATAGCGAGCTCGACGGAGATGTACGCCGCGCAGCCGAGTGAATCGACGCCGCACTGGTGGTCCCAGTTGACCATCGCCTGCCATAGCAGCAGCCCGTCCTCGGTCTTCGTCTCCGGCCCGATGCCCTCCAGTCCCGGCATGATCTTGTCCGCACGGAGCACGTAGGTATCCATCTGGATCGCGCGCATGTCCTCCGCGCCGATCTTGCCCGGCACCGCCGCCAGGCGATCGATGACGCGGGCCGCCCGGTAGCCCGGGTCCCACTCGTTGCCGATCCAGTACGGATAGGCG
>JBDSZH010000041.1:0-3728 GCA_039925225.1 Candidatus Limnocylindrales bacterium | reverse complement strand
AGCGCGGCTCGCGGCCCGATTCCAGGATGATCATCTCGCCGGGCTCCACGTCGCGCACGAACTCGGCG
Organism: Candidatus Limnocylindrales bacterium; assembly: GCA_039925225.1. GTDB lineage: Bacteria > Chloroflexota > Limnocylindria > Limnocylindrales > CSP1-4 > UBA5189. The sequence goes on along the minus strand of JBDSZH010000041.1, from coordinate 3,660 downwards.
CCGATGATGTCCAGCCCGGTCGTCTCCGACGAGAGGACCCACCCGTCGCGGGTGCCCTCGGTGGCCCACAGCGCGGCGTCGGTTGCCGTGGCGATCTCCGGGATGCGCCCGAGGACGAGCGGTCGGAACCCATGCGGGTCGCGCATGCCGATGATCCGGCCCTTGTCCAGCACGACCAAGGTGAACGCGCCCCGTACGCGCGGCAAGAGCTGGAGCAGCGCTTCGACCGTATCAGTGGCGGGCTCATCGGCGAGGAGCGTGGTCAGCAGCTCCGTGTCGGTCGTTGCCGCGAGGCGAGCGCGGCCGCCCTCCAGCTGGGTGAGCAGCTCGCGCGTGTTGACGAGGTTGCCGTTGTGGCCGATCGCAACGGCCCGCCGCGGCCCCAGCCGGAACGTCGGCTGGGCGTTCTCCCAGATCGTGGAGCCTGTCGTCGAGTAACGGCAATGCGCGATGGCGAGGTCGCCATGGAAGCTCGGGAGCCGCCGATCATCCAGGACCTGGGCGATCATCCCGAGGTCCTTGTACAGGAAGATCTCGGCGCCGTCGCTCACCGCGAGGCCCGCGGATTCCTGACCCCGATGCTGAAGCGCGAACAGCCCCGTGGAGGCGACGGCGGCAGCCTCCGCCCCGGAACCCGGCGGGAGCGCGACCCCGAAGACGCCACACATTGCTAGCGCGCCCCTTCCTGCTCGAGCTCTGTCCAGCCCAGCGCCCGCGGCAGGCCGTGCCGCCACGCCCGCTCCAGATCGGCGATCCCGACGTCGATGGAGTCTGCAACGCGCGAGCCGCGCTCTTCCGCGGCGCCCGTGGCGCCCGCCCCCGCCAACTCGACGACGAGCCTGTCGCCGCCCACGGTCCCGATCGCCTCCATCGGCAGTCCGTGCTGGCGCGCGAGCAGCTCCACCGCCGGCACGTGGCGCGGGGGCGCGGAGACGATCAGCCGACTCGGGCTCTCGCCGAACAGGTCCACCGCCGGCGAGCTCGAAACCGGGACGCGGACGTGGGCACCGACCTCTCCCCACATCGACGCCTCCGCGAGCGCCACCGCGAAGCCGCCTCCGGAGATGTCCTGGGCGGAGGTGAGCAGCCCTCGCTCCGCGGCCTCGCGGACGAATGCCTGGAGCTGCTGCTCGACGGCCAGATCGAGGGCCGGCGGTCCGTCCTCCGGTGCGACGCCGGCGATCCGCGCGTACTCGCTGCCATCGAGGCCTGGGCCCGCCTGACCGACAAGGAGGATCGCGTCGTCGCCGTTTCGGAACGCAGGCCCGAGCGCCTTCGCGACGTCATCGAGCAGCCCAACCACGCCGATCTGGGGCGTCGGGGCGATCCGGCCACGCGCCGATTCGTTGAACAGCGACACATTCCCCCCGGTCACGGGCAGCCCGAGCGCGCGACACGCGTCGCCAAGGCCACGGACCGCCTCGGATAGCTGCCAGAACGCGTCCGGCTTCGTCGGATCGCCGTAGTTGAGACAGTTGGTCACGCCGAGCGGTCGGGCGCCGGTGATCGCGACGTTGCGTGTCGCCTCCGCCACGCTCATCGCCGCACCCAGCCAGGGATCGGCGGCGCTCACGCCCGCGTTGCCGTCGGTCGCCGCAACGAGCGCCTTCTTCGTCCCGGCGACCCGGATGACCGCGGCGCCGCCGCTCGCTGGGCCGGCCGCCGTTGCGGCCTGCACGGTGGAGTCGTACTGCTCGAACACGGCGCGACGCGAGGCGAGATTCGGCGATCCGAGGAGCGCCTGGAGCACGGCGCCCGGGTCCATCCCGCGCTCCGGCAGCTGGTCGCTTGCGACGACCGGGGCGCCCGGCGCGGGGGCGAGTCGGCGGCGCTCCGGCGGGGTGGCGAGCCGGTCGTGGACGATCGCGTCGGAGGTCAGCGCGGCTGCGGGGATGCGGGCGAGCATCCGGACCGTTTCGGAAGGTCGTCCATCGTCGCCAGGAACGCCCTCCACGATCGTGACGTGGCCATCGTCCGTCACCGACCCGATCACGGCGCATGGCAGCCCCCAGCGCGCGCAGATCGCGGCGACCTCGTCGTATCGCTCCGGGCGAACGATCGCCAGCATCCGCTCCTGGCTCTCGCTGATCATGACCTCGAATGGCGCCATCCCCGGCTCGCGCCGCGGCACCGCATCGAGGTTGACCAGCATGCCGGTACCTGCTCGGTCCGTCGTCTCGGAGACGCCGCACGTGATGCCCGCCGCGCCCAGGTCCTGGAGCCCTTCGACGAGACCTGCCTCGATCAGCTCCAGCGATGCCTCGATCAGCAGCTTCTCCGCGAATGGGTCGCCGACCTGAACGGAGGGCCGTTTCGAGGGGTCATCGTCGCCGAAGGTCGCGGAGGCGAGCACCGACGCTCCCCCGATTCCGTCGCGGCCGGTCGCGCTCCCGAACAGCACGGCGAGGTTGCCGGGGCCTGGCGCCGCGGCCCGCGTGAGGTAGCGCTCCTCCAGCAGCCCGATCGCCATCACGTTCACCAGCGGGTTGTCGGCATATGACGGATCGAACACGAGCTCGCCGCCGACCGTGGGCACACCCACGCAGTTGCCATACCCGCCGACGCCGCGGACCACGCCATCGACGAGGTGTCTGGTGCGGACCTCCGAAGGGTCCCCGAAACGCAGCGCGTCGAGCACCGCGATGGGCCGGGCACCCATCGTGAAGATATCGCGCAGAATCCCACCGACGCCCGTCGCGGCGCCCTGGTACGGCTCCACCGCGGACGGGTGATTGTGCGATTCGATCTTGAACGCGACGGCGAGGCCGTCGCCGATCGACACGACGCCCGCATTCTCGCCTGGGCCTGCGACCACGCCCTCGCCGCCCGTGGGCAGCGTGCGCAGGAGCGGCCGCGAGCTCTTGTACGAGCAGTGTTCGCTCCACATCACGCTGAACATCGCCAGCTCGAGATCGTTGGGATCGCGTCCGAGCCGGTCGCGGATTGCGTCGAGCTCGTCGTCTGTGAGCCCGAGCGCGCGATGGAGCGGCGGGGCGTCGGTCACGGGAGTGCCACTCGACGGCGCCTCGGCAAGGGTCATATCCCAGCCGCCGCGACCGCGACACGCATCGTCGTCTGGCTGGAACTCCCGCGCTCAGCCTGCGACGCGGCCGCAACCAGCGACTGGAGGATGGGCAGCCCGTCGTCGGAGCCAAGGAGCCGATCCGCGGCGCGCTCCGGATGGGGCATCAAACCGGCGACGTTGCCGCGCGCATTGAGCACGCCGGCAATTGCGCGCAGGCTGCCGCTGGGATTCGCGGCGTCGCCCTCGGCGCCCGCCTGCGTGCCATCGGCGTGGACGTACCGGAACAGCACCTGCCCGTCGCGCTCCAGCTGGTTCAGCGTCGCGTCGTCCGCGAAGTAGCAGCCCTCGCCGTGGGCGATCGGCATCTGGAGTGCCCGCGCGCTCCCCATGAGGCTGGTGAACGGCGTATCCAGCCGCTCGGACGTGATTCGCACGTCGCGACCGAGGAAGCGCAGGCCGCGATTGCGCAGCAGCGCGCCGGGCACGAGGCCCGCCTCCGCGATCACCTGGAAGCCGTTGCAGATCCCGAGGACGAGACCGCCGTCGGCCGCGAATGCGGACACCGCCCGCATCACGGGACTGAACCGCGCGATGACGCCGGCGCGCAGGTAATCGCCGTACGCGAACCCACCCGG
>JBDSZH010000040.1:0-4626 GCA_039925225.1 Candidatus Limnocylindrales bacterium | reverse complement strand
AGATCGACAAGGTCGGCATGGATTTCCGGGGCGACCCGTCGTCGGCGCTCCTCGAGGTCCTCGACCCCGAGCAGAACAACACCTTCCAGGACAACTACCTGGAGGTGCCGTTCGACCTCAGCAAGGTGCTCTTCGTCGCGACGGGCAACCTCACCGACCCGATCCCGATGGCCCTCCGTGATCGCATGGAGATCATCCAGGTCCCGGGCTACACCCAGCGCGAGAAGGTCGAGATCGGCAAGCGGTTCCTCATCCCCAAGCAGATGGAGAACCACGGCCTCAAGCCGAAGCACATCCAGTTCACGGACGAGGCGATGACGGAGCTTGTGCAGGCGTACACGCACGAAGCCGGAGTCCGCAACCTCGAGCGCGAGATCGCGAACGTGATGCGCAAGGTCGCCCGCACGGTGGCCGAGGGTCGCAAGGCCAGGACCGTAGTCGACGTCAAGAAGCTCCTCCAGTACCTCGGTCCGCCGCGGTTCGAGTACGGCGAGCTCGAGGCGGAAGACCAGATCGGCTCGGCAACGGGCCTTGTGGTCACCGAAGTCGGTGGCGACGTGGTCGCGATCGAGGTCACCCGGATGGACGGCAAGGAGGACTTCATCCTCACCGGTCAGCTGGGCGAGGTCATGCGCGAGTCCGCGCGCGCCGGCCTGTCCTGGATCCGGACGCACGCGGCCGAGCTCGGCATCGCGCGCGACACGTTCGAGAAGCAGACGCTCCATATCCACGTCCCGGCCGGCGGCATCCCGAAGGACGGCCCGTCCGCAGGGATCACGATGGCTGTCGCCATGGTCTCCGCGTACACGGGTATCCCGGTGCGCAAGGACCTGGCGATGACCGGCGAGATCACGCTCCGGGGCCGGGTCCTGCCGATCGGTGGGCTGAAGAGCAAGATCCTCGCCGCCCACCTCTCGGGCGCGAAGGTCGTCATGTTCCCCAAGAAGAACGAGAAGGACCTCCGGGATATCCCCGAGGAGATCCGCAAGTCGATGAAGCTGGTCCTTGTCGAGTCCATGGACCAGGTCCTCGAGACAGCCCTGCGTCGCCGGCCGAAGCCGTTGCCAGCGACGCCCAAGACGACGGTGCGCGAGACCGAGACCATCCGGGAGCCGGAGCCCGAGACGCCGATGCGGCGCCCGAACTTCCCGCCCGATCAGCCCACAGTGGTCGTGTAGGCGCGAGCAGCGCCTATGCCCACGCCCGAGTTCCAGGACTACTACAAGACCCTCGGAATCCCGAGGACCGCAACTGCGGCCGAGATCAAGAAGGCCTTCCGCAAGCTCGCCCGCGAGTCGCATCCGGACAAGCACCAGGGTGACAAGGCGGCCGAGCGGCGATTCAAGGCCATCAACGAGGCCAACGCCGTCCTATCCGACGCGGGCAAACGCGCCAAGTACGACCAGTTTGGTTCGGACTGGGAGGCCTACTCGCGCGCCGGTGCCAGTGCCGGCACCGCCGGTGGTGGTGCGCGTGATCCGTTCGGGCCCGGGAGCCCATTCGCGGGCTTCGGTGGCTATCGAACCGCCGGTGGCTCGGCGGGCGGCGCAGGACCGGGCGGCGTCCGGTTCGAGTTCCGGACGGCCGGCAGCCCCGGCGCCGGCGGCGCCGCCTTCTCGGACTTCTTTCACATGATGTTCGGCGACGAGTCAGCAGCCGCCGGAGAGCCTGAGCGCTTCAACGGCGGTCCGGCATCGGTTCGCGGCGGGACCAGCAGCGGCAGGAGTGGCGAGTCGATCGACGAGCTGCTCGCCCGTCTGGGCATGGCTGGCAGCATTCCGGGCACCGAGGCTGCCGGTGCTCGCCCACGGGTCAAGCCGCAATCAGTCGAGGTGACCGCGGAGATCTCCCTCGAGGAGTCGTTCCATGGGACGAGCCGCATCGTGGAGCTGGACGGGCGCCGGCTCGAAGTGACGATTCCGCGCGGTGCCGGCACCGGCAGCCGCATCAAGCTGACAGGTAAGGGCCCTGGCGGCGCGGACCTCGTGGTCGTGACCCGGCTCAAGCCGCACGCGGTGTTCACCCGCCGCGGCGACAACCTGGAGCGCGAGGTACCGCTGACCCTGAGCGAGGCGCTGCTCGGCGGCGAGATCCCCGTCGGAAGCCTGAAGGGTCGCGTCCTGCTCAAGGTGCCGCCGGGGACGCAACAGGGACGCACATTCCGGCTCAAGGGCCAGGGCATGCCCCCGTTCAAGGGCGAGGGCACTGGCGATTTGCTCGTGCGGATCCGCGTCGTCCTGCCAACCGACCTGTCCGACGAGGCCAAGGCTGCCGCGGCCGACCTCGCCGACCTCATCGACCAACCAGACCCGCGGGCCTGACCCGCGCCAGCAGCGAGACACGCATGCAACTCGATCGATTCACCGAGAAGGCCCAGGAGGCCATCGTCGCCGCCCAGACGCTCGCCGGGCGGCTGCAGAGCCCCGTGCTCGACGCCGAACACCTGCTGTCGGCGCTCCTCGAGCCCGATGACGGCGTGCCCGCCGAGACGCTCCGGCGGCTCGGCGTTGATCTGCCGGGGTTCCGCGGCGAGCTCGCGGCGATCCTCGCGAAGCGCGCTCGAATCCAGGGCGGCACGCTCACCCTGGACCCTCGGGCGAAGCGCGTGATCGACCGCGCACAGGAGGAGGCGCGCCGGCTCGGCGACGAATACACCTCCACGGAGCATCTGCTCCTCGGCATCGCCGAGGTCGGCGGCGAAGCCCAGAAGCTGCTCGAGCGGAACGCGGCGGGCAAGGAGCAGCTGCTCACCGCCCTCCAGTCGGTGCGCGGCGGCCAGCGCGTGACCTCGCAGAACCCCGAGGGCACGTACCAGGCGCTGGAGAAGTACGGCCGCGATCTCACCGCGGAGGCGCGCGCCGGCAAGCTGGACCCCGTCATCGGCCGCGACGACGAGATCCGCCGGGTGATGCAGGTCCTCTCGCGCCGCACGAAGAACAACCCCGTGCTGATCGGCGAGCCCGGCGTGGGCAAGACGGCGATCGCGGAGGGGCTCGCCCAGCGAATCGTGCGCGGCGACGTGCCCGAGACGCTCAAGGACAAGCGCGTGGTCTCGCTGGACCTCGGCGCGCTGATTGCCGGCGCGAAGTTCCGTGGCGAGTTCGAGGAGCGGCTGAAAGCCGTCCTCAAGGAGGTCAAGGACTCCGACGGCGCGGTGATCATGTTCATCGACGAGCTCCACACCGTCGTGGGCGCCGGCGCGGCAGAGGGCGCCATGGACGCGTCCAACCTGCTCAAGCCGATGCTCGCCCGGGGGGAGCTCCACACCATCGGCGCGACGACCCTCGACGAGTATCGGAAGCACATCGAGAAGGACGCCGCGCTGGAGCGGCGCTTCCAGCAGGTGTACGTCGACCAGCCGACGGTCGAGGAGACGATCTCCATCCTCCGCGGCCTGCGTGAGCGGTACGAGGTCCACCACGGCGTGCGAATCACCGATTCGGCACTCGTCGCCGCGGCGACGCTGTCGGACCGGTACATTACCGAGCGCTTCCTGCCGGACAAGGCGATCGACCTCGTGGACGAGGCCGCGTCCCGCCTCCGGATGGAGATCGATTCGATGCCCATCGAGCTCGACGAGCTCGAACGGCGACGCATTCAGCTGGAGATCGAGCGCGAAGCGCTGCGCAAGGAGACCGACGACGCCTCGAAGTCCCGGCTCCAGGTGCTGGAGCACGATCTCGCCGAGATCGGTGAGGAAGCGGGCGGCATGAAGCAGCGCTGGGAGGCTGAGAAGTCCGCGATCCAGGCGATCCGTGCCACCAAGTCGGAACTGGAGGGACTCCAGGTCCAGATCGAGCAGGCCGAGCGCGAGATGAACTACGAGCGCGCCGCGCAGCTCAAGTACGGCACGCAGCGCGAGCTCAATGAGCGCCTCGCCGGGCAGGAGGCGGCGATGGCCGCGCTCCAGGGGCCCAACTCGCTCCTGAAGGAGGAGGTCACGGCGGACGAGATCGCGGACATCGTCGCCAAGTGGACCGGAATCCCCGTCAGCCGCCTCCTGGAGGGCGAGCTGGCCAAGCTCGTGCGCATGGAGGAGCAGCTCCACGATCGCGTTGTCGGTCAGGACGAGGCGATCGCGGCCGTGTCAGACGCGGTTCGGCGCGCCCGCGCCGGGCTCCAGGACCCACGCCGGCCCATTGGCTCGTTCCTGTTCCTAGGTCCCACCGGCGTCGGCAAGACGGAGCTCGCCCGCGCGCTGGCGACCTTCCTGTTCGACGACGAGCACGCGATGACCCGCATCGACATGAGCGAGTACATGGAGAAGTTCTCGGTCTCGCGCCTTGTCGGCGCACCGCCCGGCTACGTCGGCTATGACGAGGGCGGCCAGCTGACCGAGGCCGTCCGCCGCCGGCCCTACCAGGTCGTCCTGCTGGACGAGATCGAGAAGGCGCACCCGGACGTGTTCAACATCCTGCTCCAGGTGCTCGACGACGGGCGCCTCACCGACGGCCAGGGCCGGACGGTCAGCTTCAAGAACGCGCTTGTGATCATGACCAGCAACGTGGGCTCGCAGGTCATCGCGGCGAGTGGCGTGCGACCCGGCGACGCCGAGGCGTATGAGGCGATGAAGCGCCAGGTGACCGAGCAGCTCCGTCAGCAGTTCCGCCCGGAGTTCCTCAACCG
>JBDSZH010000039.1:0-11692 GCA_039925225.1 Candidatus Limnocylindrales bacterium | reverse complement strand
CTGTCGACCGGGACGCTGCACGGCAAGCTCGGCATTCGCGCGGGCAACACCGGGCTCATCAACATGGACGACGTCCGCGTGCCGATCGAGAACCGGATCGGCGAGGAGGGCGAGGGCTTCCTCATCGCCATGAGTGCGATCGACCAGGGCCGCTACACGGTCGCGGCCGGCAACGTGGGCCTCGCGCAGGCGTGCCTGGACGCGTCGCTCAAGTACGCCCACGAGCGGCGCACGTTCGGCGACGAGATCGGCAAGCACCAGCTCGTGAAGCAGATGCTGGCCAAGATGGTCGCCGGCATCGAGGCCGGCCGGCTCCTCGTCTGGCGCGCGGGCTTTCTGAAGAACCACGGCGTCCGGAACACCCGGGAGACCTCGCTTGCGAAGTGGTACTCGACGGACCACGCGGTCGCAAGCGCTCTGGACGCCATCCAGATCCACGGTGCGAATGGCTATTCCAACGAGTTCCCGGTGGAGCGCTACCTGCGCAACTCGAAGGCCGCGGTCATCTACGAGGGCACGAGCCAGCTGCACACCCTGATCCAGGCGGACTTCGCCCTCGGCTACCGCGAAGACCGGCCGCTCCGCTGCGAGCAGTTGCCTGCCGAGGGTTTCGAGCGCCTGCCCGCATCGACGGCCGCCGCCGCCGGCCGGGCATAGCCGCGCCGGCGCACGGCGCCACAGAACCCGTGACCGGCCGGTCGTGACCGCATTCAGCCAGCCGGAGCTAGCGACGCTGCGAGCGCTCGCCTCGACGTTCGTGCCCGCGGCCGATGCAGCGCGCGTCGCGACGATCGCCTCCGACGCGCTCCTTCGGGCGGTCGACCCGTCGCAGCTCGTCCAGCTGCGCCTCGTCCTTCGCGTGCTGGAGCAACCGCTCGCCAATCTCGCCACGGGCGGAGGATTCGCGACCTTCCATAACATGGACGCACCGGCCAGAGAGCGGCTCCTCCTGCGCTGGGCGGGCTCGCCGCTCCTCCTGCGCCGCTCGGGGGTGCACGCGTTCCGGAAGCTCCTGACCTTCATCTCCTACGCCGACCCCGGCACGCCCGAGGCGCCCAACCTCCTCCCGCGCGCGCTCGGCTACGAGACCGACGAACCGCCGCGCCCGCCGGACCTCGCCTCGATCCGGCCGATGGACGTCGATCGGTCCGTCGTCGGTCGCGCGTCAATCACCCCCATCCAGCTCGATGCCGATGTCGTGGTCGTGGGGTCGGGGGCTGGGGCCGGCGTCGTCGCCGCCGAGCTTGCGCGGGCCGGACGCGGCGTGCTCGTGATAGAAGCCGGGCCGTACGTCGACGAATCGACGATGCCGCGCGACGAGCTCGACGCTTTCGGTCGGCTGTACCTCAACTACGGCCTGCTCTCGACGTGGGACGGGGCGATCACGATGCTCGCCGGCTCGGGCGTGGGCGGGGGAACTCTGGTGAACTGGATGACCTGCCTCGATGCGCCCGCCGAGGTCCGGGCCGAATGGGCGCGCGACCACGGCCTCGACGGCCTCGACGACGTTGAGTGGGCCACGGACGTCGCGACAATCGAAAGCGAGCTTGGGGTGGCGCCGTCCGTGGTCGTCCCGCCGAAGGACGAGCTCATCCGCCGGGGCGCGACCGAGCTCGGCTGGGAGTCAGCGGTGATCCGACGCAATGCCACCGACTGCGGCGACTGCGGATCGTGTCCGTTCGGCTGTCCGCGCGGCGCAAAGCGGTCCGGGATCCGTGCGCACCTGGCCAATGCCGCGAGCCGCGACGCGGTGATCCTCGACCGGGCGCGCGTCCGTTCGGTGATTCGCGACGGCGTCGACGGCCCGGTCACGGGGGTGCGCGGCACGCTCGCTCCCGCGGAGGAGAACGCCCCGCCCGACGCGGTACCGCGCCCGTTCGAGGTCCGCGCGCGCCAGGTCGTCCTCGCCGCGGGCGCGCTCCGAAGCCCGGCGATCCTCCAGGCATCGGGCTTCACCCATCCCGGAATTGGGCGGTACCTGCGCATTCACCCCGTGCCGGTCATCGGCGCGCTCATGCCCGAGCCAGTCGACATGTGGCGCGGCACGATGCAGGCCGTTCGGTCGATGGAGTTTGCGCAGGACCAACCGTCGCACCGGCGCTACGTGATCGAATCCGCGCCCGGCCACCTCGGGCTGCTGTCGCTCGTGCTGCCGTGGGAGGGCGCGGTCGCCCACGCCGAACTGATGGCGCGCGCCCGGCACTTCGCGCCACTGGTCGCCGTGACCCGCGACGGTGGCGAGGGCCGCGTCCGGCTCACGCGCGCCGGGCGGGTGCGGATCGATTATTGGCTGGACGACGCGGGTCGGGCGACCGCGCGGCATGCATTGGTATCGATGGCGCGCCTCGCTCGCGCGGCCGGCGCGGCGGAGATCCTCGCCGTCGCGATGCCGATCCTCCGGCACCGAGTCGATGGCTTGCCGGACGAAGGTCGCCGATTTGCCGCGTTCGAGGCGGCACTCGCGGCGACGAACTTTGCGCCGCACCGGGGCACGGTGGCCTCGGCCCACCAGATGGGCACGCTGCGCATGGGCGCCAACGCGGCGACCCACCCGGCAGACCCGCGCGGCCGGATCCGTGCCGATTCTCGCGGGAGCATCGTCCCCAACCTGTACGTCGCCGACAGCTCCACGTTCCCGACGGCACTCGGCGTGAATCCGATGGTCACCGTGATGGCGATGGCACGCCGGATCAGCCGGACGGTGCTCGCGGAGGGGCCGCCGAGCTGAGCCCGCCCCGGTCATGCGCGGTGGCACGCCGTGGCGGCACGGCCGCGCGGCGGCCCGGCGGCCCGTCGGCGGCGGCACGGCGGCAGCGCGGACGCGGCGGCGGCGCCAGATGTACGTGGCTGTATACCAACGCGACGAGGTAGCCCACCGGATCCGGGCGAATCCCCGGCGACCTGGTCGAAATGTTCGTGGCCACGAACATCTCCGACTGGAACGTGGGCGCGATGGCGCGAATCCGCGGCCAATCCGCCCCGAGCGGACGGCACCTCGTCAAGTTGGTATCCCACCACGACCATCTCGCGCCCAGGAGCAACGTCGCGCCGCCCAGGAGCAACGACGAGCCGCCCAGGAGCAACGCCGAGCCGATGCGCTCCCGGGATCGACCTTACCGATGAACGCCGGTGCCGACCTCAGCTCGGGACGCGCCGCCGACCTCAGCTCGGGACGCGCCGCCGATCCCAGCCGGCGACGCGCCGATCCCAGCCGGCGACGCGCGGCCGACTCCGGGCTTCGATTCGGCGCTCGTAGGCGCGCCTGCCTCGTCACTGGCGGCGACGCCCGCCAATCGACCCCGCGCCGTCACGATGATTGCCACCGCCGCGAGGATTACGACAGCCGCGATGATCGTCCGGAAACTGATCGGCTCGCGGAGGAATACCGTCCCGAGCGCGACGGCCACGACAGGATTCACGTATGCGTACGTCCCGACGAGCGAGAGCGGGGCGTTGCGGAGGAGCCAAGCGTACGAGGTATACGCCAGCATGCTGCCGAACAGGATCAGGTAGACGACCGCGATGATCGATTCCTGCGAGACGGCCGCAGGGTTGAAGGTCGCCGGCTCGCCGACGATCAGCGATTCGAGCCCGGTCACCGCGGCCCCGGCGAGCATCTGGAAGCCGGACGCAATCAGCTGACTGGACGGAAGCTTGGCGCGGCGTACCGAGTAGATCGAGCCGTGCGCCCAGCCCAGGGGGGCCAGGAACAGGATGAAAATCCCGAGCGGATCGAAGTGATTCGCGCCATCACCTGACGGCCAGATGAGCAGCGCGACACCCCCAAACCCGATTGCAATCGCCGCGACAACCAGCCGCGGCAGCTTCTGGCGGAGATACAGCCAGCCCAACAGCGCGAACCACAGCGGCATCATCCCGATCAGGATCGCCGCGATCCCGGACGGCACGGTCTTCTCGCCGAACACGACAAATCCGTTGCCGATGCCGAGCAGTAGCCCGCCGACGATGAACGAGTCGAGGACCTGGCGGCGCGTGGGCAGGCGGCGCGACTCCGGGTGCCGGATGAGGTCCCAGGCGATGAGGATTGCGCCCGCGATGGCGAAGCGAATCGCGGCCATCAGGAATGGCGGGATCGTTTCGATGGAGATCGCGATCCCGAAGTATGTCGAGCCCCAGATGACGTAGATGACGGCGAGATTCGCCCACAGCGCGAGAGGGCTCGGCCCGGTCTTCCCCGCCTTCGCGGTCCCCGCGGCGGTACTTGGCATAGTCCGATGGTCCAAGGCGCGAATATAGCCCAAATCCCGCCAGTCGATCCGCCCGTTGCCCTAGCATCGGCCCATGGAGATGAACTTCGCTCTGAAGGGCGTCGAGGGTCGGGTCCTGGTGACGTGCGAACGGAACCTGCAGCCGGAGACCCTGGGCTGCCCACCCGAGACCCGCGACTTCCCGGCATGCACCGCGGTCGTGGACTATCCGCTGCGAGGCTACGACTCGCTGATGGGCTGGGTTCAGCTGGTGCGGTCCGATGACAACGTCAGCGCAGGCGAGCACTTCGAGATCGATCCGTTGGCGTTCCTCGGCGACTTGCCGCATCCATATTGCTGGCTGGGCATCAATCCGACCCTGTTCGACGCTCCCTCCCGGTCGCCGCGCACGGACATGACGTGGATCGCTCATAGCTTCCTGTGCGTGCCGGATGACGTTGGAAATGGGCTTGAGGCCCGCCCGTTCCTCGGTTTTTCATGGGGGTTCCAGGTCAAGGACGATGAGATCACCCTGGACCCGCCCGCAGTGCTCGACGGATCGGCGTGGAACCTGCACGTCGCTGCCCTGCGCCGAGACTTCCCCGGCTGGCACTTCTCGCCCGGCTTCGCCGACTTGCGCTGAGGGCCCCTTCGTCGAAGCTATGCAGCGCGCGCCAGCGAGACGGGGCGGCAGTGCCTGCACGGCCGATAGCCGGCGTTCGCCGCCGCGGCGAGGCTCGGGAACGTCACGCGGTGCCGAGCCGTGACGCGACGGGCGTCGCGGCAGGTCGTGTGGCAGACGATGTGCGTCGTGTCCGACCCGGTGTACCTGACGCCAGTCGCGGCCTCAGCCTCGAGCGCCCTGGTGTCGAGGCCCTCCGCGGCGAGAATCCGGCGCTTCGCGTCGGGCCCGCCCATGGAGTACTGGCCGATCATGCCGTCACTCCGGACTACGCGGTGGCAGGGCACCACGAGCGGCACGGGGTTGTGCGCCAGGGCCGTGCCCACGGCTCGGACCGCCTTCGGCTTGCCGATCTCCGCGGCGATCCAGCCGTACGGCCGAACCTCTCCGCGCGGGATCTCCAGCGCCTTCGTCCAGACCGCGATTTCGAATGGGGTGTGGCCGCGGAGGTCAAGCGAAATCCGCGCCCGGCGATCGCCATCGAGCCGGCGCCGGATCGCGCCGCTGAGGGCGTCCGGCAGCGCGTCCGCGGCTTGGACCTCACGCCCCACGGTGACGCGGAAGCGCAGCTCGAAGTCTCCACGATCGCTCGCCGGCGTGACCCACGAAACGCCGCGGCCGTTCCACGCGACGAACACGAGCCCGAGGGGCGTCTCGATCGTCGCGTAGCGATCTGCGAGGCCCGCCTCGACCAGCGCCCCGTACCCGACGGAGGCCGGAGCGGCGACGCGCAGATCGCGCAGGGACGCCTCCAGCCCGAGCGAGAGCGAGAGCGAGTCGTTGGAGGGAGGGAGCGTGGTGGTCATCGGACGGCCTCCAGGGTGGGGAGCAGGCGTGCGGGCGGCATAGGCGCATGGGTTGAACGAATGGGCTCGGGCGGGGCTTCGAGCAGACCTCGAAGCTCGCGAAGGCCGCGATGGACCTGCGCCTTGATGGTGCCCTCCGGCCTGCCCAGTGCCTCGGCCGTCTCGGCGAGGCTCAGCCCGTCGACATGCCGGAGCACGATCGCGGACCGAACCGCCGGCGTGAGTCGAAGCAGCAAGGAGGCGAGCTCGCGCTGCGTCTCCCGTCGGTCGGCCGACACCGCGGGCAGCGCTGTGCCCGCAGTCGGCGGGTCGTAGCCCGCCTCGAGCATCGGCTCGAGCGAGCCCGGCGGCTGCCGGTCGTCGACCCGTCGCCGTCGATTGCGTGCCAGGTTGACCGTGATCGACGCCAGCCAGGGCCGAAGCCTGAGCGCGGAGATCCGCTCGCGCGGGTACCCGTGCATCGCCCGGAACGCCCGGACGAGGGCATCCTGGGCAACCTCCTCGGCATCGCGCCGGTCGCCCAGCAGCCGGAGCGCGATCGAATACAGCCGGTCCTGGTGGTCCGCAACGAGGTCAGGGAACGCCGCGTCGACGTCCCTGGCAAGCCGGTTCGCGAGCGCGACGTCGGTGTCCATCAGACCCTTCAACACCGCCGCGGGCGGATCGGTTGCAGGCGGCCTGCCCGGAGGCGGGGCTGGCCTACGAGATCGTGATCGTGCCCGTCATGCTCGCGTGGACCGCGCAGTGGAACGCGTACGTCCCCGCCTTCGTGAACACGAGGCTCTTTGACGCGCCGCCCGCGATGTTCCCAGTCATGCCGCACGAGTTGTCGTCCAGCTGGACGCGATGCGGCACGCTGTCGCTATTGGTCCACGTGATCACGTCATTGACCTTGGCGTTGACCGGCTGGGTCCAGGTGTTGTCCGCGACGCTCGTCGCGACGACGGTGGTCCCGGTGGAGTCGGCACAGGGCGCACTCGCGGCGGTGGTTGCCGCGGCGGTGGCGCCGGCTGGGCCCTGGGTCGGCGTGCTGGTCCCGCCAGAGCAGGCGGCGAGCAGGAGCGCGGTGGACAACGTGGCAATTCGGTAGATGGGGCGCATATCGGTCCTCCTGGGGCAGATCGTGTGCGCGCCACGATAGCGCGGCGACCGCTGCTTCCTCCTATGGTTCGCCCGTGGCCGCCGTTCGGATCTTCGACGTCGACCTTGCCCGCCGCCTGGTGCTCCACGAAGCGCGCGCCCAGCAGACGCCATTGCGCGAGCTCCGCGACCTGGGCGACGGCTGGCTGTTCCACGACCCCGGCGATGCGGAGCCGTTCTGGAATCGCCTCATCGCGCCCGTCTGGCCCACGGAGTCGCGCGCCTTCGACCGGCGTCTTGACGAGGTCATGACGCTCTTCGCCACGCTCGGCCGCGTGCCGCACATCCGACCACTCCCGTTCGGCGGGACGCCCGTGGACATGGCGACCCGGCTGATGGCCGCCGGCTTTGAGACAATCGGCGCGGACCGACGCATGGTGCTGGTCCGGCACGGCGATGGCGACGCGCTCGTCGAGGCGCTGACAGCCCGCGTCGAGCACGCGTACGGCGGAACCGCAACGGTGACCGTGACCCGGCGCGAAACCCGACCCCAGAACGACATCGGCGGCGCCGGAGCCCAGGGACGGGCGTGGGGCGAGCGCCGGCGCTGGGCCGTCGATGCGTCGCTCGTCCTTGCCGACGCCTTCGGGGTCGATCCAGAACGACGGGTCGCGCTCGAGAACGACGTCCTCGCCTGCATCTCGCGACCCGGTTGCGCGGTGCTGCTGGTAGCCATCGACGGCGCGCCCGCCGCCATCGCCCGCCGCGCCACGACAGAGGAGGGCAGCTACCTCTCGTCCATCGGGACGCGCCCGGCGTATCGCGGCCGAGGCATCGGCGCTCTGGCAACCGCGCTGGCCGTCCGAGATGCACTCGAGGCCGGCAGTCCGATCGTGCACCTGTCCGTCGAGGCGGACAACGAAGCGGCGCTACACCTCTACGAGCGCCTGGGCTTCGCGACCGTCGGCGAGGCGGCGCCGGATCTCCTCCTCCGATGAGCTGGGACGAGCTCGTCGCAGCGGGGGAGCGAATTCGTGATACGGCCGTCGCCAAGGATTCAACCCTCGCGGACTACCCGGTCACCGGGATCGGCTGGGCAACGGTCGACGCGGATCGTGCCCTGGTGCAGCTGGACGGCCTGCTCGCGCCCGCGGGTGAGGGCGAAGAATCGCCACCACCGAGTTCTTGGACGCCTCTCGCCCGTGACGCGGCACTTGGCGCGCGCGTCTGGCTGCGCGCGATGGCGAACTCGGGCAGCGGGCCGTGGCTGGTCGTGCTGGAACCGGACACGGAGAGCCGCCTGGCCGCCTCGCTGGCGCGATTCGGCGAAGGGGTCGCAGTGGTCTATCTCGGGGAGGGCCTGCTCCGGTCCGGCCGTCTCGTCCGCGGTGGACCCGCCTGGGGGCCACACGTCATGATCCTCGCCGCCCCGGAGCCGCCGACGATCTGAGCGTTTGCGGGCGCGAGGGTCGCCACGAGCGCTACCAGCGCTCGCCGTGGACAACCTCGTCCATGGGCTTCCGCCCGCCGGCGCGCGGTTGCCGGGTGAGGTCCTCGGGATCCGCTGGATACCCGAACGAGAGCACGTAGCCGCACCAGTGATCGTCCGGGTAGCCGAGGATCTTGCGGGCCACGGTCTGCTCGTAGACGGTTGCCGGACAGCTGCCGACACCCAGCTCCCAGGCCGCCAGCATCATGTTCTCGGAGGCCAGACCGGCGTCCCACACGAGCGATAGCGATGCGCCCGGTGCGGTTGGGTCAGGCGTGACGAGCCCAATCGCGGCTGCTGCCCCACCGACGTGCTCAGCGAACGGCCCCACGGCCATCAGCCGTTTGAGCGTGGCCCGGTCCTGGACGACAACGAAGTCCCAGCGCTGCTTGTTCTTGGAGCTGCCGGCGTGGCGACCGGCATCCACGATTCGCTCGAGGTGCTCCGCCGCGAGCGGCCGATCCTCGAACCGGCGAACCATTCGCTTGGTGCGAATCGCGCTCCAGACGTCGGTCATGCCGGCCTCGATGTCGGCTCGGTCGGGTTCGAGGCGGGCTCGGAGGCCTCCACCTGCTCGATCTTGCTGCCACCGGCCATGCGGATCGCCTTCGCGAGCGTCTTGAGGCCACCCTCGTCCGGCTTGATCGAAGAGAACGGATGCTCCCGCTGGGGCAGCCGCGCAGCGGGCGTGGCGCGGGCGCTCGCCTCGGCCTCCGCGGGCTTGAGCGGTCCGCCGAACGCGTCCGTGAGGAAGCGCGCCACGGCGCCGCGATAGGCGCTGAACTCGTACAGCCAGCTGTGCTCTCCGCCGGGAATCCCGAGAACCTCAACGTGCGGCGCGGTGGGGTCATGCTCGCGCGCCTTCTGCGCGGCTTTCTCGAGGGCGGCGAGGTGGCTGAACGGCACGACCCGATCGGCGTCGCCGTGGATCAACAGGACCGGGCCCCGGTAGCGCTCTATGGCCCGCGTCGCTGACACCGACTTGACGGTGTGGCCCCGAGGCTGAACGAATATGTGCGTCGTGACCCACGCGAGTGGCCACGCGACAGGCCCGGGCAGTGGCAGCTTCGCGAGCCGGAAGGTCTGCCGCGTGAGCCGGTACGGATCCGCGGGCGTCGAGGCGGCGACGACAGCGGCCACGCGCGGCTCTGCCGCCGCGGCGAGGAGCGCGCCGATGGCTCCCATCGAGTGGCCCAGGATGCCGACGGCGGTGACATCTGGCCGGGCGAGGAGCGTCCGGACGCCCTCCAGCGCGTCCTCGCCGAACACGCCGGCGGTGAGCGGCAGCTCCTCCGCGGGGTTCAAGCCGTGGCCCCGTACGTCTATCGTGAGGACGTGCATGCCGATCGCGTTGAGGATCAGCGCGTTGGGCAGGGTACGATCGCGCGCCGATTCCCAGCCGTGGATCAGGAGAACCGCTGGACCCGGCGCGCCGTCGCGGGCGGGGATCCACCACGCGGGCAGGTCGATGCCGTGGGAAGGAATCGTGAGCCCCTCGAACGCGAGGCCGAGTGCGCTCGGTTCGTCGGCCGGCGGGTGCCGGTGCGGGTAGCCCGCGCGCGCCTTGTACGCCTGCGCGAATCGCCAGACCGCGAGCGGACCAACGGTGAGTGCCGCGGTGAGGCCGAGCCTTCTACTGGTCATCGAGGGGAATGGTAGTGCGAGGTCATCGCGGCGCCCATCGATACACTGACGCCGTGCCCAAACGGAACCCTCACGACGTGCTCGGCGTGCCCCGCGATGCGGGCCAGTCCACGATCAAGGCCGCCTGGCGCAAGCTCGCCCGCGAGCACCACCCGGACCTCACCCCGAACGATCCGGTGGCGACGGAGAAGGCCACCCGGCGCATGGTCGAGATCAACCGCGCCTACGCGGAGCTGCGCGCCGGCTTCCCGACGGAGTCCGGCGGTGACGGGGCCGACAAGGCACGCGGTCCCTGGCCGCCGGAACCACCACCAACGCGGCCCGTGACCGGGCGGGTGGACACCACCGCGACGTTCCGGCCGCACAACACGACCACGGGTCCGCGCCTCAAGCACGAGACCCGGCCGCCGGCACCGAACGACCGCCTTCGTCGCGAGCCGTTGCGTGCCTCACAGCCAAACGGGCCCCTGAGCCGGGGCAGGCAGCACAACTTCCGCCCGCCGGAGCCGCCAAGCCTCGAGGCGGCGCGCGCGTGGCCCATCGAGTTCGGAAAGTTCCACGGCCACACGCTGGGCCAGGTCGCCGAGTTCGAGCCGACATACATCGACTGGCTCGCGCGCACGATCTCGCGCGACCCGGAGCTGGTCGCGGCGGCGCGCGTCCTTCAGGACGACCTTGACGTTCGCGGGATCTTCCGACGGCCCCACGCCATCCCCTCGTGAGTCGCGTCGGGACGGCGTCGCGCCACTGGCGACCTCGGGCGATCCTCGTTGCCCTGCTCCTGACGAGCCTCACCGCCGCGTGCGGCGGCGCGCCGGCGCCGACCACGCTCGGAGCCGCCTGCCTGACTGACAGCCGCGCGCCTGGGGCATTTCCGCACCTCGAAGCACTGCTACCGCGGGGGATGATCGAGCGGTCGCCCGACACCGTCGACTCGGGCGCGAACTGCACGGCGGCGTCGCTTGGCACGTATACCTCGCACGGGATCGACGAGCTGCGGTTTGCAGGAGCGACGTGGGACTACGGCAAGGGCGACGCGACCGTTGTCGCGATCCTTGAGGGCGCCCCGATCGGACCCGCGCTGACGTTGCCGTGGGTCGAGGAGTTCTACACGGTCGGCGCAGTGAACGGCCGCCATACGGGCGAGGTCAAGACAAGCCGGCCCACCATGCCCGGGGCCGGGCCGGTGTTCCGCCTCGAGACCGTCAACGACCTGTCGCTCCAAACCGTGGTGATCTGGCCCGCTGGTCAGCTCGTTCGGGTTGTCATTGTCGCCACGACGATCGGCCCGGACGCTTCGCGCGCCGCGCATGACGAGCGCGTAGGGATCGCGGTTGAGGTCGCGGCCGGAGTGCCGATCCCTTAGCGCCGGGAGCGCTCGGAACCCGTGCTACTGTCCCGCCCATGACCGACCCGATCGACTGGCAGGCACGCAGGCGAGCGTGGAAGGTCGAGCGCCTGGACCCCGCCGTCGCCCGGGCGCCGGAGCGCCAGTCCAGCTTCCGGACCCTTGGCGAGATCGAGCTGGAGCCCGTGTACGGCCCGTGGGACCCGCGCGATGACGCACGCATCGGCCTGCCCGGCGAGGCGCCGTTCACGCGCGGGATCCACCCGGCGGGGTACCGCTCGCGCCTCTGGACGATGCGCATGTTCGCGGGCTTCGGCGCCGCGGAGGACACGAATCGGCGCTTCAAGGACCTGCTCGCCGCTGGCCAGACCGGCCTGTCGATCGCGTACGACATGCCGACCCTGTACGGCTACGACACGGACGATCCGGAGGCCG
>JBDSZH010000038.1:0-7801 GCA_039925225.1 Candidatus Limnocylindrales bacterium | reverse complement strand
CCGAAGTCCTCGCGCGCCAGGCGCAGGGCCTCCTCGACGGACTTTCCGGTGAACTCGCGATATGCGCTGGTGCTGCTCATCGACGTCTCCCTCGCCGGCCCTGTCGACCTCGGTGGCGAATCGTTGCGTTCGCCGAGGCCGAGCGGTCGAGGGCAGACTTCTCAGGATTGGGCCGCGCAGGCGCTCCCGCCGTGCGCGAGCTGGATGCGGACGCCGACGGTGCGGCGACCGGGAAGCGCGGGGAATGGTCCACGGCGAATGCCGGGGTCCGGCCGAAGAGCGGGAACATGCCGCCCCAGCCGGTGGTCAGGAACTGCTGGACGATCTGGTAGACCGTCGAGACGATCAGGTACAGGAACACGCCCACCGGGATCGCGCTGCCGTACAGGACGGTGATCAGCGGCAGCCAGAGCGACAGCGAGCGCTGCGTCCGGGCCTGCTGGTCGAGCGGGACGTCGGGGTTGTGCGGCGGCAGGGCCATCCGTGAGGCGACGAGCTGCAGCGCCGTGTAGAAGAGCGCGAAGAGAGAGATCCCGGCCCCGATCAGCGGCAGCTCGAACGGCAGCGGGATCAGCCCCTCGAAGCCGCTGGCGTGAATGCCCCCGAGCCAGGTGATGGTGGAGTCGATGCAGGTGGCGTAGTTCTGCGTGCCATCAGGGAACGTCACGAGGGCCGGCGTCGGGCACGTCAGCGGGACGACCTGGAAGCCGAAGACCTTGAGCGATTCGACCAGGTCCGCGGCCTGCAGGCCTTCGCGGACGACCTGGTACATGGGCAGGATCAGCAGGATCGGGAGCATTGCGACCAGGCACCCGGCCTGGCTGACGCCGCGCTCCTTGTACAGCGCCATCGTGGCCTGCTGCGTCTTCGCCCGATCACCCTTGAACCGGCGCTGGAGCTCCTTCACCTCGGGCGCGATCGCCTGCATCCGGCGCATCGACACCATCTGGCGGCGCATCAGCGGGACGAGCGCGGTTCTGACGATGAGCGTCGTGATGATGATCGCGACGCCCATGTCGCCCACGACTCCGTGGACGCCGACGAGCATGATCAGGAAGAGCTGGAAGATCGGGTTGAACAGCCACGCGAGGATGCTGACCGGATCGGCCTTGATCTCGGCGGGCTTGACGATCAGGGGCGTGGGTGCCGTCTGGCTGGGTGCGGTCGTGGGCGCCGGAACGGGGGTCTCGCCGGGCCCGAGGGACGTGCCCGGAACAGCCGTCGCGCCCGGCGCGGTCGACGGGGCGATCGGGTCGCATGCAGAGAAGACCAGGGCGAGCGCGACGACGAAGCCAAAGATGAGCGCCAGTCGCAGGATCGGATGCCTGGGGAGGGTGATCATCTGACCGGGTCGTAGCCGCCGGGGTGGCCGGGATGGCAGCGGGCGATGCGGCGTGCGCCCATCCAGGAGCCCTTCAAGAGCCCGTACTGCCGGATCGCCTGCTCGGTGTATCGCGAGCAGGTGGGCTCGTAGCGGCAGCTCGAGGGCAGCCATGAGAACAGGAATCGATAGGCGTGGATCAGCCCGATCCCGACCCGCCCAAGGATCCCTACGTGCATCCCGACTTGCGTCAACCGCGTCCCAGGCCCATCTCACCGCCACGCTCGGCCAAGACACCGCCACGGGCGAGCAGCCGGCCCAGTGCCGCGCCGATCGCTCGATGGTCGGCACCGACGATCGCCGGCCGGGCGATCACCAGCACGTCCCAACCCGGCTGCAGCACGGGCTGCATCGACCGGATCGCCTCCCGAAGGCGCCGCCGGACACGATTCCGGACCACCGCCGAGCCGAGGGCTCGGCCGGTTGCCAGGCCAAATCGCGTGATCCCGAGCTCGGTCCGCAGGACCCGAGCGGCAAGGAGCGGGTGTGAACGAATCGTCCCGCGCTCCTGGAGTGCCGCGAAATCCTGCTTCTGGGAAAGCATCTCGAGCCGCGGCCGTGGGCCGCGCTCGGCCGTCAGGCCGACAGGCGCTTGCGACCGCGGGCCCGGCGTGCGGCCAGGACGCGGCGTCCGCCCGTCGTCTTCATACGGGCGCGGAAGCCGTGTTCCTTGGCGCGGTGGCGCTTTTTGGGCTGGAAGGTCTGCTTCATCGTGCCTGCGCGGGATCCTCTCCATCCGGCCTCGGGGTTAGTCCGTCATCGACCCCAGAAGGCACGCAAACGCGCCAAACGCCCGAATCACGGGCGGGGCGCGTTCATCGTCCGGCCGATGATAGGTCGCGCGCGTCAGGAGCGTCAAACGATCTGCGTATCGGCGGACGGGCGGGACTCGCGCGGCGTCCCGCCCGACCGCGCGCCGGGCCGTGACCGTATACTCCCGGGGAGTATCGCGGATTTGCCTTGCGGGGTCTCCGCGGCGGTGCTATGTTTCGCCACCCGAAGCCCCGGCGAACGCCCCGAACGACCCGCGCCAAGCCTCGGTCGCGTGCCCTATTTCCGCCCCCAGCGGCAATAACCCCGGCCCCCGAATACCACGAGTGTCCCCATCGACCTATGGACGCGAAGCAGGTCTGGCGCGCAGCTCTTGGCGAGCTCCAGGTCACCCTTTCTCCGGCGAACTTCGAGACCTGGCTGCGCGACACCGCGCTGGTCGAGGTCGATGACACGCGCTTCCGGATCTCTGTCCCGAACGGCTTCGCCAAGGATTGGCTGGAGAGCCGCTACCGGTCGTTGATCTCCCAGACGCTCGGCCGGATCGTGGGCTACGCGGTCCAGGTGGACTTCTTCGTCGGGGCGGAAGGGCCAACCGCCGACGACGCCGAGCAGGCGAACGCTCCCGCTGCCGCCTTCGTGGACGAGCAGGCGCAGCACGCGGCACCGGTCGCCGTCGGCCCCGGGATGCTGCCCAGGAGCGGCGATGCGCCGGAGCGGCGTCCAGCGCCCCCGACTCCCCAGGTCCGGGTGGAGCCCGGCCGTGTTGGCGGCGAGGGCGGGACGAGCAACATCAACCCCCGCTACACGTTCTCGAATTTCATCGTCGGGTCGGCCAACCGCCTCGCCCACGCGGCGAGCCTGTCGGTGGCGGAGCGTCCCGGCCACGCGTACAACCCACTGTTCCTGTACGGCGGCGTGGGCCTCGGCAAGACGCACCTGATGCACGCGATCGGAAACCAGGTAGCCGCGAAGTTCCCGCGTAAGCGCGTCGTGTACGCGACCTCCGAAAAGTTCACCAACGAGTTCATCACCTCGATCCAGCAGGGCAAGATCGACGAGTTCCGCGCGCGCTACCGCCGGATCGACCTGCTCCTGATCGACGACATCCAGTTCATCGCGGACAAGGAACGGACGCAGGAGGAGTTCTTCCACACGTTCAATGCCATCCACGAGGACGGCAAGCAGATCGTGCTGAGCTCGGATCGGCCGCCGAAGGCCATCCTGACCCTGGAGGAGCGCCTCCGGTCACGCTTCGAGTGGGGCCTGATCGCGGACCTGACCGCGCCGGACCTCGAGACCCGCATCGCGATCCTGCGCGCCAAGGCCGAGGAGGGCGCCGTCCCGATCGGGTCGGACGTGATCGAGTTCATCGCGCGCAAGGTGGTCAGCAACATCCGCGAGCTCGAGGGCGCGCTCAACCGGATCGTCGCGTACGCATCGATGGGCGCCATGCCGATCTCCATCGAGCTGGCCCAGGCGGTCCTCTCGAACGTGCTCTACAACCCCAAGAAGCGCCAGATCACGCCGGAGCGGATCGTCAAGGCCGTGTCCGACTACTACGGCGTGGGCCTCGACGCCCTCAAGGGCCAGAAGCGCGACAAGGCGATCGTAGTGCCTCGCCAGATCGCGATGTTCCTGATGCGCGAGGAGACGGACGTCTCCCTCATGCGGATCGGTGCAGAGCTCGGCAACCGCGATCACTCGACCGTGCTCCACGCGTGCGACAAGATCACCCGTGAATCGGGCGGCAACGATGAGCTCCGGCGGGAGATCGCCGCGGTCCGCGAGATGATCTACGCCGACTGAGGCGGGCGCCGCGCGCCCCTGTCGCGGGGTGGCTGCACGCCAGAGTTATCCACCGATCATGTCCGGACGGTGGGAAGCTGGTGGCTTCGCAAGATCAGATGCCCTCGCTGCAACGTGGACGCAATCTTGGACAACGCCGTGTCGCGTCGTGGATGGTCAGGCCAAACCCAGAAGGCCATGGCTCCGTTCGACGGGGTTGTCCACGGCCCGGCAGGTCTCGCGTCCCCCGCTGGACAGCATCGGCCCACGATCCGGGATGGTTCGTCCACCGGCTCGGCGAACGGGGGCGAGCACGACGCTCCACCGAGTCCACACCATGATGATGGTGATGACGGACCTTAGAGAATGAAGGAAGATACACACACCAAAGGAAGCGGCTTCGCGGGTGCCGGGAACTCCTGCGCGACGCAGCCCATCGTGTGTGAATCGTGGACTGACCCGCCCATGGAGTGGACCTGACGTGAAGCTCTCGGTCATGCAGGAGAACCTGGCGCGCGGCCTTGGTGTCGTGAGTCGAGCGGTCTCCAACAGAAGCACGCTGCCCGTGCTCGCGAACGTCCTCCTCAAGACGGAGGACGGCGGCCTCCGTCTCACGACGACCAATCTCGAGATCGGGCTGGTGTACTGGGTGCCCGGCAAGGTGGAGGAGGACGGCTCCACCACGGTGCCGGCCCGGCTGCTCGCGGACCTGGTCGGCTCGCTGCCCGGCGGTCAGCGCATCGACCTGGAGACGGGCGCCAACGAGACGCTCCACGTGAGCGCCGGCCCGTTCCAGTCGCACGTGAAGGGGATCGATGCGGACGAGTTCCCATCGATCCAGCCGACCGGTGAGCGCCCGACGACGCGGATCGCCCAGAACGTCCTGAAGCGGGCCCTCGAGGAGACCGCGTTTGCCGCGGCCACCGACGAGGCGCGTCCGATCCTCACCGGCGTCCTGTGCCGGTTCGAGGGCGAGACCGTGACCCTCGCCGCCGCCGACAACTACCGCATCGCGGTCAAGACCATCCCGATTCTGGATCCGGTCAGCGACACGAGCGTGGTCGTGCCGGCGCGCGCGCTCACCGAGCTCATGCGCGTCCTGAACGACACGGACGATCCGGTCGACGTCGTTCTCGCGCAGAGCCGCAACCAGATCCTGTTCCACCTCGAGGGCATCGACCTCGTCAGCCGGCTGATCGACGGCCAGTTCCCGAACTACCAGTCGGTCCTGCCCAAGGCGCACACGACGCGCGCCGTCCTCGATCGCGAGGAGCTCCTCCGCGCAGTTCGGCCGGCGGCGCTCATCGCCCACGAATCCGCGAACATCGTGAAGCTCCAGATCTCGGCGAACGGCGAATCGGGGATCACCGTCAGCGCGAACGCGGAGATCGGCGACCACGTCGGGCAGGTGGGCGCGAAGGTCGAGGGCGATGGCACGTCGATCGCGTTCAACGCGAAGTACCTTGCCGACGTCCTGGAGAAGGTCTCGGCCGAGCAATTCGCCCTGGAGCTCCAGGGGCCGCTTGCCCCCGGCGTCTTCAAGCCGATCGGCGATGATTCTTATGTCCACGTCGTCATGCCCGTTCGCACGACGAGCTGATACAGCCCGCCGATCCGGGCCTGCGCGTGCGTTGTCGCCTCCGTTGGCTCGGTCACGTACCTTGCAGTACGTTTCCTCGCCTGCTCGACTCCGCCTTCGCCCGGACTCGGCTCAGCCGCCTACGGATTCCGTGAGCGTCGCCACGATCGACCGGTTGCGGCTCGCCGATCTCCGGTCGTACTCGATGCTCGAGGTGGAGTTCGGCGCAGGCCCACAGCTGGTGTGGGGCGCCAACGCGGCCGGCAAGACGAGCCTGCTCGAGGCGATGGTCGTGCTCGCTCGGGGCACCTCGCACCGCACCACCACCGACGTGGAGTTGATCCGCTGGGGCTCGGACGTGACGCGCATCGAGGGCCAGTCGGCCGACGACCAGATCGAGGTCGCGCTCGTGCGGCCAGGCTCGGCTGCTGCGGCCAGCGGTGCGCGCAAGCGGATCCGGGTGAATGGCGTGCCGCGCCGCGCGCCGGCGCTGGCCGAGAGGCTCCGAGTCGTGCTGTTCGCTCCCGAGGACATGCTCCTGGTGGTTGGCTCGCCATCCCTCCGCCGCGCGACCCTCGACCAGCTGGCCGCGACCCTCGTGCCCGGGTATGCCGGCGAGCTCGCCACCTACGGGCGCTCGCTCCAGCAGCGCAATGGGCTGCTGCGCGCCATTCGCGACGAGACCGCGTCCCGCGACGAGCTCCGGTACTGGGATCGGCCGTTCCTCGACGCCGGTGGCGCCGTCGTGGCCGCCCGTCACGCGCTCCTGGCGCGGCTCGCAGGCCCGCTGGCCGCCGCGCATGCCGAGATAGCGCCAGAGGAGGCCGCCGCCGGCGTCCTCGGCGTCGACTACATCACGAACGCCCCGGCGTACGAGGGCGAATCGGCGCGTGAGGCCCTGGAGCGCCGGCTCGCGGAGACCGCGGAGAAGGAAGTCTGGAACGGGACAACCCTGGTGGGCCCCCACCGTGACGACGTCGCGTTCGAGATGGCCGGGCGGGACCTGTCGGCGTTCGCGTCGCGTGGCCAGCAACGCACGGCCATCCTGGCGCTGAAGCTCGCCGAGCTGGATCTCGTGACCGCTCACGATGCCCGCCCGCCGCTCCTCCTGCTGGACGACGTCTTCTCCGAGCTCGATCCGGCCAGGCGCGGGCACCTGGTGCGACGAATCGCAGACCTGCCCCAGACATTCGTGACCACCACGACCCTGGACGACCTGGACCCGGGGCTTCGGGCGATCGCTACGCCCTGGCAGGTTCGCGCGGGCCCCAATGGCGCCAGGCTCCTGCGCGGCGTCTCGTGACGGACGACCAGCCGCGCCGCCGCCGCCCGATGTCGCGGATCGGCGATCTGATGCCCGGCGCGGCCG
Source organism: Candidatus Limnocylindrales bacterium (assembly GCA_039925225.1). Classification (GTDB taxonomy): domain Bacteria; phylum Chloroflexota; class Limnocylindria; order Limnocylindrales; family CSP1-4; genus UBA5189. The sequence continues at coordinate 913 of JBDSZH010000038.1, read as the reverse complement.
CCCATCTCGGGCTCGAGGACGAGCTGCGCCGCGCCCGATTCCTCGCGACCTTCGACGCCATCGTCGCGGAACTCGTGCCCGCCGCCCACGGTGCGTGCCGGGCGCTGCGGGTCGATGGTGACACGCTCCTGCTCGAGGCGGACGCGCCAATCGTCGGCCAGGAGTTGGTCCTCCATGGGGACGAGCTCGCTGGCGCGTTTCGGCGGGCACCAGGCGGGGCACAGGTGCGTCTGGTGCGCGTAACGATCAGGCGCCATTAGGAGTCTCCTAGGCCCGCCGCACCTCGTGCGATAATCCGCGCCCCGCCCAGCACCCTGGCAGAGGACCGCAGTGGCCCACCGGATCCAGATGAAGCTTGGTGTCGTGCCCGATGCCGAGCGCGCCACCGATTCGCCGGACACCGCGCTCCATATCGAGCCGCGCATCGGCGCCCAGACGCGGGGCAAGGGTCACCTGTACCTCCTGGTCACCAGCCGCGTGCCCGGCGCGAAGGCCCGTGAGGCGACGCGACTCGTCGCCGACGCGATCAGGAGCGAGTACTACTACGACGAATCCGCCGGGATCCGGGTGTGCCTGGTGAAGGCGATCCAGGTCGCGAACAAGCGGCTGACCCACGCTCGCGAGAAGGGCGCCCTCGGGAACGGCCCCGGCCCGATTGGTGTCGCCCTCGCCGTGGTCCGCGACAACGAGCTGTACGTGTGCACCGTGGGTCCGGCCGAGGCGTACCTGAACCGTGGCGCGCGCCTGTCCACGCTGCCTGATCCGCATCGCGACCGGGGTCTGCCGTCGACCGAGGTGGAGCCGGACGTGTGGCGCGGCGAGATCAATGTCGGCGACCAGCTCCTCCTCATCACGCCATCGATCGTGTCGACGCTCGGCGCCGATGCCGTCAAGGACGCGCTCGTCACGCTCC
>JBDSZH010000037.1:0-39792 GCA_039925225.1 Candidatus Limnocylindrales bacterium | reverse complement strand
TCATGGGCACGCCGTCGAGGAGGCTCCCGCGGGCGCGTTCGTGCAGCGAACGTGTCCGAGGATGCCGGTCCGCGAACGCAGCGAGCTCGCGCTCCAGGAGCGCATCTACTCGCCGGCGATCGACCGTGTGCTGGCTGGTCACGGCCGTCAGTTTGACGGCCGTGTGATTACCTCGTCAGACCTTCCGGTCGGTCAGGCAATCAGTCCAAGGTTCTCGTGTAGCCGCAGACCGGGCAAACCGCGAGCGCGGTTTCGGGCTGCAACTCGAGGAAGCTCGTGCAGCCGTTGGTGCGGCAGTAGAGCTTGGTGGCCTGCGAGCGCCGGCGCATCCGGCGAATCGAGGCGGATCGTCCGACGACGGACGAATGATGAGTACGCGTAAGCATGGTTCTCTGGTTTCCTTGTGACCGTGATCCGGGCGATGTGGGCCCCGATGTGCAGTCCTGGTGCTCGTCGCGGGTTGGGCGTTCGAGCTGATGTGTTTGCGTGCCTGTGGACGCGGGAGCGAGTCATCCGGTTCCTTCGAATCGGTCGATGCTCAGACCTGCTGTCCGTTCTTGGCCTTAAACTTGACGTTACCGAGGATGCGGCCAATCCCCCGGCCTGTCAAATGCTCGCTGATCGACGGTACCCGCCGAAAGGGCCTGAACGGCCTCGTTGGAGCAGCCGAAAGTCACCCGGGATTGGCCGGATTCAGGAGTCATAACCGACCCTCATCCGCGGCGTTGTTGCAGGAATGTCCAGTTGTTGCAAGATTCGGCGCCTCGGACACGCCGCCCTGGCGCGATCTGGGGACGCGCCATGCGCACCGACGCTTGAGGATTGGCGTTAGAACGGACATCGACATAGGAGGCTAGACGAACTTGCTCTCACGACGGCTTCGGGGATTGCTATCGATCGCGTTCGCGCTCACGACCATCCCACTGGTCGTCCCGGGCGTGCTGGCCGCGAACGGCCTGACGCTGACGACGCCCTACCCGGCGGTCACGGTGAGCCCCGGGACGCAGGCGACCTTCGAGCTCTCACTCGAGACGACCGACCCCGCTCGCATCGACCTTGCAGTGAGCGGCGTGCCGGCCTCGTGGAAGGCAACGCTGCACGGCGGCGGGTACGTCGTGGGCGCGGTGCAGACGGATGGCAGCGAGGCGACCAGCGTTCGCCTGGACGTGGACGTCCCCGAGGGCGCCACCGGCTCGTCGAAGATCACCGTGACTGCCACGAGCGCCGGCGAGTCCGTGTCGCTCGCGCTGGATATCAAGGTGGAGGCAGACGCGGGCGGCGAGATCACGGTCGAGCCCGACTACACGGCGCTGCGTGGCGCCGCCAACCAGAGCTTCACGTTCAACCTCGCGATTGCCAACGGCACCGCGGAGGACGTCAGCTACACCGCGACCGGCGAGGGGCCCGTCGGCTGGAGCGTTGACGTAACGCTGACCGGCCAGGCCCAGGCGGTGAGCGGCACGGCCAAGGCCGGCGGCTCCTCCAATGTCGCCGTCAAGGTCACGCCGGCCACGAATGCGGACGCCGGCACCTACAAGGCCGCCGTGGTGGCGACCGTGGGCGGCCAGCAGTTCCCGATCGATCTGACCCTCGAGATCACAGGCAGCTACTCGCTGATCCTCTCGACACCGAGCCAGGTGCTGTCCGCGAACGGGCCGGCCGGCAACGTCACGGAGCAGGTCTTCACGATCACGAACAACGGGACCGCACCAATCACGAACGTCGTCCTGTCCGGCTCGCTGCCCACCAACTGGAAGGCCGAATATGACCCGCCGACGATCGCGACCCTCGCCGTCGGCGTCCCGGTCACTGTCACCGCGAAGATCACGCCCGCCGCGGACGCAATCTCCGGTGACTACTCGCTCACGTTCACGGCGCGCGGCGAGGAAGCCAACGACACGGCCGAGATCCGCTTCACGGTGGAGGCATCGCTGGTTGGTGCGCTGATCGGCGGGGGACTCATCGTGGGCATCATTGTCGGCCTGCTGTGGGTCTTCCGGCGCTACGGGCGGCGCTGAGCCATGACGGCATCCGCCACGCCGCCCACCGAGCGACTGGCTCGCAAGGGCCGGTCGCGCCAGCGTGACCGGGCGCCCATCGAGGACCTCGGCGCGCCGATCATCACCCGCCGCCTCAGCAAGCGCTACGGGGACCTCGTCGCCGTCGACGCCCTCGATCTCGAGGTCCACGCCGGCGAGATCTTCGGCCTCCTTGGCCAGAACGGCGCCGGCAAGACGACCACCATCCTGATGCTCCTCGGGCTCACCGAGCCGACGAGCGGCGGGGCGCGGGTCGTCGGACTGGATCCGCGTCGACGACCGCTGGACGTCAAGCGCCATGTCGGCTACCTGCCGGACAACGTCGGCTTCTACGACGGCATGACCGGACGCGAAAACCTGCGCTACACGGCGAGGCTCAACGGCCTCAAGGGCCGCAGCGCGGAGACGAAGATCGACGAAGTGCTCGATCAGGTCGGCATGACCGCGCGAGCGGACACGAATACCGACACCTATTCCCGGGGCATGCTCCAGCGCCTCGGCATCGCCGACGCGCTGGTCAAGAGTCCTTCGGTGCTCATCCTCGACGAACCGACGACGGCGATCGACCCCATCGGTGTCGACGAGATCCTGGACATGCTTCGCGGCCTCGTGCGCGAGCACGGGCTCGCGGTCCTGCTCTCGAGCCACCTGCTCGTCCAGGTCCAGTCGGTCTGCGATCGCGTCGGCATCTTCGCCGCCGGCAAGATGATCGGTGTCGGCACCGTGCCCGAACTCGCCGAGCGATTCGGCGAAGGCGCGGCGACCATCGAGGTCGGGTTCGAGGGCATGGATACGGCTGCGCTCGACGGCACGGCGAAGCTCCTCCAGTCCGTCGACGGCGTCTCCGCGGTTCACCCCCCGGCTCGCGCACACGATCCGTTCATCGTGCTGGCGAAGCCGGCGAGCGGCGCTCCGGCCGTCCGGGAGGCGATCCTCGCGCTCGCAGCGCAGAAGGGCCTTCGACTGAGTTCCATCCGCGAGGTCCAAGCCTCGCTCGACGAGATCTATCGGCGCGCCGTCAGCTCGCGCTTCAACGCCTCGGGAACGGAGACGGCAGCATGACGGCCCGAACGGACGCCGTGAATCGGGCGCCGGTTCGGCTCCGGCCGGGCTGGATCACGATCGCGGGCAAGGAGTTCACGGACCACCTGCTCAGCGCGCGCCTGTACGTCCTCCTCGTGGTGCTCGGGATCGCCGCGCTCATCCCGCTGTACTTCGCGGCAGACCAGATCCGGGGCGTCGCCGCCAGCGCCAGCATCACGCCGGCGGTCTTCCTCTTCCTGTTCACGCTGAGCCCCGAGCAGGTGCCGATCCTGCGGGTGGACCTGTGGATCAGCATCGCCGCGCCGTTGCTCGGCGTCGCGTTCGCCTTCGACGCGGTCAATGGCGAGCGCCACGAAGGGACGCTGCCCCGCCTGCTGTCCCAGCCGATCCATCGCGACGACGTGATCAACGGCAAGTTCGCCGCGGGTCTCGCGATCATCTCGCTCGTCCTCGTTGGCGTCGTGATGGTGATCGCCGGCTTCGGGCTCCTGCGGCTCGGCATCGCACCGGCGATGTCGGAGATCATCCGGGTTGTCATCTGGCTGCTCGTGACAATCCTGTACGTCGCCTTCTGGCTTGCCTTCGGCATGCTCCTGTCAGTCGTGATCCGGCGCGCCGCAACCTCCGCGATGGTCGCGTTCGGCACCTGGCTGTTCGTGGCAATCCCGTTCTTCGGGCCGTTCCTGATCGGTTTCGTGGCCGCGGTCCTCGCGCCGGACGATCCGAATGCGCGCCACTTCATCGGCCAGTTCCTGCCGAGCACGCTGTACGGCGACATCTCGACCGTGATCCTGAGCCCGAGCGTCCAGACGACGTCGCGCACGATCACGACCAGCCAGTACCTTCAGGCGCAGAACTTCTTCCCGGATTCGGCGCTGTCCGTGATGCAGAGCCTCGTCCTGATCTGGCCCGCCGTGGTGACGCTGTTCGCGCTGACGATCGGCTGCTTCGCGCTCGCATACATCCGGTTCATGCGCCAGGAGGTCCGCGCCTGAGCACCAGCCCGGGGACGGGCGCGGGCGAGGCGGAACGGGGGCAGGCGCTGCCCGTCGCGGACACTCATGACCTGATCCGCGTCCATGGCGCGCGGGTCAACAACCTCAAGGACGTCAGCATTCAGATCCCGAAGCGCCGGCTGACGGCGTTCACCGGCGTCTCGGGCTCGGGCAAGAGCTCGCTGGTCTTCGACACGATCGCCGCGGAATCGCAGCGGATGATCAACGAGACCTACAGCACCTTCGTGCAGGGCTTCATGCCGACCCTGGCACGGCCGGACGTCGATGTGCTCGACGGGCTGACGACGGCGATCATCGTGGACCAGGAGCGGATGGGAGCCAACGCTCGCTCCACGGTGGGCACCGCGACGGATGCCAACGCGATGCTGCGGATCCTGTTCAGCCGCCTCGGGCAGCCGCACGTCGGCTCGGCGCAGGCGTTCTCGTTCAACCTCGCCTCGGTCAAGGGAGGCGGGGCTGCGACCATCGATCGCGGAGCCGGCAAGACCATCAGCCGGACGTTCTCGGTCACCGGTGGCATGTGCCCGCGCTGCGAGGGCATGGGCTCGGTCACGGACTTCGACCTGTCGGCGCTGTACGACGACCGGAAGTCGCTGCGCGAAGGCGCGTTCACGATCCCCGGCTACAGCATGGACGGCTGGTTCGGCCGGATCTTCATGAGCTCGGGCTTCTTCGACCCGGACAAGCCGATCCGCGAGTTCACGAAGAAGGAGCTCCATGACCTGCTCTACAAGGAGCCGGTCAAGATGAAGGTCGACAACATCAACCTGACATACGAGGGCCTGATCCCGAGGATCCAGAAGTCGTTCCTGTCCAAGGACGTCGACGCGATGCAGCCCCATATTCGGGCGTTCGTGGAGCGGGCGGCCACGTTCACCGTCTGCCCCGACTGCGTCGGCACGCGGCTCAACGAGGCGGCGCGCTCCTCGAAGATCAGAGGCGTCAGCATCGCCGACGCCTGTTCGATGCAGATCAGCGATCTGGCCGCATGGGTTCGAGGCTTGGACGAGCCCTCCGTGGCGCCACTGCTCGGGGCGCTGCGATTGACGCTGGACTCGTTCGCGGAGATCGGGCTGGGCTACCTCTCGCTCGACCGGCCGTCCGGCACCTTGTCAGGTGGCGAGTCCCAGCGGGTGAAGATGATCCGCCACCTCGGGTCGTCGCTCACCGACGTCACGTACGTGTTCGACGAGCCCACGATCGGGCTGCACCCACACGACATCCAGCGAATGAACGAGCTGCTGCTCCAGTTGCGCGACAAGGGCAACACGGTCCTGGTCGTGGAGCACAAGCCGGAGACGATCGCGATCGCCGACCACGTCGTCGACCTGGGCCCCGGCGCGGGCACGGCAGGTGGCGAGGTGGTCTTCGAGGGCACGGTCATCGGGCTTCGAGCCAGTGGCACGCTGACCGGGCGCCACCTCGACGACCGAGCCTCGCTGAAGGGCTCGGCGCGGCGGCCGTCCGGCGCGCTCGAGGTGCGCGGCGCCAGCGCCCACAACCTTCATGACGTGGACGTCGACATTCCGCTCGGCGTGCTCGTCGTGGTGACCGGCGTCGCGGGCTCCGGCAAGAGCTCGCTCATCCACGGCTCGGTGTCGAAACGGGACGGCGTGGTGGCCGTCGACCAGACGGCGATTCGCGGCTCGCGCCGGAGCAACCCGGCCACCTACACCGGCCTGCTTGACCCGATCCGCACCGCGTTCGCGAAGGCGAATGGCGTCAAGCCCGCCTTGTTCAGCGCGAACTCGGAGGGCGCCTGCCCCAACTGCAACGGCGCCGGGGTTATCTACACAGACCTTGCGATGATGGCCGGCGTGACCACCACCTGCGAGGTGTGCGAGGGGAAGCGGTTCCAGGCGTCAGTGCTGGACTATCACCTCGGTGGGCTGGACATCAGCGAGGTGCTCGCGATGTCCGTGACGGAGGCCGAGACGTTCTTCGGCTCCGGCGACGCGCGCACGCCCGCCGCCCACGCCATCCTGCGCCGGCTGGCGGACGTCGGGCTGGGCTACGTCAAGCTCGGCCAGCCGCTGACGACGCTGTCCGGCGGGGAGCGGCAGCGCCTGAAGCTGGCGACGAACATGGCCGAGAAGGGGGACGTGTACGTCCTCGACGAGCCGACCACCGGCCTCCACCTGGCCGACGTGCAGAACCTGCTGGGCCTGCTGGACCGGCTGGTGGACTCGGGCAAGTCGGTCATCGTGATCGCCCACCACCAGGCTGTCATGGCGCATGCGGACTGGATCATCGACCTCGGGCCCGGGGCGGGTCATGACGGCGGCCGGATCGTCTTCGAGGGCACGCCCGCGGACCTCGTCGCCGCCCGCTCCACCCTCACCGGCGAGCACCTCGCGCGTTACGTCGGCGGGTAGCCGGTAATTCGGCGGATCTCGCGGTACAGGGGCTTCAGCCGGTCGTACATCGGCAGGTAGACGGAGCGGTAGAGATCCTCGTAGGTGCGATTCGCCGCTGGATCGGGCTCGAACCGATCCAGGACGCGGACCATGGCCGCCACGGCGTCGACCGGGTCGGGGTGGATCCCGAGGCCGAGCATCACGTCGATGGCTGCGCCGAGCCCCGCCGCTTCGTGGGTGTGCGGCCGCGACGCGGGTATCCCGAACACGTCCGCGAACAGCTGCACCGCCGCGCGCGACTGCGAGCCTCCGCCGGAGATGCGCAGCTCACGGATCGGCACCTTGCTGCGCTTGATCGTCCGCTCCGCGCCCTCCCGGAGCGCGTAGGCGAGGCCCTCCAGGATCGCCCGGTAGACGTGCGCCCGGCCGTGGACGTCCCCAAAACCGATGACCGCGCCCTTTGCCTCGGGCCCCGGATAGCGCACGCCGGGCATCCAGTACGGCTGGAGCATCAGCCCCATCGAGCCCGGCGGCGAGGCGGTCAGGAGCTCCTCGAAGAGCGCCTCCGGGGGCATGTCCATGCCGGCCGCGCGGGTCACCTCGGCCGCCCCGAACTCACGTTTGAACCACTCCACCATCCAGAATCCCCGGAGCACCTGCAGCTCCACGAACCACGCGCCGGGAATCGCGGCTGGGTAGGGCGGCACGAGGGGGATCGCCTCGATGTACCGGCGATGCGTCGTCCCGAGCGAGGCGGTCGTCCCGAAGGACAACGCCGCAACGTCCGGCTGGACGGCGCCGGCACCGAGTGCCTCGCACTGCTTGTCGCCTGCGGCCGCGATCACCGGTGTCCCGGTCGCGACGCCGAGGTGCTCGGCGGCGGCGGCGGTCAGGCCCCCGAGGAGCCCCGTTGGTGGGACAAGGCGAGGGAGCGTTGCCTTGTCGAACGGCGCGACCTGCCACTTCCAGTCGAGGCGGCTCACCCATTGCCCGCGCTTGAAGTCGAAGGGCAGGTACCCGACCTGGCTGGCCGTCGAATCGACCCACTCACCGGTGAGTCGTGCCGTGAGCCAGGAGGAGAGGACGCCGTAGCGGCGGATCCGCTTCCAGACGGCAGGTTCGTAGCGCTCGATCCAGTTCGCCTCCGCGTCGGCCTGGAAGCGCGCGACCGTCTCGCGCACGCCGGCGACGCGGAACATTGCGCCCCACAACCCGCCGAGCGGCTTCAGACCCTCCGTGCGGCGCTGGTCCAGCCAGACGATCGCGGGCCGCAGCGGGGTGCCGTGCTCATCGGCTGCGACGATCGTGACGCGCTGCGTCGTGAGGGCGACGCCGGCAACCCGATCCGGGCCGACCGGTCCGCCCGACACGGCGCCCGCTGCGGCCCACAACTTTCGGCATGCCTCGCCGATCGCGGTCCACCAGACCTCCGGAACCTGCTCCGCCCAGCCGGGCTGCGGCGAGACGTACGGCTCGATCGGCACACGACCCATCGCCACGAGGTTCCCCGCCGGGTCGAACAGGATCGCGCGGACGCTCTGCGTCCCGACGTCGATTGCCAGCGCGTGATCCGCCACGGGCGCAATGGTGCCTCAGCGCGAGGCCGCCACGGAGGTCAGTACGGCGGCCAGGGGATAGCGGGCCAGTCCGGACTGGGGCTCGGGAAGACGCCGGCCGTGAGCAGCTCGGCGACTCTCGCTCGCGTGGCCTCGATCTCGTCGACGAACAGGAGCTCCGCGAGCGCGACCGCGAGGGCGCCCGGCCCCGCCGAGCCAGCCACCGGCGTCGAGGACGGCCCAAGCGCGTCGCGGACGCGTTCAAGGCCCGCCAGCTCCTCCTCGTCAAACGCCTCGCCCTCCCACGCCCAGAGGACGGTCCTGAGCTTGGGCATGATCGAAAAGGTCACGCCGTGGTCCACCGCGTGGAGATGACCACCCGGCACGGGCAGCAGGTGACCGGCCTTGCGATCCGTGTTGTTGACGATGGCATCGAAGACGGCGATCCGTCGAAGCCGCGCGTCATCGCCGTTGACCATATCGACGACGTCGGCCGTCTCGTCGATCTCGATCCAGAGCTGGAGCATGCCCTCGCCATGCGGGCCGTCGCGCAGGAGCGTCGGCGGCACGATTCCCCAGCCGAGCGCCCCCGACACGAGATAGGCAGCGACCTCGCGCCGCGTCAAGGTGCCGAGTGGAAAGTCGAAGAGCGGACGTTCGCCCGCGGTTGGCTTCCACACAGCGAGGAGGTCGCCCGGCGTCACCCGGACCACCATCGCGTTGTTCGATGAGCCGACGAGCCAGCCGAGCGGCTCCAGCTCGCCCGCGCGCAGGACGTCGAGGATCGAGGGGCCCGGCTCCTTGGGCGTGGTCGACGTCAGGTCAGTTGACGTAGTGGCCGTTCTTGCGCGGGCAGATGTGGCCGGTTGCATCGAGCGGGTTGCCGCACAGCGGGCACGGCGGCCGGCCCGCGCGAATGACCCGGAAAGCGCGCTCGACGAACGTCCGTGCCGCCTCGGCGGTCAATCGCACGCGGAGGAGGTCCGGGCCGTCCTCATCGTCGTCATCGAGCTCCACGACGTCCTCGCTCTCGGGGTCTTCGTCGTCGGCCTCGCTCGGCGCCCGCGCCTCGATGAGGATCTGCTCGGCATCGACGTCCCAGCCCAGCGTGAGCGTGGTGGCGCGGAACGCCTCGTTCAGTGGCTCGTCAAGCGGACGCTCGTCCGGGTGGATGGGCGCAGGCAGCTCCTCGGCGATGCCCCGCTTGTCGAGCTCCACCAGCAATCGCCCGAGGCGATCCGCGAGGACGGCGACCTGGGCCTTCTCCAATCCGACGCTGACGACGCGTCGTCCGTCGCGCGCCTGGAGGAAGAACGAGCGGTTGCCCGGCTCGCCGACGGTGCCCGTTGAGAAACGGTCCGGAAGGTCGAAGAGGAAGAGGCGTCGTGGCATGGATCGAGGGTACCGCGCCGAGCCCGAAGGCCCTGCCGGCGGCCGATGGGCCGCTCAGGCGATCGACACCTGGATGCGGTGATGGCCGCGTGCGCCGTCGGGCGCCGGCGCTGACCGAGATTCGGTCTGGACCTCGCCGTTCCCGTCCGTGGCGCGAACCTCGATCGTATGGGCGCCGGGCGTGGCGTCCCAGTCGTACAGCCACTGGACCCACGTGGCGGCCGAGATTGGGGTGGACAGCTTCGCAGGCGCCCAGCCGGCACCGTCGACGTTCACCTCGACGGCGCGAATGCTGCGATCCGGTGCCCAGGCCACGCCGGCAATGGGCGTGTGACCGGCGGCGACCGTCGCGTTGAATGCCGGCACGTCGATCCGCGATTGCGTGAGGATGGGCGCCTTGGCCGCCCAGCCGCGCGGAATCCAGAATCCCTGGAAGGTGTCGAATCGGGTGAGCTCCAGCTCCGTCAGCCACTTCGTCGCCGACACGTAACCGTAGAGCCCCGGAATGATCAAGCGGGCCGGGTAACCGTGCGCGCGCGGCAGCGGGGCGTCGTTCATGCCCACGGCGATCATCGGCTCGCGCGACGGGTCCATGACCCATTCGACGGGCATGCCGGCGGTGAAGCCATCGACCGACTTGCCGACGAGCTGGTCCGCATTCGACTGCACCCCTGCCATGGCGAGGACGGTCCGCAGGGGAACGCCGGTCCATTTCGCGTTGCCAACGAGGTCGCCGCCAACCTCGTTCGAGACGCAGGCGATGGTCACGAACTGCTCGATCACCGGGAGTGCGACGAGCTCGGCGTACGTGAGCTCGATGGGGTGGTCAACCAGGCCCGTGACCCGGAGCCGCCACGAGTCACGGTCGACGGTTGGAGCGATGAACGCGGTATCAATTCGGTAAAAGTCGTCGTTCGGCACGACGATCGGGGAGAGCCCGGCGGCCTTCAGGTCCGTCGTGGCGATGTCCGCGCCGGACGGCAGGAGGGCGGGCAGCTGAGGGTTCGGGATGCCGCCCACAGGGACGGCGGGCGCGCGCTGCTTCTCGAGGAGGATCCGCCCGAACGTCCCCGCGGCGACGGACCCGATCGCGAGGGCCCCACCCACCTGGAGCAGGGAGCGGCGGCTCCAGTCGGGCATTACGCCGGTCTTGCCCGTGCGTGCGGCGGTGCCGGCCGCCGCGCCGACGCCGGCGCTGGCCTGGGCCGCCGGACCGGAGGCGAGCGCGACCAGTCGTCGGAGCAGGAAGATGCCCGCGAGCGTCTCGATGCCGGCAGCGGCAACGCTCAGCGCTGGGGACACGCCCGGCTCCCGGAGCGACGCGACAAATCCCGCTCCGGTGAACGCCACCATGACGCCGGCGGCGAGGTCCGGCCGCTTCGGCGAGAGCCGACCAAGGCCTGCACCCACGAGGGCGGCGACGAGCACGATGAACACCTGGAACGCGATCTTGTCCGCCTCGCCGAAGAGCGCGACGACGATTTCCTTCGCGCCCGGCGGCTGGATGTCGACGATGAATCGCGCGACCGCAAGGAGCGGCGACGGCACGCCCTCGACGAGGCCGGCGATGAGCTCGCCGATGGCGAGAGCCGCGCCGACCGCGACGGCGCCCGCAAACGCGAGGCGCCGACCAATCCCTTTGCTGTTCATGCCGGACAGCCTAGGCGCCAGCACATGACGGGACGCTGACTCAGGCCGCCGGCGCGTCGCCATTCCCGAGGCGGGAGAGGATGTTCTTCTCGAGGTCGAGGATGCGCTGCTCCAGGGCCTGGACCTGTTTGAGGATCTCGCGATTGCCCTCGCTCAGCTGCCGGTTGCCCTCGAGCAGCTCCACGTTCTGCTTCTCCTCGATGTCCGCCTCCGACGCCGCGTGCTCGAGGGTCATCCGGTCGCGGAGGGACTGGCGGTTGCCGGCGAGGAGGATCAACGGCGCGGCGTAGGCGGCCTGCGTGGAGAACGCCAGGTTCAGGAGGATGAACGGGGCCGGGTCGAAGTTGAACAGCAGCCAGATGTTCCCGCCAATCCAGATGACCACGATCACGGTCTGGACGATGATGAACTTCCAGCTGCCCATGAAGCCCGTCACGCGGTCGGCGATCCGCGCGCCGAGTGGGGACTCCTCGGCCAACGCCCGATTGACCGGGTGCCGGCTGGTTGGGCGCGGCGGGCGCGAGTGGCCGGGTCCCGGGGTGCGGCTCGAAGCGGTCATGAGGTTTCCTCCGGCTGACTGTCGAATCGTGCTCGATTCCAGCCATGATGCTCCCGAACCCGGAGCGAACCGGCTCGCAGCGGGCAGGTCGGCGCGAGTACGCTGCGCGGGTGATCGACATCCCGCTGCAGATCGACTTGTCCGTCCGGTTGCTGATCGCCGCGCTGCTTGGCCTCGCGATCGGCTTCGAGCGCGAGATTCACGGCCATCCCGCCGGCTTGCGGACGCACATGCTCGTCGCCCTCGGGTCCGCGCTGTTCACCGTCCTGTCGATCCACGGCTTCCTCGGGGAGGCCGGCCCGGGCGTCGACCCGTCGAAGGTCGCTGCCGTGGATCCGACGCGGATCGCCGCGCAGATCGTGTCCGGTATCGGCTTCCTGGGCGCGGGCGCGATCCTCAAGGATGGGATCGTGATCCGCGGGCTCACGACCGCCGCGAGCCTGTGGGCGACGTCCGCGGTCGGGATGGCTGCCGGCGCGGGCGAATTCGTCATCGGTACCGTCGCCGCAGCGGTGATCCTGGTCAGCCTCTGGCCGATCAACGCGATCGCCGACCGCCTGCACGGCACGAGCCTGCCGGAGATGCAGCTGCGCCTGTCGATGACGCGGGTGGACCTGCTCGGCCAGGTGTCCGAGATCCTGATCAAGAACAGGCTCGACATCGGCGAGATCTCGACCCAGCGCCTCAGCGCGGACAGCTACCAGGCAGACATCGCCATCCGAGGGCGCCACTCCGGCGCGATTTCGCAGGCGATCGAGGAGATCGCGAACGTTCCCGGCGTCGACATCATCTCCACCACGCAGGCAGATTGAGCAATACCGTTCGCGCACGCGATCTGGGCGTGGTGATCGGGGAGGGTAGCCCCGGCCCGCTGAACGCCATCACCGACGTCGCCGGCGTGCGCGTCGGGCATACGACGTTGATCTCGGGCGATGGCCCGCTCGTCGTGGGCAAGGGGCCAATCCGCACCGGCGTCACGGTGATCGTGCCGCACGAGGGTGACACCTGGGCGGAGCCGGTCTTCGCCGGCACCGCGACGATGAACGGGAACGGCGAGCTCACCGGGCTGGAATGGGTGCGCGAGGCGGGCCTCCTGAGCGGCCCCATCGGCATCACCAACACGAACGCGGTTGGGACGGTGCGCGATGCGCTCGTGTCCTCTGCCGCGGGCTCGTTCGATCCCGCCTCGGTCCACTGGAGCCTGCCGGTCGCGGGCGAGACGTACGACGGCCGCCTCAACGACATTGCCGGCGGCCACGTCCGAGCTGAGCACGTCGCGGCTGCCCTTGCGGGGGCGAGTGGCGGCCCGGTCGCCGAGGGCAACGTCGGCGGCGGGACGGGCATGATCTGCCACGAGTTCAAGGGCGGGATCGGGACGGCATCTCGCCGGCTGGCGGCGTCGGACGGTGGCTGGACCGTCGGCGTGCTGGTGCAGGCAAACCACGGCCGGCGTGGGCTGCTCCGCATCGACGGCGTGCCCGTCGGCGAGGACATTCCGCTGACCGAGGTGCAATCACCCTGGACGGAGAAGCGTCGCGGGCTCGCCGACCGCGGACCCGGCTCCGGCTCGATCATCGGCATCATCGCCACGGATGCGCCGCTGCTCCCGCACCAGTGCGCCCGCCTCGCCCGGCGCGCGCCACTCGGTGTCGCGCGGGTCGGTGGCCTCGGCTCGACCACCTCGGGCGACATCTTCCTGTGCTTCGCGACGGGCAATCGGGGCATGCCGCCGACCGAGGCAGAAGCGGACGGCGGTGGAGTGCTATCCCTGCGCGGTCTCGCGGACCGCGCGCTGGATCCGCTCATCGAGGCGACAGTCGAAGCTACCGAGGAGGCAATCGTCAATGCCCTCGTCGCCGCCGCGACGATGACCGGCCGCGACGGCATCACCGCCGAACGATTGCCCCACGACCGCCTCGTCGAGGTCATGCGAGCCCATGGGCGCCACCGCGGGTAGCGGGTGAGCGGGCCTGGCCGCGCCACTGGCAAAGGATAGGTTCGAGCGGGCTCTTATTGCAACGAGTTGCGATAACGGCAATACTCCGCCGATGGCCGACGCCGGAGCCATCGGGCTCATCACGACCGCTCTCGTGCTCGGGATTCGGCACGGCTTCGACTGGGATCACCTCGCCGCAATTACCGACGTCACCTCGACCACCGCGACGGCTGATGCGGCGGAGCTGGAGCACGAGGCGATCCACGAGCACACGGCGGAGCACGAGGTCGCCCACGAGCACGAGCACGGCGGCCGCGACGAGATCGTCGCCCACGACGCGCCGCTGGATCCCGCGGATCATCCCCATCGACACGACCCGCCCGCGCCGCGGTTCCTCACGGAGCAGCGCCGCGCGCTCCTGCTTGGCTCCATGTACGCGCTCGGGCACGCCTCGGTGGTGGCGCTGCTCGGCACCCTGGCGCTGCTCTTCGGGGCCGTCCTGCCGGACTGGGTCGATGACATCATGGGCCCGGTCGTCGGCGCGACCCTCGTGTTCCTCGGCGTCTGGGTCTTCGTCTCGCTCTACCAGTACGCTCGCCACGGGCGCGAGTTCCGGCTGCGGAGCCGCTGGATGCTCGTGTTCGACTCGGGGCGCTACGCCTGGCGACGCTTTCAGGCACGGCTGCACGGCCACGAGCACGTGGACCCGATGGAGATGTCGTCGTACGGCGTCAGGACCGCGTACGGCGTGGGGCTGATCCACGGGATCGGTGCCGAGACGGGCACGCAGGTGCTGCTGATCGCCGCGATCGGCGGCGCGTCATCTCAGGGGCTTGGCTTCCCGATGATGCTCGCGTTCATCGTCGGGCTCCTGATCTCGAATTCGATCGTCGTGCTCCTCACGGCAACGGGGTTCATCGCGAGCCGCTTCCGGCAGCGGTTGTACGTGGTCATCGGCGTTGTGGCGGGCACGTTCAGCATCGTCATCGGCGCGATCTTCCTGCTGGGCCTGGATTCCACGCTCCCCTCGCTCGAGGCCTGGCTATTCGGGGCCGGTTCGTGACCGCCGAGCACCGTGCCGTCGACCGCTGGTCCGACGTGCGCCGCCGACTTCGGGCGCGCGGCCTCCGCTGGACGCCGCAGCGACGCGTGCTACTGGAGGTGCTCGCCGGCGTGAATGGGCACGTCACGGGCGCGGAGCTGATCGAGCGAAGCCGGCGGATCGATCCGACGACGACGCCGTCGACCGTCTATCGCACCCTCGACGTCCTCGAGGACCTCGGGCTCGTGAGTCACAGCCATGGGCTCGAGGGACGCCAGGAGTTCCATGTCGGCGCCGCGTCGGATCACGGCCACCTGGTCTGCTCGGACTGCGGCACCAGCTGGGAGCTCGCAGCCGAGGAAGTCACCGGCCTGGTCGATGGCCTGCGATCCAGTCGCGGGTTCGCGGTCGCAGTGGACCACCTGACGGTCGAGGGTCGCTGCGCCGCCTGCGTTGCAGCCGAGGGCGCCGCGAGCTGATCCCGGCTCCCATCGGGGCTCGTTGAGTAACCCGCAGCGGTGCCCCTCGGCGCATGCGATCCTCTGCGGATGCATCAGGCCCCCAAACCGCTCAAGGGTCGCAAGCTCGGCGACCGGCGAGTGCGCATCGAGCGGCCGCACGCCGCCTACTTCCGGTACACGCCCGAGGGGAACCTCGTCGCCAAGGAGGCAGCGTCCGTTCCACGCACCTCCGCCGGCCGGCTGTTCGCACGCATCCGCGGGGTACTGTTCGGAAAGCCACTTTCGATCCACGAGGAGATCTCGCAGCGCCTCTCGAAGGTGAAAGCGCTCGCGATCTTCAGCTCCGACCCGATCAGCTCGTCTGCGTACGCGACCGAGGAGATCCTCCGGGTCCTTGTCGTTGCCGGGTCGGGCGCGCTGTTCCTGAGCCTGCCCGTTGCGGCCGCGATTGCCCTCCTGCTCGCGGTGGTCTCGATCAGCTATCGGCAGATCGTCCATGCCTATCCGTCCGGCGGCGGCGACTACGCGGTTGCGCGCCGGAACCTGCCGGCGCTGGGCTCACTCGTCGTCGCCGGCGCGCTCCTCGTCGACTACGTGATGACGGTCGCGGTCTCGACCGCATCGGCGGCCGAGCAGGTCATTTCGGCGGTGCCCGAGATCCATGACTGGAAGCTCGTGATCGGTGTCGCCGCGATCACGCTGATCACGATCGCCAACCTCCGCGGCCTGCGCGAGTCCGGCAATATCTTCGCCATCCCGACCTACCTGTTCGTCGGGTCGGCGCTGGTCATGATCGCGATCGGGGTGTTCCGGGTCGTGGTCAACGGTGAGGGTTCGCCCCAGGTCGTGCCGCCCAGCGGCACGCCGGATTCGCTCCAGGCCGTGGGCATCCTACTCATGATCCGAGCGTTCGCCTCCGGCTCCGTGGCCCTTACCGGCACCGAGGCTATCGCCAACGGGGTGCCGGCATTCAAGCCACCGGAGGCCAAGAACGCGGCGGCCACGCTCGGCGCCGTCGCCATCCTCCTTGCCATCCTGTTCCTTGGCATCACCTTCGTCGCCGACTCGTTCGGGGTGCTGCCGACGCCGGAAGGCGTGCCGACGAAGACGGTGATCAGCCAGGTCGCCGGGGTGATCTACGGCGAGGGATCCATCCCGTTCTACCTGTTCCAGACCTTCACCGCCCTGATCCTTTTCCTTGCCGCAAACACGTCGTACAACGCCTTCCCGCGGCTGGCCGCGATCCTCGCCCTCGACGGCTACATGCCCCGCCAGTTCTCGTTCCGCGGGGACCGCCTGGCATTCACGTCCGGCGTGGTGATCCTGAGTGTGGTCGCAATCGCACTCCTGGTTGGGTTCGGCGGCGAGACGCACGCACTCATCCCGCTGTACTCGGTCGGCGTATTCATCGCCTTCACGGTGGGCCAGTCCGGGATGATTCGGCACTGGCTGCGCGAGCGGCCACCGGGCTGGCAGTGGCGCCTCGCGATCAACTCGTTCGGCTGCGCGCTGACAGGGCTTGTCGCTGTCGTCGTCATGATTGCCAAGGCCCCGACGTCGCTCCTGGTGATCGTCGTGATCCCGCTGCTGGTCGCGATCATGCTGTTCATCAACCGCCAGTACCGCGCGTCGAAGGCGGAGCTCGCGGTGCGCGAGGACGCGATCATCCGCGGTCCGCATCGCGAGGAGCGGGTCGTGGTGCCCGTGCCGGGCATCAACCGGGCCGTCGTGCACGCGGTGAACGTCGGCCTTTCGATCGACCCGAACGTCCAGGCGGTGCTCATCTCCGACGACCCGGAGGAAGCGCTGGCGATCCGTACCCGCTGGGAGCGCCAGCTACCCGAGGTGCCGCTCGTGATCGTCGAATCACCATATCGCGCGCTCGTGGGGCCGCTGCTCTCGTACCTCGACGTGCTCGATCGCGCCTGGCCCTCGGACAAGGAGGCGCCGATAACGTTCGTCGTCGTGCCGGAGTACGTCGCGCGAAGCTGGTGGGAACGGATCCTGTACAACCAGTCCGCGAAGCGGCTGCGCTCTGCCCTCCTCGGCCGGCCGCACACGGTCGTGGTCAACGTGCCATACCGGCGCGAGAGCGCGGATCCCGCGGAAGTCTCCTCGGAGGCCCCGCCGCCGGCATGACCGGCTCCGGTCCGAACGGGTCCGGCCAGACCGCGACGCGCGCGCTCGTGCCGCTGCTCCTCGTCGCCGCCCTCGTTCGCATCGTCGGATTGCTGGGGCCGGGTCACGGCGGTGACCTGTTCGCGTTCGAGACATGGGCCGAAGTCGCGGCCAAGCATGGCCTCGGCGGGTATTACGCGGCCGGCGGCGATTCGAACTACCCACCGATGCTCTACCTGCTGTGGCCTCTCGGCGCGGCGCTCGACGGCGGCGAGCTCCAGCTCGCCATCCGGACCCTCTCGATCCCGTTCGACATCGGGCTCGGCGCGCTGCTGTTCTTCCTCGGCCGGGCGTTCGCGGGGCGCGAGCGAGACGGGCTCTTCGCGGCGGGGTTCTACCTGCTGAACCCGGCGGTGGTGCTGACCGGGCCGATGTGGGGCCAGGTGGACGGGATGGGCGCGTTGCCGATGGTTGGCGCGCTCGTGGCGGTCGCTCGCGGGCGGCTGGTCACGGCCGGCGTGCTTGCGGTGCTGGCCGGGCTCGTCAAGCCACAGTACGGCGTCGCCGCATTCGTCCTCGCGGGCCTGGTGCTGTTCTGGCTCCGGTCGCCGGACGGGCTTCGCCAGGCGGCGATGGTCGCGCTGGCCGGGCTCGTCACGTTCGTGATCGTCCTCCTGCCACTTGGTATGGGGCCGCTGGGCTATCTCGACCTGATGGGCGACACCTTCGGGCGGTACCCGGTCCACTCGGGGTTCGCGTTCAACCCGTGGGGCATGTTCTTCGGGTTCAATCACGACGACGGCGACTGGTTCCGCGTCGGGACCGTGCTGGAAATCGCCGCGATCGGTGGCAGCCTGTGGCTCCTGCGGCGGAGGCAGGACCTCGTGGGGCTGCTGGCCGTGGGCTCGCTGATCGCGCTGACGCTGTACTTCGTGCCGACGCGCGCCCACGAGCGCTACCTGTACGGCGCGATCGCGCTTCTGGCGCCGCTCGCCGTGTTCCAGCCGCAGCTTCGTCGGCCGTTCTACGCGCTGAGCGCAGCGTTCTTCATGACCCTCGCCTACGTGCTCCTGAACTCGCCGTACCCGATCCTGGCTCCCGTGCGGCTCGGGAACCTGCCCGACTGGGCGATCAGCCTCATGGCTGCAGTCACGACCGCGACGGGAGCGTGGGTCGCATGGCGGCTCGTCGCGTTGCTCCGGCGCGGAGGGCCGAATGGCCCGGAGAACGCCCACCTGCAGGCCGAGGTCAATTTCGCCGGGGCGGGGTAGGGTGGACGGGATCGAACAAGGAGGTTTCCCACCGTCCATGGCCGGCACATCGCCCCCGCCGCTGCGCGTAGAACCCGGCCCCGGTCAGGAATCGGTCTGGGACTACCCGCGGCCCCCGCGGGTCGAGGCCGTGCCGGAGCGGATCCGCGTCGTCGTGGATGGCCTCGAGATCGCGTCGTCCGCTGCTGCGGTCCGCGTCCTGGAGACCGCTGGTGCCCCGGTCTACTACATGCCGCCCGCGGACGTCCGGCTGAACGTGCTCGTCGCCGTGGAGCGTGCCACGGCCTGCGAGTGGAAGGGCGAGGCGCGCTACTGGTCGATCAAGTTGCCCGGCGGCCGCGTGATCCCGAACGCCGCCTGGTCGTACGCCCGCCCGTTGCCCGGCTTCGAAGCCATCGCGGGGTTCTTTGCGTTCTATGCCTGGGCGGTCGACGAGGCGTGGATCGGCGATGAGCTGGCCTCGCCGCAGCCCGGCCACTTCTACGGCGGCTGGGTGACGTCCCGGATCGTCGGGCCGTTCAAGGGCGGCCCGGGCTCCTCCGGCTGGTGATCCCGCCCCCCGCGATCTAGCGTCCCGCTCGCAGGTGCGTGGCGCCGCTCACATCGACGACGAGGCCAGCTGGCGTCACGACGATCCGGATCACGATGTCCGTGCAGCCCGGGCACCGGATCACGATCCCCGGGCCGCGCACGTAGGCGCGCATCGTCGCCACCACGCTCACCGTGCCGCAATGGGCGCATTGTTCAAGCATCGCGGTCACATCGGAGCCGAAGGCCTCGGCGAGGAGCCCGCCCACGGCGCTCCCATCGACCGTCAGGTCCAAGGCTGGATCGGCGAGCATGTCGGCGAGGCGCTGCTCCATCGGTCGGTCCTCGTTCATCGCTGAATCTCGCTCACGTGCCGGTTGGGCCGAAGCGCTCGGTCCGGATTCGGTCGGGGGGAAGGCCGAGGCGGACCAGGGCATTGGCCACCGTCTCGACGAGCGCCGTAGGCCCGCACGCGTAGGCGCGGGTCGCCACTCCGAGTGGCTCGATGACCTCGGCGAGCATCCGCTCGTCGATCCGCCGCGCGTAGCCGGTCCAGCCCGGAGGCTGCTCGCGAGTGAGGGTGTGCGCGACGGCGAAGCCATCTCCGGCGGCGGCCAATCGATCAAGCTCCTCGCGGTAGATGATCTCGTCCGGGCCGCGCGAGCTGAACAGCATCCGCGCCGGGACGGCGGAGCCGGCACCCGCCCGATGTCGCGCCATCGCCATCAGCGGCACGACCCCGGAGCCCCCCGCGATGAGCAGCAGCGGTCCGCCGAGCGCGGCCTCCCAGACGAAATAGCCGCCGATCGGCCCGCGAACCTCCAGCCGATCGCCCGGTACCACGACCTCGTGAAGGAACGGCGAGACCTCGCCGCCCGGGATCCGTTCGACGGTGATGTCGATCTCGCCCGCCCGCTCCGGCTCGGATGCGATCGAGTACGAGCGCTCCACGCTGTAGCCATCCTCGGCCGTCAGCCGAAGGTCCAGGTGCTGGCCGGGACGATGCCCGGACCAGCCGGGCAGCCCGAGCGTGAACGATCGAACGGTGGGCGTCTCGTCCCGAACGGCGGTCACGGTCGCGAGCTGCCAATCGATCGCCATCAGTCGCCAAGGCCGCGCCGCTGTGGTGGCATCAGTCGCCGGTGTACCGCTCTTCGAGCCACTGGTCGCCGCGGTTGTTGTATCCCAGGGACTCCCAGAAGCCGGGCTCGTCGGCCGCCTGGATTCGCAAGCCGCGGATCCATTTCGCGCTCTTCCAGAAGTAGCGCGCAGGGACGACGAGGCGCGCCGGGCCACCGTGCTCCGGCGCGAGCGGCTTGCCGTCGTATTCGTAGGCGACGAAGGCCTGGTTGTTGAGCACATCGGCGAGCGGCAGGTTGGTGGTGTAGCCGCCATCCGAGTAGCCGATGGCGAACGCCGCGCTGGGCTCAAGTTCGATGCCCTCGAGGAGCGTGTCGATGCTCACGCCCTTCCAGCGCATGTCCAGGTGCGTCCACTTCGTGACACAGCTGATGTCGACGACCCAATCGCGGCTCGTAAGCGCGAGGAATTCCTCCCACGTCCAGGTGATAGGAGTCGACACGAGCCCTTCGATCGAAAAGGACCAGCGATCAAGCGGCGTTCGAGGGGTTGGGCCGGCGGACAGGACGGGGAAGTCTGTGGTCAGGTACTGGCCCGGGGGCGTTCGACGGCGCCGCTCATCTCCGCCCATGGAGCCACCCGGGTCGTCGTCGCGCCGCCCAACGAAGCCTCGAGTCACGAATCGCTCGGTCATCCGCACCTCCGCCTGCCGATTGTGGCATGCGTCGTTACCCAAGCCAGCGCGCCAATTTCTCGGGCCGATGGTGCCAATCTGCACCGGGCCCCTAACGCCTTGCGCAGGTCTTCGTTATTCACGGTTGCAAGCCCCGAGGCTGCGATGTCGTTCCCCCGGCGACAGGCGCGACCCCGGGGCTGCTCTCTGCCCGACGGCCCGTTTCGCCGATCATGCCTGGGTGTCGCTACCGGGCCAGGTGTCGGAGAGCAGGTACCCCTCCGGGAACGGGTCCGTCGGGTCGAGTAGCACGTTCGTAACGCCGGTGATCCAGGCCGTGCCGCGGATCGCGGGCACGATGGCGCGCGTCCCGGCCAGATCGACCTCGCGCACGATTCGCCCATCGAACGTTGACCCAATGACCGACGCGTGGGTCATCGAATCACCGACGCGCATCTGGCCGCGCGCGTACAGCACCGCCAGCCGAGCGGACAGGCCGGTCCCCGTCGCCGACCGGTCGAGCCGCCCCGGCGCCACGATCACCGCGTTCTTCGTCACCCTGCCGATCCCCTGCCACGGCGCGGCGAGCTGCACGATGCTCACGCCGCGAATGTCGGGGTTCTCCGGGTGCACAGGATGGAGCTGCTCGCGGGCTGCCGCATGGATCCCCGTCCCCATGCGCGAGAGGTCCGCGGCCTCCGACGGCTCCAGCGCGAAGCCCAGTGCGTGCGCGTCGGCGATGGCGTACCACATGCCTCCGAACGCGACGTCGACCGCGATCGTGCCGAGACCCTCCACCTCCAGCGGCGCATCGATCCTGTCGGCAAAGCAGGGAACGTTCTCCAGCTCCACCCACTCCACCTTGCCGGCTCGACAGGCGGCGGTGATGTCGATCGGGCCGCCGGGCGCCTCGAGGCGGAAGGTCGTGAGCGGCTCGCGCATCTGGACCATGCCGGTCTCGAGCAGGACGGTCGCGACGCAGATCGTGTTGGAGCCGGACATCGCTGGGTACTCGGTCGGCTCCATGATCACGTAACCGAAGGCGCAGTCCGGCCGCTTCGAAGGCAACACGATGTTGGAGTGGACCGCGACGCTTCCGCGCGGTTCGTGGAGGAGCAATTTCCGGATCGAGTCGTCGGCGGCGATCGCCTGCATCTGCTCGAAGACTGTGTCACCCGGCGGCGGTTCCACCCCCGCGACCACAACGTTGCCGATCTCCCCGCCCGCGTGGCAGCCCACGACGATCAGCGCTGGTCGCGCCGGTTGCCACCGGATCGATTCGAGGGGATCGGCGGGCGCGCTCATGTACGTCAGATGATGGGGGATGTGCCAGGGAGGAATTTCCTGGCGAGAAAGGATTTGGTCTTCGTTGGCGTGCTAAAGTGAGCGAGTCGGCCACATTCTGATAGATTTGGGTAGATTTGCGTCCTATTGCGTCGCACGATCCGGACTGGCTTGCGCTCTCTGATGCCAGTCGCCTCCTCGGGATTTCACCGGCGACGCTCCGTCGTTGGAGCAACGCCGGGCGCATCCGTGTGTTCACGACCCCGGGCGGCCACCGACGGTTCTCGCGAGACGCGCTCGAGCGCCTGCTGCCGGCGGACCGCTCGGGTCGGCCGACTCTCGGCGGAGCCGGCTTCACGCCGACGAGGATCCACCAGACGTATCGGCGAGCCAGCCGCAAAGCCAGTGTCGAGTTGCCGTGGGTGCTCGCCCTGACCGACGATCAGCGACTCCTCTTCCGCGAACGTGGACAGCTTCTCGCCGCAGGGCTGCTGCAACATCTGGACGCGCCCGATGCCGAGTCGGCAGAGCGCCACCTGGGAGAGGCCGCGGGCAAGGCGGCTGAGTATGGTCGGGTGGCGGCCTCGCTGGGGCTGTCGCTCAGCCAGACCGTGGAGGGCTTCCTTCGCTTCCGCATGCCGTTCCACCAGGAGCTTGCCGTCGCAGCGCGTCGCCGTGGCTTCGATACGGTCGAGCTGACCAACCTGCTCGGGTCGGCCGAGCAGGCGATGGACAGCCTCCTGCTGTCAACGATGACTGGGCACGGCACGGTTCCGCGCGCCAGGCCACTGGAGGCGCAACGAGACGGGCTTCGGCGGTCGAGTGGACCCGGGGAAGAGAGATCGTGACGGCGATGGCACCAGACGGGCTGGTCGCCCTCGTTGCGCATGCCCGCGACGTTCCTGCCGCCGAGCGCGAGGCGTTCGCGACGAGGCTCCGAGACGTGTCCGATCGCGGGGCCGTGGTTGTCCAGACATGCCACCGAGTGGAGGCCTACCTCGTCTCGAGTCCTGACGACGCCCAGGTCCCTGCGTGGCTGCCGTCCGGTGGGCGCTCGCTCATCGGGGAGGCGGCGATCCGGCACGCGATCAGCGTCGCTGTGGGCCGTGATTCTGTCGTCGTCGGCGAGGATCAGATCCTCCACCAGGTCCGGGAAGCGATCGAGCGAGCTCGTGCTGAAGGTCGGCTCGACCCGGTGCTCGAGCGCCTGTTCGGGCTCGGACTGCGGGCGGGACGGCGGGCTCGGTCGTGGCGGGCCGGCCCGGCTCGCTCGCTCGCCGACGTCGTCGTGGCGCTCATCGAGCGCCGAGCAGGGCCGCTGGCCGGCCGAGAAGTCCTCATCGTGGGCGCGGGCGCTATGGGCCGGCTCGCCGTTCGCGCCGTGGTCGGCGTGGGCGCTGCGGCAGCGATCGCGAATCGTTCGGCGACCCAGGCTGCCGCGGTCGCGGCCGACACGGGCGCCCGGGTGGACGCATTCGATCCAGGTCCAACGATCGATCGGTTCGCGGCGGTCATCATCGCGCTGAGGGGCCCATGGCTGATCGGCAAGACCACGGCCGACGCGCTCGTCGGGAGCGCCACCGTCGCCGCCGACCTGTCCGTTCCCGCGGCGGTACCCCTCGACCTCGCCCGGCGATTGGGAACGCGCCTGCTGTCGATCGACGATCTGGTCCCTGCCGAAGCGGACATCGAAGCAGGCAGCGATCGCTCCCTCACCCGGCTGGACGCCCTGATCGAGGCCACCGCGGCCGAGTTCACGGCGTGGCTCGAGGGCCGCGATGGGCGAGCGGCGGCCGCTGTGCTCGCCGCGCGGGCCGACGCCGAGCGCCACGCAGCTCTCGAGATCCTCTGGCGCCAGATGCCCGAACTGGACGCCGACGCTCGCACCGCCATCGAGCGGATGAGCCGCCACCTCGCCGAGCGCCTCCTGGGTGAGCCGCTTGCCCGCCTGGGACGTGACGTGGACGGCCGCCACGAGCAGGCCGCAAAGGAGCTGTTCGGGCTGTGAGTGCACCTGAGATCGTCATCGGGTCGCGAGGCAGCGCCCTGGCAATGGCACAGGCGCGTCTCGTCGTGGACGCCCTCGAGCAGGCGCGCCAGCAATGTCGAATCGTGATCATCGAGACCGCGGGCGATCGCCGGGCGCCCGACACCGCATGGGGCGAGGGCGCCTTCGTCGCAGCGATCGAACGAGCACTGCTGGACGGCCAGATCGATGTCGCGGTCCACAGCGCCAAGGATGTGCCCACAGACGAGCACCCCGCACTCGAGATCGGCGCCTTCCTGGCTCGTGCGGACCCTCGCGATGCGATCGTGGTGCGGGCAGATGTGCGCGGGCAGAGCATCGACGATCTGCCGGCCGGCTCGCGCGTGGGAACCGATAGCCCACGCCGAACCGGCTTCATCCTGGCGCGCCGGCCCGACCTCGTCCTTCACCCGCTCCACGGCAACGTCGACACTCGCCTGCGTCGCCTGGACAACGGCGAGACGGACGCGCTCGTCCTCGCCTGCGCCGGACTCGATCGTCTCGGCCTGGGCGCGCGGATCGCGGAGCGCATCGCGCCGGAGATCGTGCCGCCCGCGCCCGGGCAGGGTGCGATCGCCGTGCAGGTCCGACGCGAGGATTCGCGCCTGCGCGCCGCTATCGCAGCCATCGACGCTCCCTCGACCCGGGTGTCAGTCGAGGCTGAACGGGCATTCCTCGCGGCTGCCGGTGGGGGCTGTCGCGCACCGATCGGAGCGCTTGCCGAGCTTGACGCCGGCGAGCTCGTCGTGCTCGGGGGCTACGCCCACCCGGACGGATCCGCCACCGTGGTTGATCGGCGGCGCGGCCGGGCGGCAGACGGGCCGGCGCTCGGGCGCGAGCTTGCGTCCGCGCTGGCGGCCCGGCTCGGCCGGACTGCGATCCCGACGGGCCGCACCAACCGAAAAGGGGCGGTGCGGCCGCGGGTTCTCGTGACGCGGGCGGCTGGGCAATCGGAGGAACTCGAATCTGCGCTCCGACGAGCCGGCATCGACCCGGTGGCAGTGCCGGCGATCGAGGTCGAGCTCGTGCCACCGAAGGGTGCGCTCGATGTCGCCGCCAAGCGCCTCGACGACTACGCATGGGTCGTCATCACGAGCTCGAACGGCGCTCGGGCGATGCGGGAGGCCGTCGAGCGCACGGGTGGCGCCGTCGGGTCGCCGTCCTGGGCGGCAATCGGCCCGGTAACGCGGGTCGCCATGGAACAGCAGGGCATCGATGTCGCCTTCGAGCCGAGCCGGCGCACCGGCGCCACCATCGCCGCCGAACTCAAGGTCGGCGTCGGCGATCGGGTCCTGCTCGTTCGCGGGGATCTGGCAGATGCTGATCTCGCGGTGGCGCTGCGGGCCAGGGGAGCCGAGGTGGATGACATCGTCGCCTACCGGACGCACGAAGCACCGAGCGTATCGAGAGCGCTCCTTCGAACGGCGTTGCGGCACGGGCCGATCGATGCGGTCGTGTTCACGAGCGGTTCGACCGTACGCGGGCTCGTCGCCCTGGGGCGAGCCGAGACCATCGACGTCACCTTGATCCCTTCGATCTGCATCGGCCCGGAGACGGCGAAGGAGGCTCGAGCGTCGGGCTTCCGGATCTTCGCGGTCGCCGCAAGCCCCGATTCCGCTGCGCTGGCGACGACCGCTGCGCGGGCCCTCGCCATCTCGCCACGGGAGAGCACATGACACTGAGCCTCGAACGCCCGCCTTCGGCCGCGACCCCCGCGAAGGCGGCGCTGTTGCCGATGCGACCTCGCCGGCTCCGCCGCACTCCGGCGCTTCGGGCGCTGGTCCGAGAGACGCGCCTGCATGCGGCCATGCTGGTCGCCCCGCTGTTCGTCCGCCCCGGCGCGGGGATCCGGGAGCCCATTGCCTCGCTGCCGGGGCACGCCCGCCTCTCGGTGGACGTCGCAGCAGAGGAATGCGCTCGCCTTGCGGAACTCGGCGTGGGCGGTGTCATCCTCTTCGGCTTGCCGAACGTTAAGGACGCCGCCGGCTCGGGGGCGTCGGCGGACGACGGCATCGTCCAGGCTGCGGTACGTGAGATCCGGGCGCTCAAGGTGTCGCTCGTCACGATCGCCGACACGTGCCTGTGCGAGTACACGGAGCACGGTCATTGCGGTCCGCTCTCAGCCGACGGAACCGTTGATAACGACGCCGCCCTCGTCCGACTCGCGGATGTCGCCGTGAGCCAGGCCCGAGCCGGGTTCGATGTTGTCGCGCCAAGCGCCATGGTCGACGGCCAGGTCGGCGCGATCCGCGCCGCGCTCGATGGAGCCGGATACGAGCAGACGGCGATCATGGCCTACGCCTCGAAGCACGCCTCGGCCTTCTACGGGCCGTTCCGCGAGGCCGCCGACAGCGCGCCGGCCTTCGGTGATCGCCGCGGCTACCAGATGGACTCGGCAAACGGCCGCGAGGCCGAACGCGAGATGGCGCTCGACGTTGCGGAGGGCGCGGACATCCTGCTCGTCAAGCCGGCCCTACCCGGCCTCGACCTCATCGCGGCCGCGCGCGCACGGTTCGACCTCCCGGTCGCCGCCTATCAGGTGTCGGGTGAGTACGCGATGCTGCACGCTGCAGCCGAGCGCGGCTGGCTCGACGGGCGCGGGGCGATGCTGGAGGCCGTGACCGCGATCGTCCGAGCGGGCGCCGGGATCGTGATCACGTACGCCGCGGCGGACATCGCCACATGGCTGCGGGACGAGCGATGAGCGGCGACGAGCAGACGTACATCCAGGCGCTCGCGCTCGGCCTCGAGCCCGGCTGGCGCCGGTTGCCCGACGCGGAACGCCACGCCGATGGCACTTCGTTCATCGATGCCTGTGCCGCCGCCGAGGCGGCGGGGGTTCGAAGCATCCCGTACTCGTCGGTCGGCCTGGAGCCCGGAGTCGACCTCCTGATCTGGCGGATGGCGCCAAGCGTAGACGCGCTCGAGGCCACCGCTGCCTCCCTGCTGCGCTCCGGCCTGGGCCGGTGGCTGACGGTCCGCCACTCGTTGATCGGCCGGATCGGCCCGTCCCAGTACGTCCGCAAGCCGACCGGGCAGGAGCAGTCGCTGTTCGCGGGCGAGCGCTCGCGCTACCTCGTGGTCTATCCATTTACGAAGTCCACGGAGTGGTACCTCCTCTCGAAGGAGGCGCGCCAGGGCGTGATGAACGAGCACATGCGTGTGGGTCACGACTACCCGACGATCCGCCAGGCGCTCGCGTACTCGTTCGGGCTCGACAGCCAGGAGTTCGTCGTCGCCTACGAGATGGACGACCTCGTCGCGTTCGGGGACCTCGTCCGCGCGCTCCGCAGCACCGAAAGCAGGCGATCCACCGTGCGCGACACACCGATCCTCCTCGGGATCCACCGGCCAATTCCGGAGATCCTGTCGCTCCTGGGTGCAGCGTGATCGCGGGAGCGGCCATCCACGGCCGAATGGCGGGTCTCGTGGCCGCTGCCGAAGATCTGTTCCCCGGCGGGGTTAACAGCCCCGTACGTGCGTTCCGGTCCGTCGGGCGACCGCCCCTCGTCCTCGATCGTGGCGAGGGCGCGTACGTCTGGGACGCGGACGGCCGGCGGTATCTTGACTACGTCGGGGCCTGGGGGCCGGCAATCCTGGGGCATGCCCATCCGGCTGCGGTCGAGGCTGTCACGCGAGCCGTCCGAAATGGGTTCGCGTTCGGCGCGACGCACCCGGCCGAAGTCGAGCTCGGGGCTGCGATCCGGGCGGCCATGCCATCCATCGAGCGGCTGCGCTTCACATCGTCCGGCACCGAAGCCGTCATGAGCGCTCTGCGACTCGCGCGCGCGGCGACGAAGCGGGACCTGATCATGAAGTTCAGCGGCGGATACCACGGCCACGCCGACGGGTTGCTCGTGGAGGCTGGGTCCGGCGTCGCGACGCTCGCCATCCCTGGCAGCGCTGGTGTCACCGAGGCAGTGGCGAGCCAGACGATCGTGGTCCAGTACAACGATCCCACCTCCGTGGCCCGAGCCTTCGCAGCGCATCCGGGTCAGATCGCCGCGGTCATCGTCGAGCCGGTTGCGGCCAATATCGGGGTCGTCGCGCCGGTCGCGGGTTTCCTCGAGTACCTGCGGGCGACGACCGAGTCAGATGGTGCGCTGCTCATCTTCGACGAGGTGATCACGGGCTTCCGGCTGGGGCAGGGCGGCGCACAGGAGCGGTTCGGCATCAAGCCCGATCTGACGACGCTCGGCAAGATCATCGGCGGTGGGATGCCCATCGGGGCATACGGGGGCCGAGTCGATCTCATGGGCCTGGTGGCGCCTGCGGGGCCCATGTACCAGGCGGGAACCCTGTCTGGCCACGCGCTGTCGATGGCTGCCGGGATCGCGACGCTGGCCCAGCTGCAGCCCGAGCGGTACGTTGCGCTCGAGGCGACCGCCGATGCGCTGGCCGCCGGACTGCGCAATGGTGCTTTGGCCGCCGGTAGAAACGACGTCTCGGTCAGTCAGGTTGGCTCGCTCCTCACGGTCTTCTTCCGCTCCGATCCGCCGACCGACGCCGCTGCGGCACTCACCTCGGATCGGGTCGCCTTCGCCCGGTTCTTCGGCGCCATGCTGGACCGGGGAATCCTCCTGCCACCGTCCCAGTTCGAGGCCTGGTTCGTGTCGCTGGCGCACGGACCGGAGGAGATCGAGGCGACGCTCGTTGCCGCGCGGGAGGCATTCGCGGCATGAATGATCGCTTCGTGCGCGCCTGCCGACTCGAGCCGGTCGACGCGACGCCGGTCTGGTTCATGCGCCAGGCCGGTCGCTCGTTCGCCGCCTATCGCAAGCTTCGCGAGCGATACGGGATCCTGCAACTCGCCAAGACGCCGGAGCTGTGCACGGAGGTGACCCTCATGCCGGTCCACGAACTCGGCGTGGACGCGGCGGTCCTGTTCGCCGACATCATGCTGCCGCTCGAGCCGATGGGCGTCGAACTCCGGATCGAGCCCGAGGTCGGGCCGATCATCGAGCGGCCGATCCGCTCGGCCGCCGACGTGGAGGCGCTCCGGCCGTTCGACCCGGCTGCGCTCTGGTTCACGCTGGATGCAATCCGGATGGTGCGGCGGGAGCTGGACGGCAAGGCCGGGGTCATCGGTTTCTCGGGGGCGCCGTTCACGCTCGCCTGCTATCTCATCGAGGGTCGACCCTCGCGTGACTACGCGCTCGCCAAGGCGTTCATGTACCGGGAGCCAGCGGCCTGGCACCAGTTGATGGAGCGGCTCTCAACGATGATCGTGGCGTATCTGCGCGCGCAGGTGGACGCCGGCGCCCACGTCGTCCAGCTGTTCGACAGCTGGATCGGCGGTCTCGGTCCGGCGGATTACCGGTCCTATGTCCAGCCGCACGTCGCGATGATCTTCGAAGGCCTGCGCGACGTACCCACGATCCACTTCGGGACCGGCACGGCGGCGTTGCTGGAGCTGATGGCGGAGGCGGGTGGCGACGTGATCGGTATCGATCACCGGATGTCACTCGCCGACGCGTGGCGCCGCATTGGCGGCGAGCGGGGGATCCAGGGCAACCTCGATTCGGCGCGCTGCCTCGCGAGCTGGGAGGCCGTGGAGTCCGGCGCCCGGGCCGTTCTCGACGAGGCGGCCGGCCGGCCTGGGCACGTCTTCAACCTCGGCCACGGCGTCTTGCCGGCAACTGACACCGGCGTGCTGCGCCGGCTCGTGGAGTTCGTCCACGAACAGACCGTGAAGGTGCCGTCAGTTGAGGCCGCTACACGATGAGCGGCCTGGCAGGCCGCCCCGGCGTCCTGTTGATGACGTATGGCTCGCCCGCGTCGCTAGAACGCGAGGAAGTGCGCGCATACATGGTCCGCGTGCGTGGGGGACGTGAGCCAGAGAGCGAGCTCGTCGACGAGTTCACCCGGCGCTATAGCGTCATCGGTGGCTCTCCGTTGATCGACATCACCCGGGCGCAGGGCACGGCTCTCGAGCGGCAGCTCGGCTGGCCGGTGGAGGTCGGCATGCGCTTCTCCGAGCCATCGATCTCGACGGGCCTCCACGCTTTGCGACGGCGTGGCGCCAGCGACATTGCCGCGATCATCCTCTCGCCGCAGTATTCGCCGCTGTTGATGAGCGGCTACGTGCGCGCCATCGAGGATGCCCGACAGGACGATGGCGCTGCGCTCACCGTTGCCGTCGCGGATGCGTGGCACGAAGACCCGTCATTCATCAGCGCCCTGGCTGGGCGCATACGGCAGGTCCTCGACACCGTCCAGCCGCGCGAGCGAGCGTCGGTCGCGGTGCTCCTCACCGCGCACAGCCTGCCAAGGCGCGTGGCGGACCAGGAACCTCGGTATCTCGCGCAGCTTGGAGAGACGGCCCGGGCGGTGGCCGCCGGCGCAGGGCTCGTTACGGGTCAGTGGACCTTCTGCTGGCAGAGCGCGGGCCACGAGCCGGGCGAGTGGATGAAGCCGGACTTCGCAGATCTGATGCCGCAGCTTGCAGCTAGCGGGCAACGGTCCGTCATCGTGGCGCCGGTCCAGTTCCTGGCCGATCATCTCGAGATCCTCTACGACATCGACATCGGCGCCAAAGAGCAAGCCCAGGCCAGCGGGATCCGGTTTCAGCGGATAACTTCGCTGAACGACGATCCTCTCCTGATCGACGCGCTGGCGACCGTGGCGCACCGTACGATCGGAGGCCCCCTCGAATCGTCCCCGACGTGACGGTCCAGGAGCGCCGCTAGATAGCTACAGTTGTTCGTCTGGCAGACGCTTCGCGCGAGCCCGCAAGGTGTCCACGACCATGGCCGGCGCCACGCCTCGCTCGGCGAGCAATACGAGCGTGTGATACAGCAGGTCCGCAGCCTCTCCGGCCAGCGCCGGGCGCGTCGCCGCCCGATCCAGACCCATCGTTTCGGCAGCGGCATCGTCCTTGGCCGCGAGGATGACTTCTGTTGCCTCTTCTGCGACCTTGCGAGCCGCGGCGTCAACGCCGGCATCGAGGAGGGTCGTCGTATAGGAGCCCGGCGGACGGTTCGCGGCGCGCGAGGCGATCGTGGCCCAGAGCTGCTCCAGCCAGCCGAAGCCCTGGGCGGCGCCTCCCTCTGGTGCCCCATCGGCATCGAAGCAGGATCGTGTTCCCCGGTGGCAGGTGGGACCGGCCGGATCGACCTCCACGAGGATGGCGTCCCGATCGCAATCGACGGTCATGCGCCGGACGCGCAGGACGTTGCCGGACGTCTCGCCCTTGCGCCACAGCCGATCGCGCGACCGTGAGTGGAAGTGCACGAAACCCGTGGAGCGCGTGGCTCCGTACGCTTCCTCGTCCATCCAGCCGAGCATCAGGACCTGACCATCGACGGCGTCCTGGACGATTGCCGCAGCGAGCAATCCGCCTTCCCAGTTCGGGGCGTCTTCGTCGCTGGTCATGCGGCAGCCGTCACGCTGCGGACCGGGAGCCCTGCCGCGGCCATCGCGAGCTTGACCTCGGCGATCGAGACGAGCCGGCGATGGAAGATCGAGGCGGCAAGGACCGCGTCTGCGCCGCCGTCGACCACGGCCGCGACCATGTCGGCCGCCGAGGCGGCGCCACCGGACGCGATGACGGGCACCGAAACGCGATCGGTGATCGCTCGAAGGAGGGCCGTGTCGTAGCCCGATCCCGTGCCGTCGCGATCGATCGAGGTCACGAGCAGCTCGCCCGCGCCGAGCTTGACCGCCCGCATCGCCCACTCGACGGCGTCGAGGCCGGTCGCATCGCGGCCGCCCCGAACCAGGACTTCCCAGCCGGGATTGGGCCCGCCGGGCTGCCGGAGGCGGGCGTCGATCGCGACCACCACGGCCTGGCGTCCGAACCGACGTGCGCAGGCACCCACGAGCTCCGGGTCGGAGACCGCCGCGGTGTTCAGCGAGACCTTGTCGGCACCCGCCCGGAGGACGGCTGCCATCTCGACGACGGAGCGGACGCCCCCACCGACCGTCAGCGGGATGAACGCCCGGCACGCCGTTCGCTCGACCACGTCCAGGAGCGTGGCGCGTCCCTCTGGCGCCGCGGAGATATCGAGGAAGACCAGCTCGTCGGCGCCCTCGAGCGCGTATCGCTCGGCGAGCTCCGCGGGATCACCCTCGTCGACAAGGTCCACGAACCTGGTGCCCTTGACCACCCGGCCATCGGCGACGTCAAGGCAGGGGATCACTCGACGCCGAAGCATCAGGCGGGCACCGCGACATTCACGCGGCGTCCTGCGACGAGCGCCACGAAGTTTCCGAGGAGGCGCAGCCCGTCGGCCCCGCTTCGCTCGGGATGGAACTGGACTCCGACGAGGGCTCCGTCGGCCACCGCCGACGTGAACCGGTCGCCGTGCTCGGTCGTGGCAAGGGCGAGCCCAGCGATTGCGGGCGCGAGCTCGCCCGCATAGGAGTGGACGAAGTAGAAGTCGGCGTCCGGTTCGATGCCCGCGAACAGTGGATGCTCGTGTGTTCGAACGACCTGGTTCCAGCCGATGTGCGGCAGCGTCGGGGCGTTCGCCAGCCGTCGGGTCCGGCCGGCCAGGACGCCCAGCGTCTCCGCCCCGTCCTCCTCGCTCACCTCGAACAGGAGCTGGAGCCCCAGGCAGATCCCGAGCGTTGGCCCGTCGGCCGCGATCCATTCCCGGATCGGCTCGACGAGCCCCCCGCCATGGAGTCGTTCCATCGCAGGACCGGCGGCGCCAACGCCCGGGACCACGAGGCCGTCCGCCCAGGCGAGTTCGCTCGGAGCGTCGACGATGCGCACGTCCGCCCCCACCGTGGTGAGCGCATGCTGGATGCTGACCAGGTTGGCCGAGCCGTGGTCGACGACGGCGATTCGAGTCACCCGGGGGCGCCCTTCGTGGATGCCACGCCGCGGCGCCGCGGATCCAGTGCACACGCATCGCGGAGTGCGCGGCCCAGGGCCTTGAACGCAGCTTCCGCGAGATGGTGGTCATTTCTTCCGGTGCCACGGACGTGAAGCGTCGCCCCTGCCGTCCGTGCAAACGCCTCGAGCGCGTGATCGACCAGTTGGAGGGGCAGGCCGCCGACCCGCTCGCCGCGAAACGGCAAGTCGATCACCGCGTATGGTCGACCGCCGACATCCACCACGACCAGTGCGAGGGACTCGTCCATCGGGACGCTGGAATCCCCGAAGCGGACGATCCCGGCACGGTCGCCGAGGGCCTCGCCGAGGGCCGCCCCGAACACCAGCGCGACGTCCTCGACGGTGTGGTGCTCGTCGACTGCCAGGTCTCCGCTCGCCCGAACGCGGAGATCGATCAGGCCATGGTGACCCAGCGACGACAGCAGGTGGTCGTAGAAGCCGATGCCGGTCGAGACGTCCGTCACGCCCGCGCCGTCGAGGTCGAGGGTCACCTCGACCTGGGTCTCGCGCGTCTGCCTGGTGACGGTCACGCGACGGCCCTGCCGCGCCGATACCACGATCGATCCGTGCAGCGCGGTCATCGGCGGGCCTCGGCCGCGGCAGCGGCGATGAGCCGGTCGTTGCCGATCCGGTCCCGGATCGTGAGCCGAAGGTGGGCTGCCAGCGGATGGCTCGGCGCAAACCTCCGGGGCACGAGTGCCTGCCCGAGGAGCCCATCGGCGACGGTCGCGGCCCGCTCCGCGGTCTCGAAGTCGACGAGCAGGAAGTTCGTCACCGACGGGCCAACCCTCCAGCGGAGCAAACGGAGCGCGTCGCTCACCCGGCGCCGCTCCGATGCAACCCGTTCGACGTTCTCGCGCATAGCCTGCCCATCGCGGAGGACGGCTGCAACGATCGTGGCGCTGACGGTGGAAACGGACCCGGGCGGCCGGTACCGCGCGATCTCGGCGATCGTCGTCGCGCGAGCGATCGCGAACCCGACACGAAGGCCCGCCAGGGCGTACGCCTTCGACACGGTCCTCACGACCACCAGGTTCGGATAGCGCCCGCGAAGGTGCAGCAACGACCGGCCCACGAACTCCGCATATGCCTCGTCGAGGACGACGATCGGCGGTCGTGCGCCTGACCTGGAGGCGCGGTCCTCCAGCCCGGCGAGCAACATCTCGATCGTCCCATCGGGCTCGGCCAGCGCCGTCGGATTGTTCGGGCTGCAGAGCCAGACGAGGTCTGCGCCGTCCGCCGCCTGGGCTGTCGCGTCAATATCCACGCTCCAGCCCTCCTCGGCCGGCCGCCGAGGCACCTCGATGGCGCGAGCCCCGCGCTGCTCGGTGACGACCCGGTACATCGCATAGCTCGGGATCGGGATGACCGCCGCGCCACCGGGTCGCAGGAACGCCTTCGCGGCCAGCTCGAGAACCTCGTCGGCGCCCGCGCCCACCACGATCTCGTCGGGGCCAACTTCATAGGCATCGGCGGCCGCAGCAACGAGTCGCCGGTAGTCCGAGGGCGGGTACTCGGACAGGACCGTGTCGAAGACGCCCTCGGCCATGACGGTCGCCGCCAGCGCCGGTGGCACGGGGGACGTGTTGGTGTCGAAGCGAATGATCCGCTCGATGGGCACGCCGTAGCGAGCGGCGATCTCCTCGTCCGTGGCCTCCCACGCGTAGGTGAGCGTCGGACTCATCTGCCACCCGGCACGTTCCGGAACCGGACCTCGATCGCGTTTCGGTGGGCCGTGAGCCCTTCCGCTGTGGCCAGGACCACGACCGACTGACGGATCCGCGCCAGGCCATTCCGGGTCAGGCGCTGGACCTGCACGTAATGCCCGAATGCCTCGACCGACAGGGGCCCGCACGCTCGAGCAAAGCCGCCGGTCGGGAGGACGTGGTTCGCACCCGTGGCGTAGTCCCCGGCCGATTCCGGAGCCCACCGTCCAACGAAGACCGAACCCGCGTGGCGGATCCCGGCGACCGTGGCCTCGAGGTCGACGACGTCGACCGAAAGGTGCTCCGGTGCATACGCGTTGACGACCTCGAGCGCGCGACCGAGATCCGGGGCCAGCACGATCGCGCCGTGCTCGGCGAGGGAGCGGGCGAGGATCTCGCGGCGCTCGAGCCGCGGCAGCAGCGCGTCGATCTCCGCCTCGACAAGATCGGCGAGGGTACGGCTCGTTGTCACCAGGATCGCCGGCGAATCAGGGCCGTGCTCCGCCTGCGTGACGAGATCTGCGGCGACCAGCGCCGGCTCGGCATCGCCGTCGGCGAGGACCATGCCCTCGGACGGCCCTGCTGGCAGGTCGACCGAAACCTCTGCGCTCACTTCGAGCTTGGCTGCCGTCACCCACGCGTTGCCGGGTCCAACGATCTTGTCAACCGGTTGCATGCCTGACGCGGGCAACCCGAAGGCCAGCGCGCCGACCGCCTGAGCGCCACCTGCGACCACCAGCTCGTCCACGCCCAGCAGTCCGGCAGCGCCGAGGAGAACCGGATCAAGCCGGCCATCGCGGGCGGCGGGGGACGCGACCACGATCGAGGAAACGCCCGCGACGCGGGCCGGGACGACGGTCATCACGAGCGACGACGGGTAGGGCGCCGAGCCCCCCGGCACGTAGCATCCGACCCGGTCGAGCGGGACCCACCGCCGCTCGATCTCGATCCCGTCGGCGATCGTCGTCCGGCTCGTGGCAGGGCGCTGGGTCATCGCAAACCGCTCGACGTGATCGATCGCCTGCCGCAGGGCGGCCGCAATGTCCCTGGGCAGGTCGTGGCTCGCTCGTTCCAGCTCCGCGCGCCCAAGGACGAGGCGCCCATCCGGGAGTCCGCCACCGAATTGCCGGTTTGCAGCGCGGACGGCATCGTCGCCGCCTGCCCGGACGCCGGCCAGGATTCGGGCCACGTCGCGCCGGATCGCTGGATCGGCGGCTCCCTTGCGCCGGCTCAACGAACGAACGAGCGTCTCGTCGTCTCCCGCCGACAGGTCGATCCGGCGGAGGCGGATCCTCGAGGCAGGCGGCGCATGCACCACGTGGCTCACGGGATGATCTTCTCGATCGGCAACACGAGGATTCCCGACGCGCCGGCTGCCTTCAGTCGTGGCAGCAGGCCCCACACGTCATCGGCCTCGACGACCGCATGGAGCGCGACCATCCCGTCGCGCGCGAGCGGGATGATCGACGGCGATTCGAGCCCGGGCAGCAATGCCTCGAGCTCGGTCAGCCTGCCGGCAGGGACGTTCATCATGAGGTACTTGCGGCGGCGGGCCGCGATCACCGCGTCAAGCATCGACGCGACCGCACCAAGCTCGTTCGGGCGCTCCCGCTGTGCGGTTGGGCTGGCGACGAGGATCGCCTCTGACTCCAGGACATCGGCAATCGGGCGGAGCCCGTTCATTACCAGCGTCGAGCCGCTGGAGACCAGGTCGACGATCGCCTCGGCGAGACCGAGACGTGGCGCAACCTCGACCGCACCGGAGATCGCGATCACCCCGATCGGGATCTGCCGGTCCTCGAAGAACCGGCGGGTGATGTTCGGATGGGCGGTTGCGACGCGCAGGTTCGCGAGGTCCTCGATGGCGCGATGCGGCGAGTCGTTTGGAACCGCGGCGGCCAGGCGACACCGGCCATAGCCGAGCGGGCGCAGACGCGGCAGCTGGGCGCCGATCTCGGCGAGCAGGTCATCGCCGGTCACGCCGAGGTCGGCGACGTCGTCGCCGACGAACTCGATCACGTCGTTCGTCCGCACGAACAGCACGTCGAGGTTGTAGTTCTGCACGTGCGCGACGAGGCTCCGGTCGTGCTCCTCGAACACGAGCCCGGCATCCTTGAGCAGCTGCATCGTCGGCTCGACGAGGCGGCCCTTGTTCGGAACGGCGAGTCGCAGTCGATCTCTCATCGTTCGACCAGTGTCCGGTAGGGCACTCCGGCATCGCGCGCCTCCCGGAGGCGGACGAGTGCCTTCTGGTACCCGCCCTCACCGTGTCGCAGCCAGCTCGCGATCCGGGTGATCGTCGCCGTGCTCGCGCCACTTTCGCGGGATATCTCGGCGTAGTGCTTGCCGGCATCCAGGAGCCGGACCACGGCCCACCGCTGCGCCAGGTCGTGGATTTCGCCCAGCGTGCAGAGGTCACGGAGGAAGCGAGTGGCCTCGTCGGCCTCCTCGAGGCGCAGTACGGCCGCGACCAGCTCGTCCGTATCTCGCGTCTGCCAGCTCTCAGCCACCACGATTCGCCTCCGCTATGTCACGTCCGGCCGCCCGCGGCCAAGGGAACTATCGTGCTATCGTGCTAGCATGCTAGCGTGGTAGCACAACAACAGTCAAGCTTCGAGATCTTCCCGGCGATCGACCTGATGGGCGGTCGTGTCGTTCGTCTCCGCCAGGGCAACTTCGAGCAGATGGATGTCTACGGCGACGATCCAGTCCGGGTTGCGCGACAGTTCAGCGCGGCCGGGGCACGCTGGCTGCACATCGTCGATCTCGACGGCGCCCGAAGCGGACGACCTCGTCATGTCGCCGATATCGCCCGGATGCTGGATGCGGTGGGCGCTGACGTGGCATGCGAGGTAAGCGGCGGGCTGCGGACGGAAGCGTCCGTGCAATCGGTGTTGGAATCTCGAGCACGGCGCGCGGTCCTCGGTACCCGCGCCCTGCAGGATCCCTCGATGGTCAGACGCCTTGTGAGCCGTCACGGTCCGGATCGCATTGCCGTTGCGATCGACGTCCGGGATGGCATTGCGGTGGGCGAAGCGTGGCAGGCAGGAGTGGCTGGCAGGCCCGTTGCCGAAACGATCCAGAAGCTCATCGACGCCGGCGTCGTCACCTTCGAGGTAACCGCGATCGACCGCGACGGTGGGCTCGGCGGTCCGGATCTCGAGCTCCTCGCGTCCGCAGTTGCCCTGGGCGCCAGCGTCATCGCATCCGCCGGCATTCGCTCCGTTGCGGACATCTCCGCCGTCCGCGCAGTGGGCTGCGCCGGGGTGATCGTTGGACGTGCCCTGTACGACGGCTCGCTCGACCTGGCGGAAGCCATCGCCGCCACGGCGTGATCGCACCCGAAGCCTGCCGCGCCGCCGCAACGCAGAGATGGTTGGACGCTGCTCCGCCGTCGGCGGCCGTCCGGCCGGGGGGCCTCGGCTTCGGCGTCATCACGCGCCGGCAACTCGCGCGCCGCGCGACGCCGCGTCGGGCGCGCATCAGCGCACGGCGGCCAGATAGCGATCTCGCTGGAACGGGTTGGGCCGCGTCCGCCGGCGGTGGGGTGGCGGATCACCGGCGACAGGGTGGTAGCCGGCGAAGCTCGCCTCGAAGACGCCCTCGCCGCCGGTGAGGCCGGGGATTCGGTTCTGGACTTCGTGGATACGGCCGGCGTGGACCAGGGCCACGATCGTGGTTCGCTCGCCGGCGCTGCGCTGACCCAGGATTCGGCCGTCGGCGCCCATGACGACGCCCGCGATCCCACGGCCGGATTCGACGGGCGCCTCGATCCGGATGGAGGTCATCGGCTCGCACACGACGACGCCGGCTTGCCGAATCGCAGCGGCCAGGACGAGCGGGGTGAGCTTGCGGAAGTCAGCCGACGTGGAGCCGGTGCGGCGATAGCCGCTGTCGAACAACGTGACGACGCAATCAGTCAAGCGCCAGCCGTGCACGCCCTCCTCCAGTGCATCCTCGATGAAGCGCGTCATCTGCGCCTCGAACTGCGGAACAGTATTGAAGATGTACAGCGGTACGAGCTTGACGTCGACGTCAACCCGGAAGGAGATCCCGGCACCCGCCTTCGCAGGCTCGATGCGCATGCCGAGCGTCGCGGCAAACGGGTTATCGCTCGTCGCCGAGCTCTTGCCGCTGATGTTCGAGTGGCTCGGGGAGCTGATCACCTCGTGTGCCTCACCGGTGCCGATGGGGCGCTCGATGCAGATCGTGGTCGTGGGTGCGAAGGTGACCTCGACGCCAAACTCGCGGGCGAGCGTTTCGCCGATGACCTCCTTCTGGACCTCGCCGTACAGCGACACTGAGATCTCGCCGAGCTCGTCGTCCTGGCGGACGTTGATGAGCGGGTCCTGATCGGCCAGCTCATTGAGGGCTGCGCGCAGCCGGCCGCGCGCGGCAGGGGAGCGTGGCGCGACGATGGACTCAAGCGCGGGCGGAGGGAACTGGCGCTCCTCGTCCGTGATCGTCGCGGCCCCGATCGGATCCCCGACGCGGATGCCCGCGAGGCCACCCAGCTTCGCGATCTGACCGGCGGCGACCGCCTGGGCCTGCGTTGCACCACCTGATCCCGTCACGGCGAGCGCCGTGATTCGGCCCTCTCCGCCAGCGCCGTAGGTGATCCGGTCGCGCGCGTGGACCGTGCCGGCGAACAGACGCGCATACGCGACTCGATCACCTCCGCTCGACCGCTCGATCTTGAACACGCGGCCGCGGACCTCCGCGTCGGGGTCGCCCGTCGCCTCGGGCAGGAGCGCGGCCATCGAACCGAGCAGCACATCGACACCCAGGCCCGTGGCCGCCGAGCCGAGGAACACCGGGTGGATCCGGCCGGCGCGCGACTGGTCGGCGATGGCGCGGCGCAACCGCGGCCACGCGATGGACCCATCTTCGACGAAGGCTTCGAGGAGCGACTCGTCGGCCTCCACCAGCCGCTCGATGAGCATTGACCGGCGGGCCTCGTCGTCCAGCACGGAGGTGCGAATCGCCACTCCCGGGGTGCCCGGGTTCACCGCCTCGTTCATGGGGACGAGCGCGGGCGTGAGCCGCTTGGAGATCTGTTCGCGTGTCCGCTCGGGGTCCGCTCCCCGGCGGTCGAGCTTGTTGATGAACAGGAGCGTCGGCACGCGGAGCCGCTCGAGCGCCCGGTACAGCAGCGGGGTCTGGGGCTGGACGCCCTCCACCGCGGAGATCACCAGAATCGCGCCATCGAGCA
>JBDSZH010000036.1:0-3416 GCA_039925225.1 Candidatus Limnocylindrales bacterium | reverse complement strand
GGTCGGCGCAATTGACGACGCGGGCCTATCGCCGGAGGCGCGCTTCGAGCGCGACCTCGAGATCCA
The DNA here is from genome assembly GCA_039925225.1 of Candidatus Limnocylindrales bacterium. Classification (GTDB taxonomy): domain Bacteria; phylum Chloroflexota; class Limnocylindria; order Limnocylindrales; family CSP1-4; genus UBA5189. Next base: position 3,350 of record JBDSZH010000036.1, on the reverse strand, counting down.
TCACGTCGCGCTGTCGCTGTATCGGGCGGAGCACGTGCGGACGTGGGAGCGCCGCTCGAATGGCGCATCGGCGCTCAGCGACGCTTTATTCCCGCTGTTCACTCGCGACTTCGCGCCGGTGGCCGAGCGCATGGACAGCATCGCCGCGCGGCTCGAGGCGGCGCCGCGCTACCTCGCCGCCTATCGGAGCCGAGCAGTCGTGCCCCAGGTGGGTCCGTGGCTGGAGATCGAGCTTCGGGCGAGCGCCCACGTGCCCCGATTCCTTGACGACATCCTGGCCGCGGCCGACGCGCCGGGCATCCAGCTGACGGCACCGGCACATGGCCGGCTCGTCCGCGCGGTCGAGCGGGCGAAGGTCGCAATCGAGGACCAGATGGAATGGATCCGCGAGATCCAGCCGGGCGCGACGCCGCAGTGGCAGTTGGGTCGGGAGCGCTACGGCGACCTGCTCGGGCTCCGTGCGTTCGAGGGCCTGGACGCGGACGCCATTTTGGAGATCGGCTGGCAGCAGATCGAGCGCAATCACGCGGATCGCGCCGCCGCCGCGCGCGAGATCGACCCCGCCGCCACCGAGGCCGAGGTCGTCGAACGAGTCAAGGACGACCACCCGGCGACGTTTGACGAGGCGCTCGAGGGCTACCGCGACGCAATGGCTCGCGCTCGCCGTCACCTGATCGAGCACGAGATCGCGACCGTGCCGCCCGACGAGCGCGTGGAGGTGATCGCGACACCGCCGCACCTGCGCGGCACCATGCCGTTCGCTGCGTACTTCGAGCCGGCGCGCTGGGACGCGTCGCCGTTGGGGATCTATGTCGTCACCCCGGATGTGGACGGTGATCCCGGGGCCATGCGCGAGCACTACCGGGCCGCGATCAGCAATACGAGCATCCACGAGGCCTACCCGGGCCACCACCTGCAGCTCGCGCTCGCGGCACGACACCCGTCACTGACCCGCGCCCAGGTCGAGGCGCCCGAGTTCGTCGAGGGCTGGGGCATGTACAGCGAGCAGATGATGCGCGAGCAGGGCTTCGACGACGCCCCGGCCTTCCGCGTCGCGCTTGCCACAGACGCGATCTGGCGCGCCGCGCGGATCGTGCTCGACGTACGCATGCACCGCGGCGAGGTGTCGATCGAGGAGGCGGCCGACTTCCTGATCGAGCACACTGGCTTCGAGCGCCCGAACGCCCTCGCCGAGGCGCGGCGCTACACGTACACGCCGACCTACAACCTGTCCTACCTGCTCGGCAAGGTCCTCCTTCTCGCGCTCCGCGACGAGGAACGCCGTCGCCTGGGGACCGCGTTCTCGCTGCGGGGCTTCCACGACACCCTGCTGCGGGGTGGCTCGCTGCCCATCAGCTTCCATCGCCGCGCGCTGCACGGCGAGGGCGTCTCGCCGGTCATTGGGGTCCCGCCGGCCGGGGACGCAGGCTAGGGCGTGCTGGTCATCCCGGCGATCGACGTCGAGAAGGGGCGCTCGCGGGTCGTGTTCTGGCCCGGCGTTTCCGCGGGCATCGGCGCACCCACGGACCGGCCGGAGCGAATCGCGGAGCACTTCGTGACGCAGGGCGCGCCGCTGATCCACATCATCGATTTCGACGGGGCGCGCACCGGCGCGCCGGTGAACACAGATGTGATCGGCGCGATCGCCTCGCGGATTGCGACGCCACTCCAGCTCGCCGGCGGCCTCGATTCCCCCGAGGGGATCCGGGTCGCGTTCGCGGCGGGCGCGACCCGGGTCGTGACGTCCCTCGCCGTCGCGGACGACGCCGCGTTACTGCGGGCGTGCGTCGAGGTGGCCGGCGACTGGCTCGCAGTCGGGCTCGACGCCCGGGCGGACCGGCTCGCCGCGTTCCGCTGGCATCGCGCAAGCCCGCCGACGCTGCGCGACCTTGTCTCGGAGCTCGTCGGTCGCGGCGTACGCCGCTTCGTCCTCGGCCACGCGACCGGCGAATCGGAGATCGCGGAGATTGCCGCGCTCGCGCGCACCGTGGACGCCGAGCTGATCGTGGCGGGGGGCGTTTCGGACCTCGCGGGCGTCCGTCGCGTGCGCGACACGGGCGCAGCGGGCATCATCCTCGGCGAGGCGCTCCTGTCCGGGGCGATCGACTATCAGACCGCCCGTGAGGCCGCCGCATGAGTCCGTCCAGTCGTTCAGGCCGCCGCGTCCCGTCGAAGGGCCGCAGCCTTCGCTCCGATCCGCGACCGGATCCCATCGCCGGCGATGCCGCGGAGTTGAGGATCTCGACGCCACCAGCGCGCCGGGATCCGCGGGGCAGGCCGGCGTTCGGCCCGGCTCCAGAGCGGCGAATCGCGCGGCGAAACGGGCGGTTGGCGGCGTTCGCCCGAAGACCCGGCTCCGCGGTCGCTCCGGTGGGGGTCGCTCGGGCAATTCGAACACTGGGTACATCGCACTCGCCGTCGCCGCAGTCGCGATCGCCGCGGCGGTGATCCTCATTGGCAATCCGTTCGGAACGCCCGCGGCGAGCCCGTCCGCGAGCGGCAGCCCCACCTCGACGCTCGTCGTCGGTGACGGGACGTGCCCGACCGAGCAGCCGGCTCCCCTGGCGGCCGGCCAGACACGCACGGTCACGATCTCGACCTCGAAGGGCGACATCGTCCTCAAGATCGACGCCGTGCTCTCACCCATCGCGGCAGGCAACTTCGTGGCTCTCGTGACCTGCCACTTCTACGACGGCAGCGTGTTCCACCGCACTGCGGCCCTCGAGGACGGCACGCCATTCGTGATCCAGGGTGGGGCGGCGAAGACCGGCACAGGCCCGATCCCGTATGCGATCAAGGACGAGCCGGTCGCGACCAAGTACAAGCGCGGCACGCTCGCAATGGCCCGGACCTCGCAGCCGAACAGCCAGACCTCGCAGTTCTTCATCGTGCTCGACGACAAGGCGGAGCCGCCGCTCGTGTCGGCGAACACGTACGCGATCTTCGGCGAGGTCGTCTCCGGAATGGACGTCGCCGACGCCATCTTCAACGCCTCCGGGGGCGCCGAGACCCCGTCGGACCCGATCGTGATGACCAGTGTCACGGTCAGTGCCGGACCGGCGGCCGCCGCCTCGCCCGCAGCCACCACGGCACCGACGATCGCGCCGACCAACGCACCGTCGGGCGCGCCATCCACCGCACCTTGAGCACGAGGAGCCACCGATGACCAGCGCAACGATCGCCACCGAGCTCGGCGACATCGAGGTCGACCTGTTCACGCAGGCGGCCCCGAAGGCCACCAAGAACTTCATCGACCTGGCGAAGAAGGGCTTTTACGACGACTCGATCTTCCACCGCATCATCCCGGGCTTCGTGGCCCAGGGCGGGGACGGCCAGCACGGCAAGAAGTC
>JBDSZH010000035.1:0-7310 GCA_039925225.1 Candidatus Limnocylindrales bacterium | reverse complement strand
CGTCGCTAGGTGGCGCGGCGGCGCGCACGAAGGTCACGGGCACGACGAAGCCGCCGGCGCGCGGCGCCACGACGGTGGTCCGAGGCACGCCCGAGGAAGGCGCGAAGGCGATCGTCGACCTGCTCGCTTCGCGGAGACTCATCTGATGCCGGGCGCGGTCTGGGTCGTCGCAGAAGTTGGTGCCGACGGCTCGCTCGCGAAGAGCTCGACCGAGGTCGCGACGCTTGCCCGCACGCTTGCCGGGGCGGCCGGATCCACAGCCGTCGGGATCGTCGTCGCGGCGGATCCGTCTGCCGCGGCGAAGGAGCTCGCGGGCTACGTAGCACGCGTCATCGCGGTGGCAGTGCCAGAGGTCGGCGGGCACACCTGGGCACAGATAGCCGCCCAGCAGGCAGCGGCGATTCTCGCCTCCGAATCTCCCGGCGCGGTCCTCACCGGCGCCGGTCCGGACGGGCGCGACGTCGCCGGCACCCTCGGCGCGCTGCTGGAGCGCGCGGTCCTCGTGAACGCGACGGCTGTCGCCTGGGATGGCGGGCCGTCGGTGGAGATGAGCGTCTTCGGCGGGAAGCTCGTGACTACGTCGGCGTTCGTCGACGGGGAGTGGGGGATCGTCACCGTTCGCCCGAACGTCGTCACCGCGGAGGCCGCCGGCTCGGCCGGCAAAGTGGAAACCGGAGCCGCCGATGCGGGTGCCGAGTTGCCGCTCGTCAAGATCGTCGAGCGCCTCGAGGAGGCGGCGGCGGCTGCTTTGCCGATCGAGGAAGCCCGAGTCATCGTCGCCGGCGGGCGCGGCGTCGGAGGCGAGGAGGGCTTCGCGCTCGTTCGCGAGATCGCCGAGGCGCTCGGTGGTGCGGTCGGCGCGACGCGCGCCGCCGTGGACTCGGGCTGGATCCCGTACGCGCAGCAGATCGGCCAGACCGGCAAGATCGTGAAGCCGCAGCTGTACCTCGCGCTGGGGGTCTCCGGCGCGATCCAACACAAGGTCGGCATGCAGACCGCGGGCACGATCATCGGTATCAACCGCGACCCTGACGCGCCCATCGCGGAATTCGCGGACCTCGTCGTCGTCGGCGATCTCTTCGAAATCGGAAAGGCGCTGCTCGCGGAGTTACGGGGCCGCGAGACGGGCGACGCCGCGTAGAACGCGTTGCCTGCGAGCCTCGCCGAGCTCGAGCCATCGGCGTTAAGAACGAAGATCTCGGTTCCGCGCGCCGGGCCCTCCACAGGTTGGCCTACCCGGTGCCCGAAATCTCGATCGTGATGGAGAAGGTGATCTTCGCCGTCCCGGTCTGACCGGGAGCCTCCATGTGGTTTGGCGCGGCGCTCACGCCGACGTCGAAGCTCACATCGCAGGAGCCGTCCTCGACGTCGACGAGCTCGCCAGGAGAATCGGCTCCGCTGGCCGACGCAGGGAACGAGCCACCGGCACTCTTGTCAAAACGGTACTCGAGCTCGTCACCCCCGCAGTCGATGCTGATCACGAGCTGGCTATTCGCAGAGGTGTTGGCGGCCGTGGTGTCGGAGACGGGGCTACCCGTCACCTGGCCGCTCACGGTTCCGGTCCATTGCAAGAGCGGCCCGAGACCCTCCAAGTCGAGGTCGTACTCGGCGCCGGTCCGGGCCTGGCCGCCATTCGCCACCCTGACGGACAGCGTCCCCGAGATCGTCACCGCACGCAGCGCCCCGTTCGCAAGCCGATCCTCATCGACCTTGAACTGCGAGTTGGCGGACATGTCCATCGCGCCGGATTCGCCGGCGTTCTTCGTCTCCAGCCACAACGGCGTCGATTCGGGCCGGGTCTTGGTCCACTCCGTACATTGGTTCGCGGGGATCCACTGCTGACAACCCACGACTCCGTAGACGCTCGCGCTCGAATCCGCGGTCACGCCACCCGAGCTGCCCCCCGCCAACTCCAGCGCGAACAAGTCGAGTGCCGGCACCTTGGTCACCACGAAGGCGTAGAGGTCTGACGCAGCGATCGGGCCGGTGGCGGTGAAGCGCAGTTCGAACTCGCGCTGGCCCTGGGACGCGCCCGCGCTGGTGTCGAGCACGCGCTCCTCCCCCGGCAGGTGCTGCACGAGCAGCAGCCGCTCGATGTTGTAGCCACCGAGGAACGTGAGGTTGGCCGGATCCATGACCACCGTTGCGACACCGCTGTCACCGGTCGTGTAGGTGGGCTTGTCGAAGCTGACCTTGCCGGTCGGCGAGTGGGCAAGCTCCGTGCTGACCTTGTACTCCTTCGAGAGGATGTCGGCCGTGCCCAGCAGGGCGGCGATGTCGGTCAGCTTGGGTCCGACCTTGATGCCCGCCTCGAGGGTCAGGGCATAGTTGGAGGCATACGCCCCGTCGGCAATCTGCACGGGCTTGGGTGCCCAGTCGGCGCCCAGCTTGGCCCCGGCCTTGGCGCGCAGCAGGTTGAGTTGGAGCTGATCGACGAAGGGCGGCCCGATGAGCACCTCGGCCGCACCGAAGACCTCGAGGGCGGGCTGCAGGCGGAGATCCGACCAGGTGGGACCGTTGACGATGGGCTTCCACGTGGTGGTGACGTCGGCCATGTTGTTGACGAGTTCGCAGCCACTCCCGGCCGGGCAGGCGACACCGAGCTCGAGGGCGGTTGCGGCCGATGCCTCGGCACCGAGCTCGATCGAGGCGATGGTCACCTTGCCCGAGACCGTGAAGCCGGCCTTGATCGGGATGATCGCGCCAAGGGCCAGGCCCAGCAATCCTGGCGCGGGGAAGAGGAACTTCCAGAGTTCGATCTCGCAGCCGAAGGAGCCACTGAAGGCTGCCGCGACCTTGAGCGTGGCCTTCGCGGTGACCTTGAACGTCGAGCCAATCAGGACCTTCTCGAAGCCGTTCTGCGCCGTAATCAGGATGGTCGCAGTGGGGTGGACGTCGAACGAGAACGAGGGTGGGCTGGTGCCAGCCAGCGAGAGCGGGCTCGTCTGGCTCGACGGCGTGGTCAGGGCCTCGCACTTGCTGAACGGTGGCAGCGCCGATGTGCCCTGCGCGCCACCGGCAGCGTTGACCAGTTGCGTGCGGTCGGGCAGTGGGCCGGCCATGGCCAGCTGAGCCCCGCTCCTGCTCGACGTCGGCAGGAGGTCGTTGAAGTTGGCCTTGGGCGTGAAGTCGTAGGTGTCGCCGTTGCGACTGACGTTGTACAGGCGGGCCACCTCCTCGGGGACCACGATCCGGGCGTTGGCGAGGTCGATCACCTCATCGATGGCGAGGTCGGGCACGAGCTCGGCGAGGGGCACCTGCTGGAGCGTGACGGTGGCGCCGTCGACGGCGACGACTCTGCCGGCAAGCGGCTTCTCGCCGGTCCCACCGAGCAGGTCACCGACCTTCGGCGTGAGACCCGTCAGGGCGACTCGGTACGTGTTCCCAAAGGCGGGCTCGGCGGTGGGGTCGGTCGGCTCGAGCTGGCCCACGATCTGCTCGTCGCTGACCAGGATCACGCCGGCGGCGGGCCCGGCGACAACGACCAGCACCGGCGCCGAGATGACGCCGCCGACAACCGCGCTGATGGTCGATGAGCCGAGCGCCTTCGCGGTGATCATGCCGTCGGCGGCCACTTCCACCGTGGCCGGATGCGACGAGCTCCAGGTTGCCGCGCCCGTGCTCGGGCTGCCTGCCGCGTCAAAGGCATGGGCGGTCAGCTGCCGCGTTTGGCCGATATCGCTCAGGAAGGCGGCTGCCGGGCTGATCTCCACGTGCGCGCCGAGGTTGACGGGAGCCGACACGGTTGACTGATCAGGGCCCAGGAGCTGCCGGGCGAACACCAGGCCCGCAACGAGGACGATGACGACGGCGGCGACGATGCCGACCACGGCGACTCGTGACAGGCCCCGGCCCGCCGCACCCTGCCGCTGCTGTGGAGCTGTCACCCGTGTCCTCCGTCGCCCTGCACGGGGCAGCCACCCTGGCGCGCCCTCGTTGGTCAATTGCTTGCCGAAGGCTTGCAGGGACGTGTTCCCGCCGCGTTCCCGGAGCGTGACAGTACAGGATGTAGTGGTAAGATCGCCGCGCACCACAACTGCTAGTGGTGCAAGGGAGGACCAACACCGGCATGCGATGTCCTATCTGCGGTGAGCGAGACACCCGGGTGGTCGATTCGCGCGACCTGGACGACTCGGCAACGATCCGACGACGCCGCGAGTGCGCCGCCTGCAGCACCCGATTCACGACCTACGAGCGCGTCGAAGCCGCGCGCCTGCTCGTCGTCAAGCGCGACGGCACCCGCCAGGAATTCGATCGCGCCAAGCTCGCGAACGGGCTGCGCAAGGCGCTGACCCGACGGCCCGTGCCGGATGGCTCGGCCGAGGCGGCAGCCGATCAGATCGAGGCCCAGCTTCGCAGCGAGGGCGTGAGCGAGGTGCCGTCCTCGAAGGTGGGCCAGCTGTCGATGGCCAAGCTCAAGATGCTCGATCAGATCGCGTACGTTCGATTCGCCAGCGTCTACCAGAGCTTCGAAGATCTCGAGGACCTGAAGCGCGAGGTCGACTCGCTCTGGGAGCAGAAGGGCACGAAGCCACCCTCGCACTGACCGGGGCCGCGTAGCGTCAGCCGGCGGCAACCTCGCGAGCGCAGCGCAGGATCGCCTCCACTGACAGGTCCGCGTCGGCCTCGGTGGTGGACCAGTTCGAGACAGAGATGCGCATCAGGCTCATGCCGTGCCATGTGGAGCCGCCGGCCCAGCAGGTCCCATCCGCCTGGACAGCGGCGATCACGCGCCGCGTGAAGGCATCGATCGCCGCCGCATCGCCGCCGCCAGGCGGCCAGAATCGCACCAACACCTGGTTGAGCACGACGTTGTTGAGGATCTCCACCCCCGGAGCCTCGCGGAGCCCGTCGGCGATGCGCCGCGAGAGCGCGCAGCAGTGGTCGATCATGTCGGCAAGCCCCTGCCGCCCGAGCGAGCGCAGCGCGGCGTAGATCGGGAAGCCGCGCGCCCGCCGTGACGATTCCGGGACCCAGTTGTACGGATCGCGCTCGCCGCCCTCGGTCTCCACGTAATACGAGGCACCGAGCGTCATCGACGCGTGGTGTGCGGCCACGTCGCGGCAGATCACGATCCCGGAGTCGTATGGCACGTTCAGCCACTTGTGGGCATCGGTCGTCCAGGAGTCCGCTCCCGCGAGACCAGCCACCTGATCGCGCAGCGCGGGCGTGGCCGCGGCCCAGAGCCCAAAGGCTCCGTCGACATGGAGCCATGCGTTTGGCCGCTCCCTGACGATCGGCACGATCTCCTCGAGCGGGTCGAACGCGCCGGTGTTGACATTGCCCGACTGGGCGCACACGAGCGTCGGGCCGTCGATCGTGGCGAGCACCTCGCGCAAGGCCGCAGGGATCATTCGTCCCTGGTCGTCCGAGGCGACCTTGTGCACGCGCGTGCGCCCCAACCCGAGCATCTGGAGCGAGACGAAGACCGTCACGTGCGCCTCGTCGCCGACCACGACCTCGATCGGCGGCGCGCCGACGTAGCCGTCCTCCTCGATGTTCCAGCCGGCTCGCTCGAGGACGCGATGCCGGCCCGCGGCGAGCGCCGTGAACGTGGCCATCGTCGCGCCGGTCACGAAGCCCACGCTCGATCCCTGCGGCAAGCCGAAGAGCTCCACGAGCCAGCGCGCTGCGACCTCCTCGACGACCGACGCCGCCGGCGATATTGCGTACAGCCCCGCGTTCTGGTCCCACGCGCTCGCGAGCCAGTCCGCCGCGAGCGAGGCTGGCACGCCGCCGCCGATCACAAATCCGAAGTACCGGGGGCCGGCCGTGGCGATGATGCCGGGGTCCGCTCCGCGCGCCAGCGCTTCGATGACGGCTGCGGGGTCGCTTGGACCGTCAGGCAGCGGGCCGTCCAGGGCCGCCCGCAGTGCCCGCAGGTCCACTGGCCTTCCCACCGGCCGCGTCGGGAGCCCGTCGATGAAGTCAGCCGCGATTTCGGCGGTCCGATGAAGCAGCGCGTCCCGGTCGGTCATCTTGGGATCGTAACCCGAGTGTGCCGGCGCCGGTGCTTCATTCAGTTCCCGAGGATTTGATGAACTTCGGTGCATCAATTGCCTGAGGGTTGGACCGCGCGGCGCCCATCACAGTGCGGTCAAGGGGCAAGTCCTGGGACGTGGTGTAAAAGGGCGTGATCAGCACCCTCCGATGCATCGAATTTCATAGTTTCAAGGGGATCTGAACGACATCTCGTCGCGCCGCGGCTCGGCGGTCGACGGCCGGCCGCCGGCGACCCTCCGAGCATGCGATGATTCCGCCGATGAGTGTTCTCTCTGACCGGGACATCCGCGCCGCACTTGAAGCGGGCGAGATCGTCGTTCGACCATACGACCCGCAGGATCTCCAGCCGTCGTCGGTGGACCTCCACCTCGACCGCAGCTTCCGCGTCTTCCGGAACAATCGCTACCCGTACATCGACGTCCGCCAGAAGCAGCCGGACTTGACCGAGCTCCTCACTATCGCCGACGACGAGCCGTTCATCCTCCACCCTGGCGAGTTCGTGCTCGGCCAGACGCTCGAATGGACCGAGCTCCCGAACGACCTCGTCGCCAGGCTCGAAGGGAAAAGCTCTTTGGGGAGGCTCGGCCTCCTCATCCACTCGACTGCGGGCTACGTCGATCCCGGCTGGAAGGGCAACCTGACGCTCGAACTGTCGAACGTGGCCAACCTGCCGATCGCCCTGTACGCCGGGATGAAGATCGGCCAGATCAGCTACTTCAAGATGAGCAGCCCGGTCGACCGGCCGTACGGCAGTAAGGACCTCGGCTCCAAGTACCAGGGCCAGTCCGAGCCGACCGCGTCGGCCTTCCACCGCGACTTCACCGAGGGCGAATAGCTGGTGGCCGCGAACGATGCGGTCGATTGGTCGGCGGACCTCGGAGGCGGGACACGCGTCTCCCTGATCCAGGCGGGCACGTTCCGGAGCGACGCGGGGGCGCTATTCGGGCCGGTGCCGCGGCTGCTGTGGGACCGACTCGTGACCGACGAGATCGATCACGAGCATCGGCTGCTCCAGGCCCTCAACTGCCTGCTCGTCGAGACGCCCGCCGGCCGGGTCCTCATCGAGACCGGGATTGGCGAGCGCCTGCCCGAGAAGACCGTGGCGATGCGCGGCTACGAAGGCACCGCGATCGTTCCCGCATTGGAAGCGGCGGGCTTCGACCCGGGGACGGTGGACCTTGTCGTAATGAGCCACCTCCATTTCGACCACGCGGGCGGCCTCATGCGCTCGGACGGCAAGAAGGCATTTCCGCGCGCGCGCATCGTGGCCCAAGCGGCGGAATGGGAGATCGCGCTGAGCAGCAACA
>JBDSZH010000034.1:0-7288 GCA_039925225.1 Candidatus Limnocylindrales bacterium | reverse complement strand
AGGACCCGTTCGAGAACATGGGCGCGCAGCTCCTCAAGGAGGTCGCGACCAAGACCGACGACGTCGCCGGCGACGGCACCACCACCGCGGTCGTGCTCGGCCAGGCGATGGTCGCCGAGGGCCTCCGGGTCGTCAGCTCCGGCGCCAACCCGATGGTCGTCAAGCGCGGCATCGAGAAGGCGGTCGAGGCGATCGTCGAGGAGATCAAGCGTGTCGCCCGTCCGGTCGACAACCGCGAGCAGATCGCGGCCGTCGCCGCCATCTCCGCCGCGGATCCCGAGGTCGGCGAGATCATCGCCGAGGTGATGGACAAGGTCGGCAAGGATGGCGTCATCACTGTCGAGGAGGGCCAGAGCCTGGGCCTCGAGAAGGAATACACCGAGGGCATGCAGTTCGACCGAGGCTATATCTCGGCGTACTTCGTGACCAACCCGGACCGGATGGAGGCCGTTCTCGAGAACGCCGTCATCGTCATCACGGATAAGAAGATCTCGAGCATCCAGGACATGCTCCCGGCGCTCGAGAAGGCCGTCCAGCTGAGCCGGCCGGTGCTCATCATCGCCGAGGACGTCGATGGTGAAGCGCTTGCCACGCTCGTCGTGAACAAGCTCAAGGGCACCATCTCCGTGCTGGCCGTCAAGGCCCCGGGCTTCGGCGATCGCCGCAAGGAAATGCTCCGCGACATCGCCACGCTGACCGGCGGCACCGTCATCAGCGAGGAGATCGGCCGCAAGCTGGACTCCGTGACCGCCGATGACTTCGGCAAGGCGCGCCGCATCGTAGCCACCAAGGACGACACCACGATCGTCGACGGCGAAGGTTCGCCCGACGCGATCAAGGCGCGCATGACCCAGATCAAGGCGCAGATCGAGGACACCACCTCCGATTACGACCGCGAGAAGCTCCAGGAGCGCCTCGCGAAGCTCGCCGGCGGCGTGGCGGTCATCAAGGTCGGCGCAGCGACCGAGGTCGAGCTCAAGGAGAAGAAGCACCGCATCGAAGACGCACTCTCGACGACCCGCGCGGCCGTCGAAGAGGGCATCGTCGCCGGCGGCGGGACCACCCTCCTGCAGGCCATCCCGGCCCTCGACAAGGTCAAGCTCGACGGCGACGCCCAGGTTGGCGTCGACATCGTGCGCAAGGCCCTCGAGGCGCCGGCCCGCCAGATCGCCGACAACGCCGGGCAGTCCGGCGAGGTCGTGGTCTCGAAGGTCAAGGGCCTCAAGACCGGCGAGGGCTACGACGCTCTTGCCAACGAGTACGGGGACATGTTCAAGAAGGGCATCGTGGACGCCGCCAAGGTGACCCGCTCCGCCCTCCAGAACGCCGCCTCGATCGCCGCGATGGTGCTCACCACCGAGACGCTCGTCACGGACATCCCCGAGAAGGCAGCGGCTGGCGGCGCCGGTGGGCACGGCCACGGCGGCGGCGGCGGGGATATGGACTTCTAGTTCAACCGCGCAGCAAACCAGAGCCCGGGCCGGCGACGGCCCGGGCTCTTTGATTCCCAACCCGGGCTAGGCACTCCCCGTGGTCTGACCGGCCTTACCGTCCCACGTGCAAGGGCCCGAGTCATGCCCGGCGCAACGGTCGGTCACTTCCAGAAGCCGGACCATGCGACACAACTGTTCTCTTCGCTAAGCTCGCCGTGAGCGCGTCGCAAGGCGAGGTCCATACGATCCTGCGGAGCCGCGTGGTCGACTGGTCGCTCGGGAGGATGTCCTTGGTTGGCGCCGCGGAAGATCCGAATCGCCTCGAATCGGGCGGCGTCCGAATTCGGCTGTTCGACGCCGACCGGACGGACCGCGTCCTTACCCTCGACTCGGCCCTCGCTGCGCGTCCGACGGCTCGACAGTTGCTGTGGGTCGACCTGCCGGGCGAGACGGACCCCGAACAGATTCGTGCGCTCGTTGGCCACTTCAACCTTGACGTCGGGACGGAGCAGGCTCTCGCCTCGCCCTCGACGCAACCGCACGTGGAGCTCCACGGGCAGCATTTCCATCTCCGTTTGGCAGCCGAGCCAGATCCAAAGCACCCAGCCGATGCGGATTGGCTCGACGTTGTGGCGGCGCCCAACGTGGTCATCACCAGCCACGCCAAGGCCCTGACGTTTCTCGCCGCGATGGACGAGCGGATCGCCACCGATGCCTCCATCGGCGAGCTGGACTCGGCCGAGTTCGTGGCGGCCATGCTCGACGCGGTCGTCACGACGTACCACGGCGCGATCGATGGCATCGAGGACGAGCTGGATGAGGTCGATTCCAAGGCGCTCGCGCGACAGGAGACGACCGAGCTCTTTGCCCGGCTGGTGGGTATCCGCCGCCGCATCGGGCGTCTGAGGCGATTGCTCGCGGCGCACCGTGAGCTCTTTGCCGTACTGGGCCGACCGGATTTTGGACGTGGCATCGCCACGGTCGATCCCAACGTCTTCCTCGCGGTCGCCGCACGCTTCGAGGGCGCGATCCAATCGCTGGAGTCGACGCGGGAGGTTGCCCTGGGCTCGTTCGACATCCTCATGACCCGCACGGCCCAACGAACCAACGACGTGATGCGCGTCCTGACCCTCGCGACCGTCTTGGCCCTGCCCGCGACCCTGACTGCCGGCTTTCTCGGCATGAACGTGATCGTGCCGGTGCCGAACCAGGACCCGGCCGCATTCTGGCTGATCCTCGGCGCAGTAGTCCTGTTCGAGGTCGCCGCCTTGGCGATCGCCCGCTGGCGAGGCTGGATCTAGCGAACTGCTACCTTGGCCGCCTCCCCAACGAGGACGACATGCCATCCCCGCGCTCCCGCGTTGCCCTCGCCACCGTGGCCATGACGCTGCTCATCGCGGCATGCGGTGGGTCGATTGCAACGACCGTTCCGAGCGCGGCAGGACCGACGCTGAGTCCCACCCCGGAGCCGACGGCGGCGGCGTCCCTCACACCCCTCGTGACAGCGGAAGTCACTGTTGCGCCTGCGACTGCTCCACCGGTCACGGCCCCGCCGGTGACTGCACCGCCGATCACCGAGCCCCCGCCAATCGTTCCCGCGATCGGCGTCAAGTTGCTGATCGGGGACGAGCAGTACATGACCGTCGTCGATGCCGAACTGTGGGCTGGAACCAGCCAGGTCAAGCCGCGCAGCGGCAAGGTGTTCTACACGGTCTTCATCCAGATCGATGCGATCAAGCTTACGTCGTTCGACTCCGCCGACTTCAAGCTGAAGGACGCCGCCGCCAAGTCGTACGCGTGGCGGCCCGGGCGGGCTCCACACCTCTATTCCGCAAACAACATGACCGCGGGCGGCACGTACTCCGGCTGGATCACCTACGAGATCCCCAAGGCGTCGCTCGGCAACCTGACGCTCATTTACAAGCCCGCCTTCCTCACTGGCAAGACGTTCACGATCCCGCTCTTCTGACGGCTGCCCGGGTAACGGGGCGCGAAGGGCCGACGAATACAATCGCGGGGTGACTCCCACGAACCCGTCGCGACGGCGCAAGGCTGCCTCGGATGAGGACGCGCCGGTCGAGGGGACGGCGTTTTCCGAGCTCACGGAGCTGCCCGCCACTGCCCCACAGGAGCCCGAGTGGCTGCGCCAGGCGGACGGGCCAGACGGCCCGGATCCGGAGGCAGGCCGCGACCCAAAGGCGAAGGCAGAGCAAGAGCGCTACCAGGCCGAGGTCGCCGATTCCCGACGCCGGGAGATCCTGGGCCGGCTGAACCCGGAGCAGGCGCGGGCGGTCACGACCACGGACGGTCCCGTACTGATTCTCGCGGGAGCGGGCTCCGGCAAGACCCGCGTGCTGGCCCATCGGATCGCGTACCTGGTGGGCGTTCAGAACGTGGCCCCGTGGCGAATCCTCGCGGTCACCTTCACGAACCGGGCCGCCGCCGAGCTTCGCGAGCGGATCATCCGGCTCGTCGGCGAGCCGGGCAAGGAGGTCCAGGCCGGCACGTTCCATTCGATCTGCGCCCGGGTCCTGCGCAAGGACGGCGAGGCGATCGGGCTGGATCGACGCTTCGTCATCTACGACACCGAGGACCAACAGCAGCTGATGAAGCAGATCCTCCGCGAGGAGGGTCTCGAGGCGAAGGGCGAGACCCGCCCCCAGGCGATCCTCGGCGCGATCAGCCGGGCGAAGAACGACATGGTCGACCCCGGTGAGATTCCGCCGCTGCGGCTCGCGACCGGCGTGATCGTGCAGGTGGCGCGCCTGGCGCGCTTGTACGTCGCGGCGCTCAAGAAGGCGAGGGCCGTCGATTTCGATGACCTCCTGCTCGATGCCGTCCGCCTGTTCGACGAATCGCCCGCGACCCTGGCGCGATACCACGAGCGCTGGCGCTACCTCCATGTCGACGAGTACCAGGACACGAACCGGCCCCAATACCTGTGGATCAAGGCGCTCGCCGCGAAGCATCGCAACCTCGCGGTCGTCGGCGACGACGACCAGTCGATTTATGGCTGGCGGGGCGCGGACATCCGCAACATCCTCGATTTCGAGCGCGACTGGCCGGACGCAACGGTCATCAAGCTTGAGCAGAACTATCGCTCCACCCAGCTGATCCTCGACGCCGCTCACGCCGTCGTTTCCAAGAACCAGGCCCGCACGGACAAGAAGCTCTGGACCAAGAACGACCGCGGCCGGCTCATCGAGCGTTTCGAGGCCTATAACGAGGAAGAAGAGGCCGAGTGGATCGCGCGCCGGGTGGAGGAGCTCACCGGCACCCGCGGCTCGGCGCTCACGCGGCGGGCGGACGACGGCGGGACCGTGAAGCTCCGCGACATCGCGGTGCTGTACCGAACCAACGCCCAATCGAGGGCGATCGAAGAGGCGTGCCTCCGCTACGGCATTCGCTACCAGGTGGTCGGCGGAACGCGCTTCTACTCCCGGCGCGAGGTCAAGGACGCGCTGGCGTACCTCCGAGTCCTGCGCTCCGATGCCGACGGGGTGAGCTTCGAGCGGGTCATCAACGTCCCGGCGCGGGCGATCGGCGACAAGACGATCGGGGTCGTGCGGGAGTTCGTGGCGCGCGAGGGCCTGCCGTACTGGCTGGGGCTGGAGCGGGCGGCAGAGGGCGAGATTCCGGAGCTCGCGGGGCGGGCGAGGACCGCGATCGCGGAGTTCGTCGGGCTGATCCGCCGCCTGAGATCCCGGGTCGGTGTGCTGCCCCTGCCGGAGCTGCTGGACGATGTGCTGGAGCGATCCGGCTACCGCGCGATGCTTGCGGACGGCACCGAGGAGGGCGAGGAGCGCTGGGCGAACCTGCTGGAGCTGCGCGAGGTCACAACGCGCTACGACGACCTGTCTGCCGACGACGCGCTGGACCGGCTGCTCGAAGAGACCGCCCTCGTCGCCGACCAGGACAGCTACAAGTCCGACGCAGACATGCTTTCGCTGATCACGCTCCACGCCGCGAAGGGCCTGGAGTTCTCTGTCGTCTTCATCGGCGGCCTGGAGGAGTCACTGTTCCCGACGGGCCGCGCTGTCGAGGCAGAGGGTGGCTTCAACCCCGATCCGCGGCCGATGGAGGAGGAGCGCCGGCTCGCATACGTCGGCATGACGCGTGCGCGCGAGCGCCTGTACCTGTCGCACGCCTGGCAGCGCGCGACGCGACGCGGTCCCGGCACCAGCTGGATGGCCGAGCCGTCGCGGTTCCTGATGGAGATCCCGGCGGAGCTGATGAGCGGCCCGCGCCTGGGCGCCCGCACGGAGGACGGCGCGGACTACGAGGCGCCGGACGACCTGAACCTCGTGTTCGGGCGAGGCGCCACGCGCTTTGGGAGTCCGATCCGGCCGGGCGCGGGTGCGTTCCGAGAGGGGAGTGGGCGTCCGGGTGCGCCGCGTCCCGGGGAGGCCTTCCAGCCATCCCGCGACCTTGCCGCCCGACGCGAGGCATTCGCGGGCGGCGCCCGCTCCGGCACGTTCGGGCGCCGACCGGTGGAAGCCTGGGGCGACGACCATGCCGACGCCGCAATGCGCGATGTCGAAACCCCGGGAAGGGACCGCCAACCGCGAGCCGCACCCATCGACCGGCCGGTCATCCCCGGCGAACGCCGCTACCGAGATGGAGACCGCGTGCGCCACCCCCGCTGGGGCGACGGGATCATCGTCAGCTCCAAGCTCACCCGCAGCGACGAGGAAGTCACCATCGCATTCCGCGACCCGCAGATCGGGCGCAAGACGCTCCTCGCGTCGCTCGCCGGCCTCGAGATCACCGGTTAGGCAGGACCGGCAGCCCGCTCAGGCTCGATACCAGGCGCCCGTTGCGGTGGCGCCCGTTCCCGTGGTCCCTCGGAAGGGACCAGGAACGGCCTGACTGGGTCGCTGTGGACCTCAGGGTAGGGCCACGCCGACTCGATTCGAGCTTGGACGGCGTCGACTTGGTCGATCTGGTCCCTCGTCGTAGGTCCGCCCTGACCTCCGATCCCCATTTCTGGCCCCTTCGGAGGGAGCAGGGCCGCTCAATGCCAGCTCAGTCGCGGCGGCTCAATCGCGGAAGTCCGGCCCATGCAAGAAATGCGGTGGATCGCGGCCGAAAACCATCAATCTGCGCGATACGCTGACCAGCAATGACCCAGACGATGTCGCCGGACGAGCTCGCTTCGATCGTCAACCTCGCCGACTTCGAGCCGTTGGCGCGGGAGCGGATGGCCGGGCCGGCGTTCGATTACGTCGCGGGCGGCGCCTGGGACGAGGTCACGCTCGCCGAGAGCGTCAGGGCGTGGCGGCACCATCGGTTCGTCCCGCGGGTGCTTCGAGACGTCCGGACCGTCGACGTCTCTGGAGCGTTCCTCCGCCGCCGCTCGAGCCTCCCGGTCGCGATCGCGCCGATGGCCGCGCAGCGCCTCGCACATCCCAACGCCGAAGCCGAGATGCTCGCCGGAGCGGCAGCGGCAGGCATTCCGTTCTGCCTGTCGACAACCTCGTCGATGTCGCTCGAGGAGGTCGCGGCTGCAGCGCCGGACGCCGTACGGTGGTTCCAGCTGTACGTGATCGGTGGCATGGACTACAGCCGAACCCTCGTCGAGCGCGCCGAGGCGGCCGGTTACCAAGCCTTGGTGTTGACCGTCGACCTGCCCGTCCTCGGCAAGCGCGAGCGCGACGTCCGCTCCGGGTTCGAGCTGCCGGCGCTGCCGAACCTCGACGCGGCCGACCACGTCCGTCTCCAACGCTACGGCGCGATCGAGGATCAGCGGATCGAGGGCCTCACCTGGGCGTCGATCGCGGAGATCCGCGCATGGAGCTCCATGCCGCTGGTCGTGAAAGGGGTGCTCGCTCCGGACGACGCGCGCCTCGCAGTCG
>JBDSZH010000033.1:0-11996 GCA_039925225.1 Candidatus Limnocylindrales bacterium | reverse complement strand
ATGGCGGATGCCGCCTGGATCTGCGGCGACCCGGGCATTCAGTACGACACCACCATCAACGACTGGCACACGTCCGCGAACACGGATCGGATCTACGCGTCCAACCCGTGCGTGACCGGCGACACGTTGGTGGCGACGGACGAAGGTTGGCGATCGATCGAGTCGATGGTCGGCGAGACCGCCAATGTCATCGGTTCTGACGGCAAGCCGCATCGCGTGACGAGCATCTTCCCGACGGGACAGAAGCAGGTCTTCGAACTCAAGACGAAGTCCGGCTACCGCGTGAACATCACGGCGGACCACAAGGTCGCGACGACACGGGGCGACGTCGCCGTCAAGGATCTATCCATTGGCGACGAGATCTACCTCGAAGGACCGGCGTTCGGCGCGGATTCGATCGAAGGCGATCTCGCCCAGGCGATCGGCCTCGCCGTGGGCGACGGCAACCTGTCCTGGTCCACGATCCGCGGCAACGAGCAGCCGATCATCCAGATCACCATGCACCGAGACGAAGCGGCGGTCCTCGAGACGGCAGCCCAGGCGGTCAACGGCCAGAAGCAGCTGCTCAAGGTCGCCGGCTCGGTTGGGCGCAACGATGGCGTCCACGTCTCGTTCACGCCGACGGGCTCGAAGCTCGCATTTGCCTCTCGACCAGTTGTCGAACTCTTCATGCAGTACGCAATCCTCGACGAAGGATCGGAACTCAAGCGCTTCAAACCAGCCGCCTTTGGACTTGACCGGGCGTCGATGGCAGCGCTCCTCCGGGGCCTGTTCACGGCGGATGGAACCGTCGCAAACTACGACGGCACGAAGGGCTATGTCAGCTTGGACTCGACGTCCCTCGAACTCGTGGTCCAGGTCCAGCGCCTCCTCCTCGGCTTCGGCATCAAGTCCAAGCTGTACGAGAATCGACGCGGCGGTCGGTTCGAGGCGCTCTTGCCCGACGGCAAAGGCGGGATGAAGACGTACGCCGTCAAGGAGATGCACTCCCTCCGGATCAGCCGTTCATCTCGGCGGATCTTCGAGCGGGAGATCGGATTTGCGCCGCAGAGCCCGAAGAGCGGCGCCCTGACTCGGCTCAACGCCACCGTCGGGACCTACGCCGATTCAATGACCGATGCGGTCGCATCCGTGACGCAACTCGGTATCGAACCTGTCTTCGATTTGACCGAATCAGTTACCAGCCACTTCGTTGCGAATGGCCTGGTCATTCACAATTGTAGTGAGTACATGTTCTTAAATGATACGGCGTGTAATCTTTCTAGCCTGAACCTTATGAAATTCGTTCGCGAGGATGGCGAATTTGATGTAGAGGACTATCGTTACGCGGCCCGGTTGGCTCTCACCGCGCAGGAGATCCTCGTTGACAACGCGTCGTACCCCACGCCGCGCATCGAGGAGAACAGCCACAAGTTCCGGCCGCTTGGCCTGGGCTACGCGAACCTCGGCGCCCTGCTCATGTCACGCGGTCTCGCGTACGACTCGCAGGACGGTCGCGCGTTCGCCGCGGCGCTCACCGCGATCATGCACGGCGAGGCATACCGCCAGTCGTCGGTGATCGCGCGCGACCACGGCGGCCCGTTCCTCGAGTACGACGTCAACCGCCAGCCCTTCCTCCGCGTCATCGAGAAGCACCGCGACGCGGCGTACCAGCTGGATGAATCGGCCGTCCCGCAGAACGTGCTGGCGGCGGCCCGCCAGGTGTTCGACGAGGCGCTTGATCTGGGCAAGGAGAACGGCTACCGAAACGCCCAGGTCACCGTGCTCGCCCCCACCGGAACCATCGCGTTCATGATGGATTGCGATACCACCGGCATCGAGCCGGACATCGCGCTCATCAAGTACAAGAAGCTCGTGGGCGAGGGCTTCCTCAAGATCGTCAACCAGACGGTGCCGCAGGCTCTGCGCAAGCTCGGCTACGGCCCGGACGAGGTCCAGGGGATCCTGGATTACATCAACGAGCAGGAGACCATCGAAGGTGCTCCTTCTCTGAAGCCCGAGCACCTGTCGGTCTTCGACTGCGCGTTCAAGCCCGTCAACGGCGAGCGATCGATCCACTACATGGGTCACGTCCGGATGATGTCGGCGGTCCAGCCGTTCATCTCCGGCGCGATCAGCAAGACCGTCAACATGCCCGAGGCCGCCACGGCCGAGGAGATCGAGTCGGTCTACCTGGAGGGCTGGAAGCTCGGCCTGAAGGCGATCGCGATCTACCGCGACGGCAGCAAGCGCAGCCAGCCGCTCTCCACCGGCAAGAAGAAGGACGAGGGTTCGGCTGAGCAGCAGTCGATCATCGCCCAGCTCCAGCAGCAGCTCGCGGAAACACAGGTCGAGGCGGGCAAGCCGCACCGCCGCCGGCTCCCGTCGGAGCGCACGGCGATTACCCACAAGTTCGACATCGCCGGCCACGAGGGCTACATCACCGTCGGGCTCTACCCGGACGGCCAGCCCGGCGAGATCTTCCTGAAGATGGCCAAGGAAGGCAGCACGGTCAGTGGCTTGATGGACGCCTTCGCGACCACCGTCTCGGTATCACTCCAGTACGGCGTGCCACTGCGCGACCTGGTCAACAAGTTCGCGCACGTCCGGTTCGAGCCCAGCGGCTTCACGGGTAACAGCGAAATCCCGATTGCCAAGAGCCTCGTCGACTACATCTTCCGGTGGATGGGTTCGCGCTTCCTTCCCGACGACGAGAAGGCATCGCTCGGACTCATCGATCGATCAGCGGTCGGCTCGGATGCCCCCGCTGGCTCGATCAGCTTCGGAGCGAATCCCGCTCCCGTGGCGATTCAGCCAGCTCCGGCGGTCGCGCCGGTGATCGAACCCGCGAAGCCTGCGGCCGACGAGCCCAAGGCGACGGCCGTGGCCATCGATCAGCCGGCTCCGAAGGCGGAGCGCGTGGAGCTCGGCTACCTCGCGACGGTCGGCGCCGGCGCGACTTCCAATGGACATTCCAATGGGCATGCCGCCAACGGGCATTCCAATGGCGGCACCAAGAACGGCGGCGGGATCACGCTCAACCTGGGGGGCACGAAGGTCGCCTTCGCCACCCAGGCAGACGCCCCGTCGTGCATGGACTGCGGCTCGATCATGATCCGCAACGGCTCTTGCTACAAGTGCCTCAACTGCGGCTCCACGAGCGGCTGCAGCTGAACCATCGACTTCAAGGGTTTTGCCGGATTGGCCATCGATGACGGAGGCACGCTCATCGCCGGGATAGCACGGCAGAACCTGAACCAGGCGGTCTCTTCCGAGACGAGAAGCCCCCGTTCCTCCACGGGGGCTTCTCGATTAGTGATGGCAACGCGGACGTGCGAGTCGAGATTCTCAGGCTCTCGGCGAGATTCTCAGGCTCTCGGTTCGTCGGCCTCTCCGAACTCACGATCTGAGCCCCGTGAACGAAGGCGGCTCGGAAGATGCGGCTGGACTTTCGGCAGGTGAACCGGACGGAAGCTTAGGAGCTGCTGGAGTCCAGGCGCGGAGGCCCTGCACGACCCCTCGATAGAAGTCCGAGGTTTGCTGCTTCGATTCGATCACGAATGAACCGGTAATGCGGCCGCGTTTCATGCCCAGGTCTCGAGCCAGCGTCAGTCGAAACGACATCGGATCGCGCTTCGAATCCTCCGACCGCATCATAAGGACTGATCCGGTAGCTCGAAACTGAGGAATCCCCATTCGGAGTCTGCAGCGCAGCTGTCAGCGCCTCAGCGCTTCCGCATGAGTTCGAGCAGCGCAAGGGTGGTCTGCCAGCTGCGGATGGTCGCTGACGCGTAGATCGGCGTGCCCACGATCCGGTTGAACCGGCTCTCGGTTCGGCGGGAGCTCAGCCGCTGGTGATAGATCACGCCGTCGCCCGGCCAGACCGAGTCGACCCCGTCGCGGGGGCGGAAGACGGTCATCGCGTCGGCGGCATCGATGCCGATCAGGAAGACGGCGTCGCTGCTGTACTTCGCAGGATCCTCACCGAAGCCCTTGGGCCGGCGCTTCACCACGGCTTCGAGCTCGTCCGCCGAGAGCACGGCGACCTTGATGATCTTGGTGTCGAGCTTAAACGCCTTGGGGAGCGCGGCCTCGATCCTCTCGGCGACGGTGGCCGCGCTCAGGTCGGAGTCGAGCAGCACGTTGCCGCTCGCGATGTACGTCGAGACGTTCGAGAAGCCCAGCCCTTCGAGTGCGGCGCGCAAGGCCGCCATCGAGACCTTGTTCTTGCCGCCGACATTGATCCCGCGGAGGAGGACCAGGTAGCGCACGTCGGTCGGTACCTACCCGCGGCCGGTGGTCGTCGAGACGTCCGCCTCGTTGCCGGCGGAGTCAGCCAAGGTCCACCATGCGGGCGCTTCGGCATCGCGGACGAGCCGCCCACCCGCCGCGAGCGCAGCATCGACACGCGCTTGCGCCAGCTCCGGCGGCAGCCAGACCGCGAGGTGGATCGCGCCACCGCCATCGCCGCGCGGCTGCTCCATGCCCTCGAACCAGAAGCCCGGGTTGAACTCCAGTGGATCGACGAGGTCCTCCTCGGGGCTGTCCGGGCGCGGGACGTACCCGAGGAGCGCGCGCCAGAACGGCATCACGCTCCGCGCATCCGGCACACCCGGCACGATGAGCATCGTCTGGACCGCCGACGGATCCGCGGTGAGGCCCTGCTCGCGGGCGATCGCGGAGATCGCGAGCGACAGCTCGAGCTCATCCGTGGTGATGCCGAAGTACTCGGCGCTCCGGGAGAGGAGGCGCACCGTAACGCCATGCGGCCGCAGGTCGACCTGTCTGCCCGACGCGTCGATCCCGCTCAGCGCACCGATGGCAGCAGCGAATCTCGCCCCCGAGGCGATGGATCCGGTCCTGAAGTACGCGGTGGCGCCTTCGCTGAGGACGCGCCAATCGGCAGTGCCCTCAGAGGCGTGGAATTGGTCAGGCGTCAGGTGGTCGCTCATGCGCGGACCCTAATAGCGACTCTGCGGATCGTCCAGTTGTGCGGCGGGCGAGCTTGCCCGGACGAGCGGCGCCTCCCTCAGCCCCGGTGTTCTCGTCGTCGGGATCGGCGCCTAGGGTCGAGGGGTGCGCCAGCGCGCCAAACGTGCCGACAACTGATCATTGGCCGATGCCACTGCCCAGCCTGTACCATCCCGCGATGCGCGCTCGCAGACCATTCGCGCTCGCGACGGTACTGAGCCTCGTGATCGCGAGCTGTGGGAACCAGGCCTCCCCCGTCGCGCCCTCCCATCCGGACGCAACGCCCACGGCCGCTCCGTCGGCAGCATTCTCACCTTCGATCGCACCGACGGAATCGGCGGGTACGCCGATCCTCCAACTCGGCGTCCAGGCGGTCACGCCGCGCCAAAGCTTACTGACCGTCTTCGGCTGGAAGCCGAGCGGGCGCTCGTCGGCACCCCCGTCTGGCGCGATGTGGTACGAGGCCGATGTCGAGTTCTGCCTTGCTCCCCAGATCCAGAGCGCCGTTCCGGTCGAGACAATTCGCGATGAGCTCGCGGCCGAGCTGGTGAGCGGCACGATCGTCACGCCAGACGTCTTCGCCAGATCGCCGGCGGAGGTCTTTTCCGACACGGGCCGGCAGATCGTCGCAGAGGAGTGCCTGCGGGGCGCGCTCCCGTTCGCCATTCCGACCGACGACCCAGCCCGATACGTGGGTCTCTTCAGAGCGGTCTGGATGCTTCGGTGGGCAATCCCATCCGGCTAGAAGCGGGATGGATCGGCGCTCCAACACGAGTTCTTCTCGGACCAGCTCGTGGGTCGCGGCGGTGACCTGGCTCCGGTCGGCTGCGTAGACTCCGGCGGTGGACACGGGAAGCTTCGACGGAACCGAGCTCGACTTCTGGCTCGGAACCTGGGAGGGGACCTGGGCCGACGGGGGTCGCGGCACGAACACGATCACGCGAAAGCTCCGGGACCGGGTCGTCCTCGAGCAGTTCGAGGAGTCGGTTGAGTCCGGTGGCGAGGGTGCGCTTCACGGGCGCAGCTGGTCGGTCTTCAACGCTGACCACGGCGCATGGCGCCAGACTTGGGTGGACGATCATGGTGCCTACCTCGACTTCACGGGCGAACGCGTCGATGGCTTATTCGCCTTCGCCCGGTCAGCGCCCGAGCTCGGCCCAGACGTGCTGCAGCGCATGGTCTTTCGCGACGTCGAGCCCGACGGATTCCGGTGGACGTGGGAGGCGAGCCTCGACGGCGGCACCACTTGGGCCGTCAACTGGGAGATCGCTTACCGCCGCGCTTGACCTCGAATTAAGGGCGCAGCGATGAGCTCGAAGACCGGTCGCGCCGCGGCGGCGCGGGCGGGGTCGCGAAGGATGTCCGGCGCGATGAACCGGAACAGAACCGCCGCGGACGCCCGACCGACGCGAGGGAGCCGGCGGATGAACGCGGGCATTGTGCTGTCGAAGAACGCAAGCGAGGCGACGGGCTCAAGTTCGCGGGCGGTCACCGGGACCTCCTGGCCGCCGAGCCGGATCGAACCCTCGCCAGCCGCTCGCAGGTTGCGCACCCATTGGACATCGCCATACGCGCCGATGACGTAGCGCCGACCATCGATCCCGACGACTGCGACGGGCGCGGTGCGCGGCAGCCCGGAAGTTCGCCCGCGCACGGTGAGGAGCACGTTCGGACCAGTGGGCATACCGAGGCGCATGAGCCGATTCGTCAGCGGCGTCGAGGCTCGGACCACCCACGGCGCGCGATTGCCGTGGACGCCGTCGGCGGCGGGGGGTCGGTCGAGAGCGGCGGCTCCGGGTTCGGGCGCGGTTCGGGTTTCGGTCATCGAATAGGTCCTCCGGTCACGTTCGGTGCATCGTTGTCGTCAACCGGTCGACGATGACCGAGGAGGAAACGTGACCGATCGCGACTGGCTCGCTGAACGCTTCGAGGCGGAGCGGCCACGCCTTCGCGCCGTCGCGTATCGCCTGCTCGGCTCCACAGCCGAGGCAGAGGACGCCGTCCAGGACGCGTGGCTCCGACTCAACCGGTCGGATACCGGGGCGATCGACAACCTCGGCGCCTGGCTCACGACCGTGGTCGCGCGGTTGGCGCTTGACCGCCTGCGCTCCAGCCGAGCCCGGCACGAGGAGGCCGCCAGCCTCCGACTCCCCGACCCGATCGTCGAGCTCGAGGGCGGCCCGGAGCCGGAGATGCAGGCGGTCCTCGCCGATTCCGTCGGGCTGGCGATGCTCGTCGTCCTGGAGACGCTCAGCCCAGCGGAGCGGCTCGCCTTCGTGCTCCACGACGCATTCGGGCTGCCGTTCGACGAGATTGCGCCGATCGTCGAGCGCTCCCCTACCGCCACCCGCCAGCTCGCCAGCCGCGCCCGGCGGCGCGTACGCGGCGATCGCCCGTCCTCGCCCGTGTCGCCGACCCGCCAGCGGCAACTCGTCGATGCGTTCCTGGCCGCGGCGCGCGGCGGCGACTTCGAGGCGCTGGTTCGCATCCTCGATCCGGATGCAGTCGTGCGCGCGGACTTCGGAACGGCCGGGCCGTTCGGGATCGCGAACGCCCCCAGGAAGTTCCACGGTGCCGCGGCCGTGGCGAACAGCGCACTCACCTTCCGCAACCTCGCGCCCGGCGCGCGTCACGCAATGGTGAACGGTTCGCCGGGCTTCGTGGCCTTCAACCAGGGCCGGCCGTTCGCAGTCCTCGCCTTCGCCTTCCGCGACGACCGAATCTCCGAGATCGACGTCTTCGGCGATCCGGAGCGCCTCGCCGCGCTCGTGTTGGACTGACCTGCCCTCGCATTATTAGTGCTCGATGCCGATGGAGTCGACAATGGTGTCGACCTCATGGAGCAGTGCCGAGTTCGCGCCTTCGGTCCAAGGCGCCGCGCGGCCGCCTCGCTGGCGGCGCAGCGAGCTCCCTACGGCGCGATGCGCATCGAGGTGATGATCTCGTCGACCACCGTGATCAGGGCTGGTGTCCTGTCGTCCTCCCGGTAGAGTGCGGTGACAGCGAGCGTCAGCCCGCCGACATCGACCAGGATGAGCGAGGCGGTCTGGCCCAAACCCATCGACAGGGCGATGGATTCGCCGCCGACACCCTCGCCAAGGCGGACGATCCCATCGGTGCAGGCGGTCAGATCGAAGCCGACCGGCACCGAGATGTCGATCCGGATCGCGGCGTGGCCGTCGACGGTCGTAGCGGTCGGTCCGGTGATGGTGAAGCCCTTCTGCGCGGCGAGAATGGCGGCTCCAACCGCCGGATCTCCGACCGGAACGCCGGTGCCGGCCCAGGCGCACATGTCCTTGTACATCTGCTCAGCCAGCCTCGCGGTGATTCTGACCGGGCCTCCATACAGGCATGAGTCCTGAGCGAGGTAGAACGAGTCCCGAAGGCCCTGCCAGTACATCTCCGAGGCGGAGGGCACCGTCACGCTCAGCGACAGCGAGCCGGCGTTGGCGGCGTAGGTTCCGCCGCCCTTCAGATCAGTGCATTCGAAGGCCGAGGGACTTTCCGCGGGGACCGCGTCGACCGCATCCTCCGGGCGCAGGTCGACCGACTCGAGCATCGAACGGAACCAGTCTTCGTCGTACGTGTCGACGCGGGCGCCGTGGCCACGGTCGAGAAATTGGATCATGTATCCCCGATCCTCCGCTCGGATGAGGGTGCCGCTCTGGATGAGAATGCCGTCGTAGGTGAAGGCGGCCTTGGCATACGGGCACGTGAACACCGTGCTGTCGACGCCGTCGACCACCCACGGTTCAGCCAGCGCGACAGCGTCGCCGCAGATCTCGTTGAGGGTCAGCCTCGACCACTCCGCCGGGGTGAGGTCCCCGTACGGCCCGGAGGCAATGAGCAGGATCAGGCGGGTGTCGTAATCCGGAGGGTAAAGCACGTCCACCGACGGCGAGTCGAAGGCACCTGCCACCCCGGACCACGGCAGCGTGGCGGGCATGATCGTCCAACCCGACGGGTAGTCGATCGAGATGCCGTGGATGGCCGACGTGAAGGTCTCGTCCCCGAGAGGCGACGGGGTCGGCGTCGCCGGCGCCTGCGTGGTCGGCGGCCTCGTGTTGCTTTGATCGAGATCGATTGGGCGGGTCCAAACAAGGCCGTCCGATCCGACGAGCGTGTCACTGGCCGCGACGTATTCAACGTCACCGCCGAGCTCGACCGTGATGAGGCCGCAGCCGCCGCCGTCTGGGAATGCCATGAGGAGGCGATTGCCGGAGATCTCGCCGACGCCACGAGCGGTGAAGCGCTTCACGACATCGTTGACGCAGGCCGCGCCGGTCGCGTAGCCATCCTCGAAGTAGACGGCAGGTGTGCTCCCGGGCCCCACGACGAGGATCTGTGCGCTGCCGTCGCCAGGGTCGGTAGAGGTCCACGTGCCCTCGAAAACCGTCGTTGGCCTCGTCGTCCCGGCGAGCAACGCCCCAGCGGTCATCGCAAGAGCGAGCGCCGCCGCGACCAGCCCGAAGCGAACCGCTGCGGAGGGAACCAGGCCGATGCGACCCGGGTTCAACGTCAGGCGCGCCACGAGCGGTAGCCGCTGCCTGGTGGTGGCGACCGCGTCGACAACCGCCGCCAGCTGGCCGTCGGCCGGGCGCTCGTTCGCGGACTCCAGGAGATGTTGTCGAAGCTGGGCGGAGAACCGGTCCTGCGTCATGCGATTTTCTCCCTTGCGCGGGACGGCTCCCGGTCATCGGCTTCGATAGAGGCGCGCATCGCCTGGGTTGCACGGTTCAGTCGGGACTTGGTTGTGCCGAGCGGGATGCCCATCGCCTGTGCGGCATCAGCGAGCGGCAGGTCCAGGTAGTAGACGAGGATGACGACGGCTCGCTGCTCGGCGGGAAGGCGCGCGAGGCCACGCTCCAGTTGGTCCTGGAGGCCGAACGCCTGCTCACGACCGGTCGTCAGTGGCTCGTCGGCGGGCGTCAAGCGAATCTCGACTGCGTTGACACGCTTTGTCCGTCGGACCCCCTTGAAGCACGACCGCACGAGCAGCCGTCGCATCCAGGCATCGAACTTTTCCGGTTCGCGCAGGCCCGGGAGCGACCGCCATGCCTCGATCAGGGCTTCCTGGACCGCGTCCTGGGCGGCGTATTCGTCACGCAGGATCATCCGCGCCACGGCCGTGAGCCGACCAATCGACTCCGCCGCGAGTTGCGAGAAGGCATCACGATCGCCGCCCCGCGCCCGGATCACGAGCTCGCGCACTGCTCACCACCGCCCTGGCCGCGGCGACCTGCCGCGCTACCAATGATGTGCCCGCTCCGGGTGCAAAGGTTCCGAAATCGCCTCCGGCGTTCGATTTTCTGGCCAGATGGAACCTTCGGTAGGCCGGCGCGCCACTTGATGTGCGAGGCACCGCCGCGCGGCCTGTCCACCCAGGAGGACCTCCATGCGAACGCTCATCGGCGTCGCCGTCGCCGCACTCATCATCGCCGGCTGCGGCGGCACACCGACTGCGACCGCGTCAGTGGCCGCCTCTACCCCGAGCACAGGCGACGTGCTTGACTTGCCGACGCAAGACATCGTGCCGGCGGGCACCTACAGCCTCGATCGCACGCTCGGGATCACGGTCGACGTGCCGGCGGGCTGGCACACCTGCTGTGACGGCGCGATCCTGAAAAACGACTTCGCGGGCCTGCTGTACTGGACCCCCGTCGATATCGTGGTGTACACCGACCCATGCAACTGGGCCGATGGAGGCCAGTCGGCCCCGCGCGGCGCCGCCGCGATCGCTGCCGCCCTGTCCGCGCAGCACGACCGCCAGGGTTCGGCACCTCGGGATGTCACGGTGGCCGGGCGACCAGGCGTCCACGTGCGCCTCACCGTCCCTGCGGATCAGCCAGTCACCCAGGTCGGCGAGGACCACGTGTTCGCCGGCTGCGACGGGGGTGAGTTCCGGAGCTACACCGATGGCGTGGGCGAGGCCCGGTATCACCAGGGCGCATCCCAGATCGACGACTTCTACCTCCTCGACGTCGGCAGTGGCACCGTCGTCTTCGACGTCGTCTCCGGCCCGGACACTCCGGCATCGGACAAGGCGGAGCTCGATGCCATGCTCGCGTCCGTTCGGATCAGGTGATCGGCCGACCTCCCGCGCGCCCGCAAGTGGCCGATCGTCAGGCGGCGCCCTCGCCGGCCGACTCGAACGGGGTCGTCAGCTGGAAGTAGTTGTCGTCAGGGTCCGCCAGGGTCGCGAGCGCGGAGCCGGGCATGCCCTCGAACTCATACGGCTCGCGGATCACGATCGCTCCCGCTGCCTTGAGCTTGGCGAACTCGCCATGGACGTCGGTGGTTTCGATGTTCAGGATGATCCGGCCCGGATGCGCGCTCTTGCCGTGGACCTCCGAGTGCGGACCGATCGAGATGAATCCCGATCCGAGCTGCCAGCCCGCGTAACCGCCTTCCTCGAACCCGGGCTTGCCGAACAGCTTCGTGTAGTACTCCACGAGTGCCTCGGGGTTCTCCGAGCCGATGAGGACATTGTTGAAGTTCATGTCGACCTCCTGTCGCGTTGCTTGCGGAAAGGGTAAGCCGGACCAGCTCCAAGGTCTCGCGCCCGGTCAAGCCGTAATCTGGATGCCATGGTGCAATCGCGCTCATGACAGCGGTCAGCGCCCAGGAGTTCATCTCGAAGCTCGGCGAGCTAAGGCCGCCCGTTGGCATGGGCCAGATCTTCGCGCTCGCCAAGGCGTGCATGGACATGACGCCTGCCGAGGTCGAGATCCTCTTGGACAGCCCGGACCACGCCGCGAAGGTTGGTGCGGTCAGCGTCATGGACTTCCAGGCGCGCAGAAGAGCCACCACCGCCGAGCGACGCCAGGCGCTGTTCGACCTGTACATCCGCCGACACGACCGCATAAACACCTGGGACCTCGTCGACCGGAGCGCGATCTGGGTCGTCGGCGAATACTTGCGGGACAAGCCGCGCGACGTCCTTTACCAGCTGGCCCGTTCGAATCGACCGATGGAACGCCGATCGGCCGTCCTCAGCACGTTCGCGTTCATCCGGCACGGCGACCTCGACGATGCCTACAGGATCG
>JBDSZH010000032.1:0-15201 GCA_039925225.1 Candidatus Limnocylindrales bacterium | reverse complement strand
CGAATCTGCGGACGATCAAGACGATTCCCGCGAGACTCCAGGAGCTCGTCTCGCTCGATGCCCGCGGCGAGGTGTACATGCCGAAGGGCGAGTTCGCGCGCATCAACGCGGAGCGCGGCGAGGCGGGCCTGCCGCTGTATGCCAACCCGCGGAATTCCGGCGCTGGGTCGCTCCGCCAGAAGGACTCCACCGTGACCGCCGCGCGCCAGCTGAGCACGTGGTCGTACCAGCTCATCGAGGACGAGGCGACGCCGCTCCAGCTCGCGAGTCAATCCGAGGCCCTCGACCGGCTCATGGCGTTGGGCTTCACCGTGAACCCGAACCGGGAGGCCGGTCTCGACATCGAGGGAGTGATCGCGTTCACCGAAACGTGGCAGGACAAGCGCCACGGGTTGCCGTACGAGACCGACGGCGTGGTCGTGAAGGTCGACGCCTTCGAGCAGCAGGAGCGGCTCGGGATGGTCAGCCGGGCACCGCGCTGGGCGATCGCGTTCAAGTACCCGCCGGAGCAGGTCGAGACGGTGGTCGAGGACATTGTCGCGTACGTCGGGCGCACGGGGACCCTCACCCCCGTGGCGCATCTGCGCCCCACGAAGGTCGCGGGCTCGACCGTCGCGCGCGCCACGCTCCACAACCTCGACGAGGTTCGCCGGAAGGACATCCGGATCGGGGATCACGTCGTCCTCCAGAAGGCGGGCGACGTCATCCCGGAGGTGGTGCGCTCCATCGCGGCGAAGCGCACCGGCACCGAACGAGAGTGGGACATGCCCGCGGCGTGCCCCGTGTGCGGCCAGCCGGTAGTGCGCGACGAGGGCGCCGTCCGCCACTACTGCGCCAACGCGGCGTGTCCGGCGCGGGTCGGCCAGGAGTTTGGCTACTTCGCGGGCGGCATGGACATCGACGGACTGGGCTGGGCGGTGCTCTCGCAGCTCCTGGAGCGGGGCATGGTCAAGCGCCGTGGCGACTTCTTCCGCCTCACGGTGGAGGAACTCGAGTCGCTGGACCGGTTCGCGCGCAAGAGCGCGGAGAACCTGCATGCGGCCATCCAGAAGGTTCGCCGTCGCCCCCTGGAGCGGGTGATCGCCTCGCTCGGCATCCCGCAGGTCGGCTGGACGACGGCGATCGAGGTTGCCCACTGGCTCGCTGCGGAAGTTCCGGCCGGCGACGACTGGCTCGCTCGAGCGGCGGCGAAGCTGCACGAGACGGCCGGCACGAGCCCGGAGCAGTTCCAGGAGCTCGACGGCGTTGGCCCGACCCTCTCGGCAGCGCTCGCGAGCTGGTTCGCCCCGGGCGGACCCGGCGAGGGCGTGCTGAACGACCTCGCGGACGCCGGGGTGGAGGTGGAGCTGCCGGCGCCGCGCGCCGCCGTGGCGGAGGGGCCGCTCGCGGGCAAGATTGTCGTGGTTTCCGGATCCATCGAGGGTTTCAGCCGCGAGGAGGCTGAGGCGGCCGTGCGCGCGGCCGGCGGCAAGTCGGGCGGCTCCGTGTCGAAGAAGACCGACTACCTCGTCGCCGGTCCCGGGGCAGGCTCGAAGCTCGCCAAGGCGGAAGAGCTCGGGGTTCCGGTGCTGGGCGCCGACGCCTTCCGCGCCCTGCTCGAGGGGCCACAATGACCGTCATGCAAACCCCACCTGACCCGATCGCTCAGGCAAAGGCCTACCAGCAGATGCTCCTCGCCGCGCTCGGCGACGAGGACCCGGCCGACGTGCAGTCGCACGGTCCTGCCGACGCGCGTGCCCTCGTCGCCCACGCCGGCGCGGACCTGCGCACACGCCCTGCGCCGCGCGAGTGGTCCGTGCTCCTCTGCCTGGCGCATATCGCGGACGCCGAGCTGGTCATGGCCGGTCGGTATCGCTGGGTCCTCGCCCACGACCGACCGGAGCTGATCGGCTACGACCAGGATCTGTGGGTCGACAACCTCCACCGCGACGACGAGGACCCCGACGACCTCCTCGGCCAATATGGCCTGCTGCGGGCCTCGAACGTGACTCTGTGGCGCGGCGCGAGCGAGGCCGATCGAGCCCGCGTGGCGATCCACCGGGAGCGCGGTGAGGAGAGCTTCGACCTGATGTTCCGAATGCTGGCCGGCCACGATCGTGTGCACCTCGACCAGGCGCGACGGGCGCTCGCGGCCGTTCGCAGCTAACCGGCGCCCGAGCCGCACCGGCTCACGGCCTGCTTCGGCGGCCCAGGGCGCGCGGCTAGCCGATCGCGTGGTTGAACTGGCCCCAGATCGATTCCGGGTGCCAGGTGAGCGGCTCGCCGCGGATCATGCGCGGCGCCGACCAGCTCGGAGCGAAGCCGATCGCCTCGAGCTGCGCCATGCCGGACGCGTTCTCCTGGAGCAGCCCGACACGCACCCGCCCATCCGGGCCTGCGCTGACGCGTCGCGCCGCGACGATGTCGAGGGAGGCCTCGACGGATCGTGCGACCGTGGCGCCGCCTCCCCACGGCGCGCGGATGACGAAGCCCTCGATCGTGCCATCGATGCCGAGAGCCACGCGCGCCGTCTCTGGCGTCGCGAGGCGGCGGATGACATGGCCGCGGTCCTCGCCGGTTCCGTCTCGATCAATCGCGAGGATTGCCTCGAGGTCCTCGGCCCTGAACCCGCGGACCGAGCGTGACTCGGCAGAGGCACCAGGCCCCGCGAGGCCGGGTGCCTCGAAAATCCGGTAGCGCGTCTGGACCTCGAATCCCATGGTCTCGTACAGCCGCCGGCCGTCCGCCGTCGCCACGAGCACGAGCGTGCGCGCACCCATGGCTTCGAGCCGGTCGATGATCGCCTGGGTGATGGCCCGGCCGAGGCCCTGTCCGCGCCACGCCGGCGCGAGGAAGATCGTGCCGATCCAGCCAACCGTCTCGTTTGCCGTGCCAACGCCCGTCCCGACGATCGTGCCGTTCGCCGCGGCCACCATCGGCGTGCATGCGGGCTGGCTGGTTGCGAAGGCGAGGAACTCCCGGCGCACGCCCCAGTCGTGGCTGAGGATCATGTCGGTCGCCTGGTCGACATCGGCGGCCAGCATCGGGCGGAGGGTGGGCATCGGTGTTCAGTATCATCCGCCGGTGGCTGGACTCACCCGTTCCGATGTCGAACACGTCGCGTTCCTTGCGCGACTTCGCCTGACCGGCGAGGAGCTCGATCGGCTCGAGGGCCAGCTCAACCACATCCTCGACCAGTATGCGAAGCTGGCCGAGCTGGATACCTCGGCGATCCCGCCGACCGCCCAGACGATCGAGATCGAGAACATCCTGCGCGAGGACGTCGCTGACGCGTCGCTGACGGTCGAGGCGGTCCTGCGCAACGCACTGCTCACCGAGGGCGACTTCATCGTCGTTCCGCCGATTCTCGACCGCGAAGCCTGATGGCCGTCCGATGACCGCCGATCCAACGCGCCTCCTCGGCCATGAGCAAGCCGCCCTCCTGCGATCCGGCGGGATTTCCTCGCGGGAGCTCAGCCTCGCGCACCTTGAGGTTGCCGAGCGCCAGAACCACGCGCTCAATGCATGGCTCGTGATCGAGCGCGAGAAGTCGCTGGCGGAGGCGGACGCCGCCGACTCGAAGCTCGCCGCCGCCCGTGCGGAGGGCCGTGCGGCGCTCGACGCCCTGCACCCGCTGCACGGCCTCCCGATCGCGCTGAAGGACCTTGTCTCGGTGGCGGGCGGCCAGTGCACCGCCGGGTCGCGAATCCTCGAGGGCTACATCGCCCCCTACGACGCACATGTCACGGAGCGTCTGCGCGGCACGGGCGCCGTGATCCTCGGCAAGACGAACATGGACGAGTTCGCGATGGGCTCGTCGAACGAGTGGTCCGCGTTCGGGCCGGTGAGCAATCCGTGGAACCTCGACACGGTCCCCGGCGGCTCCAGTGGCGGCTCGGCCGCCGCCGTTGCCGCGTTCCACGCGCCATTCGGGATCGGGACTGACACGGGGGGCTCCATCCGCCAGCCCGCGGCACTCTCGGGCATCGTGGGCCTCAAGCCGACGTACGGTCGGGTGAGTCGCTACGGCATCGTGGCGTTCGCCTCGTCACTCGATCAGGTCGGACCCCTGGCCCGCGACGCGCGCGACGCTGCGGCGCTGCTCCACGCGGTTGCCGGGCGCGATGAGCGCGACTCCACCTCTGCCCCGGTGCCGGTCCCGGATGACCTCCTCCGCCTGCCGGATTCCAATGACGAGGCGGCCGGCTGGCTGCGCGGCAAGCGGCTTGGATTGCCGAAGGAATATTTCGTCAAGGGCATGGAGGCGGGCGTCGAGGCACGGATTCGTGAGGCCGTCAGCGCCCTCGAAGGGGCCGGCGCGACGATCGAGGAGGTCTCGCTGCCGCACACGGATTATGGCCTGGCCACGTACTACATCGTGGTCCCGGCGGAGGCCTCGGCGAACCTCGCCCGATACGACGGCGTGCGCTACGGCCACTCCCTCCGCCTGCCCGGTGGCGACTTCATCGCCGACTACCTCGCAACGCGGGGCGATGGGTTCGGGCCGGAGGTCAAGCGCCGGATCATGCTCGGTACCTATGCGCTGTCCGCGGGCTACTACGACGCCTTCTACCTGAAGGCGCAGAAGGTACGCACGCTGATCAAGCGGGACTTCGACCAGGTCTTCGGTTCGGGGATCGATGCCCTTGTCGCGCCGACGTCGCCGTCGGTTGCATTCAAGTTTGGCGCTCGGACGGCCGACCCGGTCGCGATGTACCTCTCCGACGCGTGCACGCTGCCCGCCAACATGGCCGGGATTGCCGGCGTCTCGCTACCGTGCGGACTCTCCGAAGGCATGCCGGTCGGACTCCAGTTCATCGGGCCGCCGTGGTCCGAGCTGGAGCTGCTTCGCTTCGGGCGCGCCTACGAGGCGATCACGGCGGCGGCGTCGTGGCGCTCCATGGAGCCGGCGCAGCTCGCCCTGGCCGACGATCAGTCCGGCCCCACCCCGATGGAACGCGCCGCCGCCCTCGCCGCCGGGTGACCTCGTCCCAACTCGGCGGTCTTGCCGGCTTCGACCCGGAGATCTCGCGCCTGATCACGGCGGAGTCAGTCCGCCGCGCGTCGACGATCGACCTGATCGCGTCGGAAAGTGAGGCGTCGGGTCCCGTCCTCGAGGCGCTCGGCTCGGTCTTCGCTGCGAAGACGGCAGAGGGCTATCCGGGACGTCGCTACCACCGCGGGACCGAGTTCGCGGACGTCGTGGAGCAGCTGGCCATCGATCGGGCAAAAGCGCTCTTCGGCGCGGGCCACGCCAACGTGCAGCCGGGGTCCGGCGTCAACGCGAATCTCGCCGTCTACCGCGCGTTGCTCAAGCCGGGCGACAGCGTCCTCGCGCTGCAGCTGGCGCACGGGGGCCACCTGTCGCACGGCGACCCGGCGTCGATCACGGGCGCGGTCTATCGCTTCGAGCACTACGGCGTGCGCGCCGACACGGAGACGATCGATCTCGACGAGGTGCGCGATCTCGCGCGTCAGCACCGCCCGAAGCTGATCGTGACGGGCGGCAGCTCCTACCCGCGGGCGATCGACTACGCGGCGTTCGCCGCCATCGCTGCGGAGGTCGAGGCAAAGTTGCTCGTGGACATGGCCCACGTCGCCGGCCTCGTCGCGGCAGGGGAGCTGCCCAGCCCCGTGCCGCACGCGGATGCCGTGACCTTCACGACCTACAAGACCATGCTGGGGCCGCACGGCGGCGTGATCCTGACGACGGGCGAGCTCGCCCGCAAGATCGATCGGGCGATCTTCCCGGGCACGCAGGGCGCGCCGGACTTCGGGCGGATCGCCGCGAAGGCCGTGTGCTTCGGGTTCGCGGCCACTGCCGCGTTCCGCGAGATCCAGGGTCGAATCCGCACCAACGCCACCGCGCTCTCGGACGCACTCGCGGGCAGCGGCGATCGAATCGTGAGCGGCGGCACGGACAACCACATGGTGCTGGTGGACCTGCGCGGCCGCGGGCTGACCGGCGATGTCGCAGAGGTCGCCCTCGAGGGGGCGGGGATCCTCACGAACCGGAACGTGATCCCGTTCGACCCCGGCACGCCGGACAGACCCAGCGGCCTGCGCCTGGGCACGACCAGCTCCGCCCAGCGCGGCATGGGCGCGCCGGAGATGGGTGAGATCGCGGAGCTCATCGACGAGGTGCTCCGGGCCCCGGATGCCGTCGCCGCCATCCGCCCCCGCGCGGCGGCGCTGGCAGCCCGATTTCCGGGACCCGCGGCGCGCTAGAGTTCCCGACGATGGTTGCCACGAACCCGCGCGTGCCACTTGCCCAGCGGGCGCTGGCCCAACGCGTGCTGGACGTTCCGCCCTCCGGGATCCGGAAGTTCTTCGACATCGCCGCGACGATGACCGACGTGATCAGCCTCGGGATCGGCGAGCCGGACTTCGACACGCCGCGCGCGATCATCGAGGCCGGCGTCGAGTCGCTGCGCGAGGGCCGGACGCACTACACCTCGAACGCCGGGACAATCGAGCTCCGACGCGCGCTCGCGGGACACCTCGAGCGCTTGTACGGGGTGGCGTACGACCCGAAGACCGAGCTCCTGATCACGGTCGGCGCCTCGGAGGCGCTGGACCTCGCCATGCGGGCGACGATCGAAGCCGGGGACGAGGTCATCCTCCACGAGCCCTCGTACGTCGCGTACCTGCCGGCGATCCTGTTCGCGGGTGGGACCGTCGTCCACGTCGCAACGCGCTTCGAGGACGACTTCGCGCTCGATCCCGCCGCCGTCGAGGCGGCGATCACGCCGCGCACCAAGGCGCTCTTCCTGGGCTACCCCTGCAACCCGACCGGCGCCGTCCTGCCGGACGCGGTACAGGACGAGCTGGCCAGGATCGCCGAACGCCACGATCTCCTCGTGTTCAGCGACGAGATCTACGACCGGCTTGCCTTCGGTTCGTACCGCCATCGTGCCTTCTCGGCACTGCCCGGGATGCGCGAGCGAACGATCCTCATGGGCGGCTTCTCGAAGGCCTATGCCATGACCGGCTGGCGGATCGGCTGGATGGCCGCGCCGGCGGCGATCATCGAGGGGGTCCTGAAGATCCACCAGTACGTGATCATGACCGCGCCTACCGTCGCTCAGGACGCGGCACTCGCGGCGATCATCGATGGCGAGCAGGACGTCGAGCGGATGCGCGCCGAGTACGACCGGCGACGCAAGCTCGTGGTCAACGGGTTCAACGCAATGGGTCTCGAGACGTTCGAGCCGCGCGGGGCGTTCTACGCCTTCCCGCGCATCACCTCGACAAGTCTCGACGCGGACACATTCGCGCAGCGGCTGCTCGAGGAGGAGCACGTCGCCGTCATCCCGGGCAGTGCCTTCGGGCCTTCCGGGGCCCAGCACGTCCGTGCCTGTTACGCGACCTCGTACGAACGCCTCGAGGAGGCATTGGTACGGATGGCTCGGTTCGTCGAAAGGTGCCGAACCGCCTAGGACGCTTGGCGCATTGACGGAGCCCTCGACGGACTCGACGATCGTCGATACATGGCAGTCAGCGGGCGATCGATGGACGATCTGCCACTCGCGGCGTACAGCCGCGGCACGGTGGAATCGGACAAGGACCTTGACGAGCACGCCGCGGGCGCGGCGGCTCCGGCTTCAGCGACCCTTTCGGCAGCCGCCGCGCAGGTGCCGGGCACCCCGCAGCCCTCGCTGGCCCTTGGAACCCTGGACCAGCCGATCGCGGTCCCGGAAGGCGAGCCAGGCGCCATCGTCCGGGTTCCATGGCCAGGTCTGGGTCGCGCACGCGCCCTCGCCCGTCGTAACCCGCGGCTCGTCGCCGGTGGGGGATTCGTTGCCATGATTCTGATTGGGCTGGCGCTGCTCGGCGGCGGCAAACCGGCCCCCAGCGCCGCGAGCGCAGCTGCCACCGCGGGCGCCCCGACGGCAGCCCCGATCGCCGCTGACCCGGGGGCCGCGTCCATGATCCTGACCGGCGCCATCGAGGGCACGTACTCGTTCACCGGCAACGGCGGCCAGTCCCTCGCCGGCAACGCCGTGACCGCCGCATGGGTTGACACGCTCCAGAACGTCCTGACCCTCGACGGTCCCGTCGATCGTGGGACCCGCATGACCGACGCCGGCCTCGTGCTGACCTGGGGGCTGATGCTCGACGGCAAGCTCGTGACCTTCACCTCGAAGTCCGGCGAGTGCACGATCGGCATGGCCAGCAGCCCGAAGTCCGTGTCCGGATCGTTCGCCTGTCGCAAGATCAAGAGCGACGACGGCAAGCTCAGCGTAGGAGCGACGGGCACCTACCGCACGTAGCCTTGCTCGATCTGCCCGGCAGCCGAATCCAACGCACAAACGGTCCCGGTGACCGGAAGCTATCGTCTGACCGTCCGCCACCGGGTGGTAGCGACGTGACAGGTGTCGCAACTGGGAGTGTTGCCAGGTGAATGGATTCGAGGCTCGTCCAGGGCCCGGCAAGCGGGTCATCATCATCGGCGCCGGTATGGCCGGGCTCGCCGCCGGCTACGAGCTGGCGAGGGCTGGCCACGATCCGCTGATCCTCGAGGCACAGAACCGCGTCGGCGGGCGGGTGTACACCCTCCGCAAGTTCGCTCCCGGCCTGTACGCCGAGGCCGGCGCGATGCGCATCCCGCGCGTTCACGACCTGACCCTCGGCTATTGCGAGCACTTCGGCCTGGAGCTGCGGCCGTTCCTGATGGGCAATCCCAAGGGCCTCGTGCACGTCGGCGGCCGGCGAATGACAGCCGAGCAGGCGGCCCTGACGCCGGAGGAGCTTGGCTTCCCCGTCGCGGAGCACGAGCGCGGCCGCTCCGCCTCCGATCTGTGGGAGGAGGCGACGAAGGACCTCGTGGCGATGCTCGATGCCGACCCGGTTGCCGGCTGGGAGCACATCGTCCGCGAATTTGACAGCTACACGCTCCGCGAGTTCCTGGAGCTCAAGGGCTTCTCCGAGGGCGCCATCGAGATGTACGGCGTCATGAACTTCGTGGAGGCCGGCATCAACAACGCCGTCACCGAGGAGTTCCGCGAGGACTTCGGCAAGGCATACGTGGACATGCAGGAGATCGTCGGCGGCTCGGACAACCTGCCGAACGCGTTCTACCGCGAACTTTCCGATCGAGTCCGGTTCGGCGCGGAGGTCCACGCCATCGACCAGGACAACGACTCGGTGACGGTCCATTTCAAGACGGAGGCCGGTCGGTATTCGGTGTCCGGCGACTACGCCATCGTGACGCTCCCGTTCTCCGTCCTGCGCCAGGTCGAGGTCATGACGCCGTTCTCGCGGGAGAAGCAGCGGGCGATTCGGCAGCTCAATTACTCCGCCTCCACAAAGGTGCTCTTCCAGGTCAGCGAGCGCATCTGGGAGACGGACGACGGCATCTACGGCGGCGCGACTGTCACGGACCTCCCGATTCGCCGTATGAATTACCCCACGCCGGACCCCACGACGCCGCGCGGCATCCTGCTCGCGAGTTACACGTGGGATCAGGACGCCGCCCGCTGGGGCGCCATGGACGAGGAGACACGCCTGGAGGAGGCGCTGGACGACGTCGCGAAGATCCACCCGCGCATACGCGAGGTGTACGAGGTGGGTGCCTCGCACGCGTGGTACGCCGACCGCTTCGCCAACGGCGCGTTCGTCGTGTTCGAAGCGGGCCAGCAGACGCAGCTCCAGGCGGACATCGTGAAGCCGGAAGGCCGGATCCACTTCGCCGGCGAGCACTGCTCGCTGTATCACGCGTGGATCCAGGGAGCGCTCGAATCCGGCCTGAGCGCCGCGCGCGCGATCCACGAGATGCCCGCGCAGGCGCTGTGACCGCGTTCCGGCACGGCGTCGCCAGCGGCGACCCGACGCCGCTGCGCGTGGTGATCTGGACGCGCATCAGCGGGGCGGAGGGCATGGACGCCGTCGGCGTGCGCTGGCGCGTCGTCGAGGCGGACGGGGAGCGGCCCGCGGGCCACGGGCAGACGCTCGCGCGTGCGGATGCGGACTGGACGGTTCGAATCGACGTCGGAGGCCTGCGGCCGAATACCTCGTATTTGTACGACTTCGAGGCCGATGGGGAGATGTCGCCCCGCGGCACGACCCGCACCCTCCCGGAGGGCGATCTTGTTTCCATGCGTTTCGCGCAGGTCTCGTGCGCCAAGTTCAACGCCGGGCACTTCAACGCCTACGCACGTCTCGCCGAGCGCGACGACATTGCCTTCGTGCTCCACCTGGGCGACTGGATCTACGAGGCGTCGCAGACGCCGCCGGCGAGCCAGACACCGAGCAAGGACATCGGGCGGCCCTTCGAGCCGCTCCACGAGTGCCGGACGCTCGAGGACTACCGGACCAGGTACGCGCAATACCGGGGAGATCCGGACGTCCAGACCGCCAGCGCCGCCCACGCGTTCATCGCGACGGTGGACGACCACGAGTTCGCCGACGGCGCGTGGCGCGACGGCGCGAGCGAGCACAAGCCCGAACGCGACGGACCCTGGGCCGTCCGCAGGGCCGCGGCCTTCCGCGCTCGCGAGGAGTGGCTGCCCATTCGCCGGCCGGATCCTGCAAAACCGGAGCGCGTCTACCGCTCCGTCAAGCTCGGCTCGCTCGCGGAACTGTTCCTGCTGGACACCCGGACCATGCGCGACGAGCCCGTCCCGCCGCCCGCGCTCTCCCGCGATGGCCGCAGCGCGCTCGGCGAGCACCAGAAGGCATGGCTGTTCGAGGGTCTGACGGCCTCGCCCGCGCGCTGGCGACTGCTCGCCAATCCGTCGGTCATGGCCCGGACGTGGAACGACGCGCTCCCGGAAGTCGCCCGCAAGGCCCTCGTCAAGATCAAGCTGATGGACCTCGATGCCACCGGCCCGGACTATGACCAGTGGGACGGCTACCCACAGGAGCGCCGCGAGCTGCTCAGGTTCATCGGCGAGTTGGAGGTACCCAACGTCGTCGTGCTTAGCGGCGACGTGCACGTCGGCCTCGCGGCGGAGCTCGCCGAGCATCCCCACATGCCGCCGGTCGCCGTGGAGTTCGTGAACACCAGCCTGAGCTCGCAGAACCTGGACGACAAGATGGGCTGGGCGCCGCGTGGTGATTCACTCGCGATCGAGGCGACGCTGCTCGCGGGCATGCCGCACCTTCGCTACCTGGACCTCGACAGCCACGGCTATTCGATCGTGGAGCTGGATCGCGATCAGGTGCGCTTCGAGTGGTGGACGGTCGACAATCTCGAGACGCGCTCGCCGGGCCAGGTGCACGCGGCATCGATGGCCGTCCGCCACGGCGACCCGAGGCTCATTCCGGGCTGACGCGCGCGGTCCTCGGCCCGCCGCCGGGTGGGTATGCGACACTCGGGCCATGTCCCCGACTGCCGCGCCAAGCGCGCTGGACCGCTATGAGGCCGTCATCGGCATCGAGGTCCATTGCCAGCTCAAGACGGCCTCGAAGATGTTCTGCTCGTGCTCAACCGCGTACGACGGCCATCGACCCAACAGCCACGTCTGCCCGGTATGCCTGGGACTGCCGGGGGCCCTGCCCGTCATCAATCGGCGCGCGGTGGAGCTCGTGCTCGCGACCGGAGCCGCGATCGGCGCCGCCACGCCGGACGCGACGCGCTGGGATCGCAAGAACTACTTCTACCCGGACCTGCCCAAGGGCTACCAGATCAGCCAGTTCGACCTGCCGCTCGCGTCGGCCGGCCGGCTCACGTTCGAGACCTCGGCTGGCCCATTCACGACGGGCATCACGCGCGCCCATCTGGAAGAGGACACCGCGAAGCTCGTGCACGGCGAAGGCCCGATGGGCGAGCGCCTCAGCCTCGTCGACTTCAACCGGTCCGGCATGCCCCTCATGGAGATCGTCACCGACCCGGACATCCGCTCGGCCGAGCAGGCCCGCCGTTATGCCGAGGAGCTCCAGCTGCTCCTCCGGACGATCGGCGCGTCGGACGCCGATATGGAGCGGGGCCAGATGCGCGTCGAGGCGAACGTTTCGCTGCGGCCGCGCGGCACGGAGGCGTTCGGGACTCGCGTCGAGGTCAAGAACATGAACTCGTTCCGCTCGGTGGAGCGGGCAATCGACTTCGAGATCGAGCGCCAGGCGGCAGCCCTGGACGCGGGCGAGCCGCTGCGCATGGAGACGCGCGGCTGGAACGACGAGCGCGGCGAGACGTACCACATGCGGAACAAGGAAACCTCCGACGACTACCGCTACTTCCCGGAGCCGGACCTGCCGCCGTTGAGCGTTGACGCCGCATGGCTCGCGGAGATCCGCGCCAGCCTGGCGGAGCTGCCAGCCGCGCGCAGGGCGCGCTACCAGGACGGGCTCGGGCTATCGGCCTACGACGCCGCCGTTCTCGTGGCGGACGCCGACGCGGGTCGCCTGTTCGAGGCCACGCTCGCCGCGGCGTCTGGACTCGAGGCCAAGCCCGTC
The DNA here is from genome assembly GCA_039925225.1 of Candidatus Limnocylindrales bacterium. Lineage (GTDB taxonomy): Bacteria > Chloroflexota > Limnocylindria > Limnocylindrales > CSP1-4 > UBA5189. Next base: position 2,826 of record JBDSZH010000032.1, on the reverse strand, counting down.
GCGAACTGGGTGACCGGCGACTACCTGCGGATCCGCAATGCCTCCTCCGAGCCGATCCGGGTAGACCCGGCGGCACTCGGCGACCTCGTTCGCCGGGTGACGGACGGTTCGATCAACCGGTCGTCGGGCAAGGCAGTGCTGGAAGCTCACGCCACTACCGGGGAAGGCGTCGACGCGATCGTCGCGCGGCTCGGCCTCGCCCAGATCTCGGACACCGGCTCGCTCGGGCCTGTCATCGACGAGATCCTTGCGGCCAATCCAGCGGCCGTCGCCGACGTGCGGGCGGGCAAGCCGCAGGCGATCGGGTTCCTCGTTGGGCAGGTGATGAAGGCCACGCGCGGGCAGGCGAATGCCGCGGTCGTCGGGGAGGCGATCCGCAAGCGGATCAATGCAGCCGATGCCGCCGATGCCGCCGATGCTGCGAGCGGCGCCTGATGTTCCTTTCCGACGTGCTTCTCGAGACCGTGATCACCATTGGCTCGATCGTGCTCGGCGTCGTTGCTATCGCGTTCGGCGTTTCCCGGGCGCGCGCGCCGTGGGCGCGCTACCAGGCGCTCAAGGCGGAGGACGCGAATATCGCGAGGTACGAATCCTGGCGCGGAGGCCTGCGCGATTCCGGAACGACGGGCGCCTCGGTAGCGATGGAGTTCCTTCGCCGCCAGGTGCGGAATGCAGCGATCATCGCGGCGGTCGGCGTCGGCCTGGTGGTCTTCGGCCTGGCCTTCCACCTCTAGCGATACGAAGGTCCAAGGACAATGACCGGTTCGAGACAGCGCACGCATGGCATTGGATTTGCAACCCGAGCGATCCACGCAGGGGAGCGCCCGGATCCGGTGACCCACGCCCACAACACGCCGATCTACGCGACGGCGACCTTCGCATTCGATTCCGCTGCCGAGAAGGAAGCCGCGGTCGATGCGGCAATGGAGTGGGATCCCACCTCGTACTTCTATTCGCGGACCGGCAATCCAACGACGCGCGCGCTGGAGGAGAAGCTGGCATCGATCGATGGCGCTGAGGACTGTGTCGTCGCGTCATCCGGCATGGCGTGCGTCTCGTCGACGCTCCTGGCGCATCTCGGGAGCGGCGATCACGTGGTCGTCGGCGACGAGCTCTTTGTGATCACGCGCGTGCTGCTCGAGGACGATTTTCCACGGCGCGGGATCGGCGTGACCCCGGTGGATATGACGGACCTTGCGGCGGTCGAGGCTGCCATCACGCCGGCGACCAGGATGTTGTTCTTCGAAACCGCGACGAACCCGCGCCTCCGCGTCGCGGATATCGATGCACTCGCCGAGCTGGGCCACCGGCACGGGCTGATCGTCGTCGCGGACAACACGTTCTTGGCTCCGGCGCTGCTCCGACCGATCGAGCACGGCGCTGACCTCGTCGTTCACGCGGCGACGAAGTGGCTGTCGGGGCACGGAGATGCCGTTTCAGGGGCGGTCACGGGCCGCCGCGAGCACCTCGACGCGATCCGCAAGCAGGTCGACACGCTGGGCCAGGCCGCGAGCCCGTTCGCGAGCTGGCTCGTGCTCCGCGGCGTCCGCTCGCTCCCGTTGCGATCCCGTCAGGCGTCTGCGAACGCGTTGCGTCTCGCGCAATTTCTGGAGGGCCAGCCGAAGGTCGAGTGGGTCCGCTATCCGGGCCTCGCCTCGCATCCGGACCACGCCACCGCGAAGCGACTGATCGATGGCCCGGGCGGCGGGATGCTCACATTCCAACCGCGCGGCGGCCTCGACGGAATGGCGGCGTTCACCGACCACCTCGCGCTGTGCGACATCGGTGTCAGCCTCGGCGACATCTTCACGCTCGTCTACCCGCAACCGAAGCGGGGCGGCCTGATTCGGGTGTCCGTCGGGTGCGAGGACATCGACGACCTGATCGCAGACTTCGAGCTCGGGCTGTCTTTCGTCGGCTGACCCGCGGCCCGCCGCCGATTGGCGCACGAACGCGCCATCCGACGAAGCAACCCGCGAATGCGCCGAATCGCCACGTTCCAGAGGCGTCACGCGTCCTGGGCGCACGTTCGATGCGAGGCTCCTGGGGCGCCCTGGGCGCCACGGCGGTTGCCGCAGGTGCCGACCTTCGTCGGACGGCGCGAATTCGCGCCGACGGCGGAACTGCCGGTCCAGCGACGCCCCACCACGGCCGCCGCGGGAAGGGCCGCGACCTTCGTCGGATGGCGACGAATTCGCGCCGACGGCGGAACGGGCGGACCCTAGCTGCGCCCCAATGCGGCAGCGGCTGCGAGCGCGGCTCCGATCGTGAGGTCGACGCGGCGGTTGACCTCGTCCTCCGGCGGGCGGTAGAAGGCTTTGCCGCCGGCCTCGGTCGAGCGCGCCGCGTCCTCCGGGTCGAACAGCACGTCCGACACGGTCAGGATCGAGCCGGCCCGGATCGGTCGGCCCTTGGCACGCTCGCGCATTGCCAGCAGGTACAGCGTTGCGGTCTCCATCTCGACCGAGAGGTAGCCGCGTCGGCCCCAGCGATAGACCGGGTTCGGGTCGCCGTAGAACACGTCGCCGGTCACGATCGGGCCCACATGCGTGGTGAGACCCGCCGCCTGGGCGGCGTCGCGGAGGGCCAGAACGACGTCGAGGTCGGCCGTCGGGGCAGTGGGTTCGCCGCCGCCGATGATGTTCGCGTGGCCCGTCCAGCCGGCGGACGCCATCGCCACGATCACGTCGCCGATCTGCGCCTTGCCGAACGCGCCCGTCGTCCCGACGCGGATCAACGTCGTGACCCCGAGCATCAGGAGCTCTTCGACGACGATGCCGGTCGTCGGCGAGCCCATCATCGTGACCTGGACTGAAACGGGGACGC
>JBDSZH010000031.1:0-8991 GCA_039925225.1 Candidatus Limnocylindrales bacterium | reverse complement strand
GGCACCGGACGAGCCGCCGTCGTCTGCCACGGTGACGATCGCGGTCAGGTTGCCCGTGTGCTCCTTGAGGCCGCGGAGCAGGGTCGACAGGCCCGTCCCGCCGCCGATCGCGACGATCCGCGGGCCGCGGGCCAGGAGGCGTTTCTGGAAGATCACGTCGGCGAGGGGGGTCGCCTCGCCCGCGCGCAGTGGCTGGGTCAGGTTCCGAGCCGCCCGGCCGGCACCGAGCAGGACGAGCGCAGCGCCGATGCCGCCGATGATCAGCCCGCGCAGGGCGAACGGTAGGAACTGGAGCGTGATGAGGTCGATGACCGCCTGGGCCGCCCCGCCCGGCTCCAGATCCTTCGTCGCTTGACGGATCACGTGGGCCCCGGCGAGCGCCAGGAGAAGCATGCCCACGAACGCCAGGAGCAGCCAGCGCTTCACGCCCATCCCGGGCTGGAGCCAGCGGCGAAGTCTCAACCCGTGCGCCGCCTCACGCCGGCTCGAGCTCGCGATGGAAGACTTCCAGTGGCCCGAGGCCCTTCTCGCGCAGCCGTCGGGCCAGCTCCTCGGAGAGCACGATCGAGCGATGGCGCCCGCCGGTGCAGCCGATGCCGATCGTGAGCCGGCTCTTGCCTTCCGCGGCGAATGCCGGAACGCTGAACTCCAGCAACCGCTCGATGTGGCCCAGGTACTCCTCCGCGCCCGGCTGCGCCAACACGAACGTGCGGACCGGCTCCGTCAAGCCCGAGTGCTCGCGGAGCTCCGGCACGTAGTACGGGTTCTGGATGAACCGGGTGTCGAAGACCAGGTCGGCCTCGAGCGGAATCCCGAACTTGTAGCCGAAGCTCACGATCTGGATCGTCATGTGGTCCGGCTGGATGTCCGCCAGCCGCGCGAACAGTCGCTCGCGCAGGTCCCGCAGCGCGAGGTCCGTGGTGTCCACGACCACGTCCGACTCGGCGCGGATCGGGTCCAACAGTCGGCGCTCCAGCTTGATCGCCGCCTGCGTGCTGCGGCCGTTCGCGAGCGGATGGCGGTGGCGGGTCTCCGAGAAACGCCGGATAAGCGTCTCGTCGTTCGCCTCGAGGAAGAAAACCTGCGGCCGGATCCCGCGTCCCTCCAGCGCGCCGCGCATCGCGCGGTAGGCGGACTCCGCGTCACCGGCGCGTACGTCGAGCACGATCGCGACGCGTGCGAAGCGTTCAGGATGCTGCACGACGAGCTCGGCGAGATTCGGGAGGAGCTCGCCCGGGAGGTTGTCGACGACCGTGTAGGCGAGGTCCTCGAAGAGTTTGGCGGCTGCGGTCTTGCCGCCGCCCGACAGGCCACTGACTACGACGACGTGCGGCCCACCGGACCGCTCGACGTTGTCTGCCGGCTCGTTCGCCATCACCGGCAGTCTACGAGCCGCCGTCAGCGCCCGGTGCGGCGAATGAAGATCGTCGTGCCCTCGAAGAGGACGTACAAGGTCACGCCGAGCACGGCTGGACTGACGAGGTCGCCGCCCGGAGTGGCCACGGCGGCGAAGATCGCGATCACGAGGATCACCATGCGCCGCGATCGGCGAAGTAGATCGGAGGTCACAATCCGGACCCGGGACAGCCCGACGAGCAGGATCGGGAACTCCATCAGGATGCCGAAGGCGAGGAACAGGCTCGTCACGAAGTCGAAATAGCTCTTGATGTTGATCGACCGGTTTACGTCCGCCGGTACGAAGTCCAGCAGGAACTGCGTCGCGTACGGCAGGATCACCCAGGCGATGCCGATGCCCAGCGCGAAGAAGGCGAGCGCGGCCGGAATCCAGGGCAGGACGGAGCCACGTTCGGACGACGTGAGGCCCGGCGCGATGAACCTCCAGACCTGCCACAGCAGGACGGGCATGGCGAGGATCACGCCCACCACGAAGGCGATCTGGAGGCGGATGGAGAAGCCGTCCCCGATCTCGATCTGCTGGAGCGGGACGTCCGGTGGCAGCGGCGACCGGAGGAGGGTGATGAGCTGCTCGCCAAACGCAAACCCGATCGAACCGCCGACGGCGATCGCGAGGATCGACCAGATGAGGCGGTTGCGGAGCTCCGCAAGGTGGCCGGCCAAGGGCATCGACGGCAGCTGGAACGCTTTGGGGCGGTCGGACTCGGTCAATCGGGAACTCGACGGCCGACGCGGCGAGCGCCGGCTCGACTAGGAGCGGTCAGGATCCGCGGCAGGCCCGGCGGGGGCCGTCAGCGTGTTGGGTTCGGACGAGCTCGAAAGCGTGTTCGCCGCGGGCACAACGGGCGACTCCGGGGTAACGGCAGCACCTGCCGAGACTGTGGAAGACGCCGCCGGCACGTCGATCTTGGTCGCATCGGAGACGTCGCTTGCGGCGCGGCGGAACTCTCGCAGCGACTTGCCGAGCGATGAGGCGACATCGGGCAGCTTGCCAGGGCCGAGCACGATCAGCGCAATGATGAGGATCACGATCAGCTCGGGGGCGCCGATGTTGGGAAACGGCATCTGCTCAGGTACCTGTTAGGCGCGGCCGAGAGGCCGTCTGGCCGGAGGTTACGGTAGCACAGGGAGCTTGGCGGACCAGCTCCGGGCGACCTCCGAGAGCCGCTCCCGGAGGTCGGCGGAGACCCCTGGCCCTGGTTCGGCGAGGGCCGCGCCGGCAATCCCGCGCGACACGTTGACGACCAGCCCGCCGCCCGGGCGCCCGCCCGCAGGAGCAGCCGTCGCGGGGCCGGCGGCAAGAACCGGCTCGATGCTGCCGCCCTGTGCCCCGACTCCCGGCACGAGGAACGCGAGGCCGGGCGCGATCGACCGCGCCGCGTGGAGCTCCTCGGGGGCGGTCGCGCCCACCACCAGCCCGACCGTCCCGCCGGGACCCCAAGCCGCGACATTACGCGCCATCCTCGCCCACAGGGGCTCGTCCGGGCCGGTCATTGCTCCCTCGCCGTCCCAGCGAGCGCGGACCCGCAGGCCCTGGATCTCAGCGGCACCCGGGTTGGATGTGCGGCACAGAACATAGGCAAACCGATCCGGGCGATCGAGGTACGTCGCGATCGCCTCCTCGCCGACGTAGCCGTTGATGGTCACGGCGTCGAACCCGAGCCCATCGAAGTAGGCGACGGACTGGCGCGCGGAAGTGGAGTCGATGTCGCCGCGCTTGCCGTCGCCGATGACCGGGACGTCAGGCGGGATCCGCGCGCGGAGCCGTTCGAGCATCGCGATCCCCGCGGAACCGAATGCCTCGTAGAACGACAGGTTTGGCTTGACGGCGGCCGCGAATGGCAGCGCGGCGTCCAGCACCAGGTTCGCGAACTGTTCCACCCCGCGCAGGTCCGGCGAGAAGCCCCGCGGCAGGGCCGCGGGGTCCGGATCCAGGCCCAGGCACAGGACGCTGCCCGTGGCAACGCTCCGGGCGGCGAGGCGCTCCAGGTACGTCGTACCGGTGCCCGGGTGCCCGTTCATGGGGTGGAGCTCGAAGGCGCACCGCCGGACGGCGTGGGCGAGACGACCGGCGTTGGGGTGGGCAGGGGCGGCAGCTGGTCCGCGGGAATGAACCAGGTGGGTCGAGAGTCGGCCTCCAGGCCCGCCGAGATCGTCAATGGGAGGGGCTCCCCCGCAGTCCAGTCGGGTGCCGCGCCCGGGAGCGGCAGGAGATACAGGTCCACCACGCCGTGCTCGACTCGGAAGAATGCGACCGCGTCCCCTTTCGGCGACCAGACCGGGCTGAACGAGTTCTCGTCCCGGGTAACGCGCAGCAGCTCGGCGCCGGTCCTGGCATCGAGAATCACCACGTCCGTCCCGAACGTGCTCGTCTTTGTCGCGGCCACGAACCGGCCGTCGCGCGACCACGCAGGCGCGGTGTAGCCGGGCCCCGTGAGGGCGGTCGACTTCCCGGTGGCGACGGTGTACCTGTAGATCGCCGGCGTCCCACGCGGGCCTTCCCGTGCGTTGCGGACGTAGAGCAGCGTCCTGCCATCGGGCGACCATGCCGGATCCTGGTGGCCGAGCGACTGCGTCTGCCCGAGCTTCGGATCGCTGAGCGAGCCATCGGCGAGCGTGAGCAACTTGACCACGACGTCGCTCTTGGTGGGGTCAGGTCCGTCGGTGATGATCGCGGCAGTCAGGCCATCCGGCGAGATCGATGGCTCGCGGATGAAGTACGACCACGTGTTGGCGTTGCGCTTCAGGCGCCCGGTGAGCAGGATCTCCGGCTCGCCGGTGCCATCCGCCTTGATCCTGAGCACGCTCGGTACGGCGAGGTTGTACGTGCGCGTCACGCCCGCCGACGGCCACCTGCCGCTCTCCTTCTTGACGCGGACGAAGTAGATCGAGGACCCGTCCGGCGACCACGCCGGCATCGCGTCCTGACCACCGCTGGTCAGCTGTCGCGCCCGGTCGCCGGACTGGCCCCAGACGTTGCCGTCCTTCACGTACAGCAGCGAACCCGGGATCTTCGCGCGAGGGTCGTCCGGGATGACCACGACATTCGACGGTGTCGCATTCCGGATCGGTCCACCCGGGCCGCCCGGGCCACCGGGTCCGACGATCGTCGGGAGTGACCCACCCAGCAGCGCAAAGCTGACGACCGCGACGATCACGAGTCCGGCGGCCGAGAGTGCCGGCGCGATATCGACCGGGAGGCGGCCCCCGCCGGACTGTCTCGGCGCCCGCGGCCGCGGGTTGGCGCGGGTCACCGGGCGGCAGGGACGATGGCGCCGGGCAGGCTCGCTCGGGAGACGCCGACGCCAGGGCCGACCGCCACCGGCGTTGCTTCGAGGATCGCGCGCGCTTCGGGGTGGTGGCCGGACGGAGCCGCGTCGCGGATCTCCAGCTGAAGCGATTCGATGCCGCCGAAACGCCGGCTCCGGAGCTGCGCTACGACGTCGATCACGTCGCCCTCGGCGACCTCGCGGGAAAGCTCCGGCCAGCCGAAGGCAATTCCGTCGATCACATCGAGGCGGCGCTTGAGCGTGAGCTGGGTATGGCCCCCACCCGCCTCGCGCACCCGGGTCACGGCCAGTCCGAGCACGGCGACCAGCGGCTCCGGGTTACCGACGCCGCAGGGCGCGAGGCGCTGCAGGTCGCGGTGCAGGGCGTAGTCCACGTCGCGGCCACGGATCGCGAGGTCGAGGGCGATGCTCGGGACCGGATCTGGAGGCGCGGCCTCCCCTGCGAGCTGGATGAACCGCTCGCGGAACGCCTCCCAGTTCTCTGTCTTGATCTCGAAGCCCGCGGCGCCCGCATGCCCGCCGTGCCGGATGAGGAGGTCCGCGCACAGGGCCAGGGTGTCGGCGAGATGCAGCTGCCCGGCACTCCGGCAGGAAGACCGAATCACCGGCCCGAGCTCCGCCCCCACGATCGCCGGCCGCCGGCGCTCATCGGCGAGCCGAGATGCGACAAGTCCCACGATGCCGACCGGCCACGGACCGCGGACCACGGTGGCCGACGCGTCGTCCACGGCGTCCGGCGAGGTCCGCGCCTCTGCGATCGCGGTCTTCATGAGGTCACGGCGTGTCAGGTTGGCGGCCTCGAGGACCGCTGCGAGGCGCTCCGCCTCTGCATGGTCGGCCGCGAGCAGGAGGCTGGCCGCATCGAATGCCTCCCCCACCCGGCCGGCCGCATTCAGACGCGGCGCGAGCCCGAAGGAGAGCGTCTCGAGGTCCACTGCGGACGCGGCGACGCCGGCCTTCGCCAGCAGGGCGGCGAGACCGGGCCGCGGGCGCGAGCGCAGAAGCTCCAGCCCCAATTGCACGATCGCCCGGTTCTCGCCGAGGATCGGCGCGAGGTCCGCCACGGTTCCGATCGCGGCCAGGTCCGCGAGCTCGAGCGCGGCCTCGCCGATCAGGAGCCGTGCGAGCGTGAACGCGACGCCGCTACCCGCGAGCCGCGCGTCCGGGTAGTCCGCGTCCGCGCGATGTGGGTTGACGAGCGCGAGCGCACGCGGCAGCACCGCCGGCACGCGATGGTGGTCCGTGACCAGCACGTCCAGCCCGGCGGCGTTCGCCGCGTCGACCTCGTCGACGCTCGATGAACCGGTGTCGACGGTGACGATGACCGTGGCCCCTGCCGCGCCCGCTGCCTCCACGGCGGCCAGGGACAGGCCGTGGCCCTCCTCGAGGCGCGACGGCACGTACGGGATCGCCTGGACACCCAGCCGGCGAAGGGCGAGCGTCAGGATGGCCAGCCCGGTGATCCCGTCGGCGTCGAAGTCGCCGAACACGAGGACCTTCTCCCCGCGCTCCTTCGCCTGCGCGATTCGCGCCTGGAATATGGCCGCGTCCGGCAGCCGTCGCGGGTCGTGCAGCGAGCCATCGGGATCGCCGAGGAAGCGCCGGAGGTCGTCTTCGCCGGTCACGCCACGCGCTGCGAGCAACGCAACGACGCGCGGCCCCAGCCCGAGCTCGTGGCCGGCCTCCACCAGGGACGAAGGGACGGCGACCGGGTTCGGGAAGATCCAGCGGCTGCGGGGCGCGAGCACGTCCTCAGGATGTCACGCGGCGCTCTACCGCGGCTTTCCTGCGGGTTGTCAGGCGGTTGCGCGGCGGGACTTGCTCGGCGGTGCCAGCCGGCCGCGCCGGCGATCCTCGTACTCCTGCCACACGACCAGGAGCGGCGCGGCGTTGAAGATCGAGGAATACGTCCCCGAGACAATGCCGATAAGTAGGGCGAGCACGAATTCCTGCGTGGCGCTGCCACCGAACAGGAGCAGCGTCGCGAGGGTCAGCGCGACAGTGAAGCTCGTCGTGATCGACCGGCCGAACGTCTGGAGGATCGAGTGGTTCACGACCTCCGAGAACGGCTCGCCGGCGTGGCGCGCCCGGTTCTCGCGAATACGGTCGAAGACGACGATCGTGTCGTGCACGCTGAAGCCGATCACGGTGAGCATTGCGGTGACGAACAGGCCGTCGATCTTGACGTCGAAGAACGTCCCCAGCATCGCGAAGATCCCAAGCACCACGATTACGTCGTGGAGCAGCGCGACGAGCGCCGTCACGCCGAACTTGACGTCACGGAACCGGAGCGTGATCCAGGCCAGGATTCCGGCCGAACCGACGATGATCAGCAGGAACGCCTGGTTGATCAGGTCGGAGCTCACGACCGCGCCGATCGAGCTCAGCTTGGCCTGCTCCGCGATCGGGCCGAACTTCAGTTGGAGTGCCTTCGCGATCGCGCCGATCTCGCCCTGCGTCGGGACGGCATTGGCGGAGCCCGGAATGGGTGTCTCCGTGGGCGCAGGTGTCGCGCTGGGGCCGGGTGTCGGCGTCGGGGCGGGGGTCGCGGTCGGCGCCGCGGTTGGCGAGGGCGCCGGCGTCGCGCCGCTTGCGTCGGGGCTCGTGGTGGGAGCGGCGGTCGGGCCGGCCGTGGGCGCGGGTTGGGCCTCGCGCAGGTCGAGCTTGCTCATGCGGATGTCGAGGAAGCCCTTGCCGGTGCGGGTGACCTGGGCCCCATCCTGACCAAGCAGCCCGAGCTCGTCCTTCACCTGCAGGGCCGTGACGGAGTCGTCCTCGAACCGGACCGACCATTCCGTGCCGCCGGTGTAGTCGATCGAGAACTTGAGTCCCGCCGCGCCGTTCGTGAACGGCGTCAGGAGGATGAACAGGACGCCCGGGATGGTGACGATCAGCGAGACGAGGAAGAACCACCTCCGCTTGCCAACGATGTCAAACACTGCGCGGCTCGCGGCGCAGGCCACTCCGGGTCGTGGGGCGGGCCGTGAACTCGGATTCGCTCACGCCGTACAGCCACGCCTTCCGGGCCCACTCGCGGGCGACGATGATTCGGAGGATGGAGCGGGTGACGGTGATCGCCGTGAACATCGATGCAAGCACGCCGATGATCAGGACGAGCGCGAAGCCCTGGATCACGGACGACCCGAACAGGTACAGGATCAAGGCCGTGATCAGGCTCGACACGTTCGAGTCGAGGATCGAGTTCCAGGCGCGAGCGAAGCCCGCCTCGATCGCCTGGGCGAGTGACTTGCCGGACCGCAGCTCTTCCTTGGACCGCTCGAAGATCAGGATGTTGGCGTCCACCGCCATGCCCACCGAGAGCACGAAGCCCGCGATGCCGGCGAGGGTGAGCGTGACCGGAATGAGCCGGAACAGAGCGAGCACGAGGATCGCGTAGTACAGAAGCGCGAAGCTCGCGACGACGCCGGGCAGCCGGTAGTGGATGAGCATGAAGAAGACCACGAGGAGGATCGCGATCCCGCCGGCGAGGAGGCTGCTGTTCAGGAATTCCTGGCCGAGCGTGGGGGCGATGGTGTCGCTTGCGAGCTCCTCCACCGGGAATGGCAGCGAGCCGAAGCGCAGGACGTTCACGAGCTCTTCGGCCTCTGTCCGGGTGAAGCCGCCGAGCGAGCCGGACGAGATCTGGACGTTGCCGCCGGGGATCGGCTCGTTGATGACTGGCGCGGAGATGACCGCGCCGTCCAACACGATCGCGAAATACTCGCGGCTGTGGGCCGTGGTCCACGCCGCGAACAGGTCCGCGCCCTTGCCCTGGAGAACGAAGTTGACAGTTCGGCGACCCTGCTGGTCTGAACCGACGGTCGCGCTCTTGAGCTCCTCGCCGCCGAACAGGACGCAGGGCGCGGTCGGGCTCCCTTGCGTTGGGCAGGCCACCGAGCTGTTCACGACGAGCGGCGAACCCTCCGTGGGCGGCGTGATCGACGACGGAATGGGCACGAACTGGAGCTGGCCCGTCTGGCCGACGAGCTTGCGGATGGCCGCGGTGTCGCTGATGCCCGGCACCTCGACGATGATCCGGTCGGTGCCCGAGGTGACGACGACCGGCTCGGAGACGCCCGTCGCGTTCACCCGTCGCTCGATGATCTGCTTGACCACCTCGACTTCGCCGATCGTCGGGACCTTGTCGCCGTTGGGAAGGACGCGGTACTCGACTTTCAGCCCGCCCTGAAGATCCAGCCCGAGCTTCGTCTCGACCACACGCGGAGCCTCGCCCGCGGTCAGCGCCGGGAAGGTGAGGTTCGGCCAGAAGTCGATGACGAGCGCG
>JBDSZH010000030.1:0-36542 GCA_039925225.1 Candidatus Limnocylindrales bacterium | reverse complement strand
GTTGAGGTAACAGCCACGCTCCTATGAAGCCATGCCTGGCCCACTCGCCAATCGAGGGCAGCGGCACTTGTCACTAAAGCCAAACGGTCAGACCGCGGCACATTTAGCGGGAGCCAGCCGCCCTCGTCGACGACACCTTCGCAGTCGACGAAGGCCGTGTCTCACCCTACGCACGCGCTCCTATGAAGCCATGCCTGGCCCACTCGTGACCGAGGACGGAGGCACTTGTCACGTTGGCCAACGGTGGTGCCGCGGCACATTCACGCGGGAGCCATCCGTCCTCGTCGACGACACCTTCGCAGTCGCCGAAGGCCGTGTCTCACCCTACGCACATTCACCAACGCTGACTGAGATGCGGCTGCCTTCTACGAGGGCTTGCCTAGGAGACGCTTGCTCGGGCGGCGGTGTCCAGCCAGATCGTGAAGGGGCCGTCGTTGACGAGATCGACGGCCATCTCCGCGCCGGATGAGCCGGTCTGCACGTCCGCGACACCTGCCTCTCGGAGGCCTGACGCAAACCGTCGATAGAGGGCGTCCGCGACAGCCGGGTCCGCGGCGGCCGTGAAGCCGGGGCGACGACCGTTGGACGTATCCGCATAGAGCGTGAACTGGCTCACCACCAGCGCCGCGCCGCCGATATCCAGGATCGAGCGATTCGTCCGACCCTCGTCATCGCGAAAGATTCGGAGCTCCGTGACGCGCCGCGCGAGCGCCGCGGCCGCCGCTTCGTCGTCGCCATGACCGACCCCGACGAGGATGAGCAGCCCTGGGCCGATCGAAGCGATCGTTTCGTCGTCGACTCGGACGGATGCGCGAGTCACGCGCTGGAGCAGCGCGCGCACGTCAGGCCGAGGCGCGCTTGAGCGAGGTCCGGCGACGCCCGAAGCGTTCCTTCGCCGCGACCTCCGTAGATGCCGGGACCAGCAGATCCCAGCGGCGGCTCTCGTCGTCCATCTCGGCCGGGTCGGCGGTGGATCGGAAGAGCAGCACGGGAATGCCGGCCGACTCGACCTCGTCCCGGAGCATCAGCGCCTGCGGCCTCCGGAGCGAGGCGAACGTGACCATGCGATCCCGAGGGATCGGCGGCACGCCCTTGTTGAGGTTGTACTGATAGCCCTCGTCGGCGAGCGCGCGGATGAGCCGGATCTCGCTGCCCATGTCGCGGCCCTTGAGGAACAGTGCGGAACCCACGACGAGTATGTCCGTCCCGAGTCCGCCGATCAGCTCGGCCGTATCGCGGTTGACCCCGCCATCGACGTGGACCTCGCCCCCGTGGAGCTTGTGTGAGAGCAGCTCCCGTGCGGCAAGCAACTTGGCCTTCGCGACGTCGGCCATGAACACCTGCCCGCCGAACCCGGGCTCGACGGTCATGACCATCACGATGTCGAGCAGCTCGCGGTACGGCTCGAGCGCTGACAGCGGCGTCTTCGGCTTGACGCACAGGCCGGCGGCCCTGCCGGCGGCGCGAATCGCGCGCAGCGTCGGCTCGATCGGCTCGTCGATCTCGACATGGATGGTGACGGAGTCGCAGCCGGCATCGAGATACTCGTCAATGAACCGGCCCGGCTCGGAGACCATCAGGTGGGCATCGAACGGGATGCGCGTGCGTTTGCGGAGCGCCTTGATGGTCGCGGCGCCGAAGGTGAGATTCGGGACGAAATGAGCGTCCATGACATCGAGGTGGATCCGGTCGGCGCCCTCGCGCTCGGCGCGGGTGACCGCGTTGCCGAGGTTGCCCAGGTCGGCGTTCAGGATGCTCGCAGCGACGCGGGCGCGCGCGGTCGAGACGGTATCGCGGTGGGAAGGCTCGCGGCGCATCAGTCGACCCCGGCCGGCACGGGCTCATCGCTTCGCTCGCCGAGTAGCGCCTTTGCACTGGCGGCCTCGAGGCGCTGGCGTCGCCGCGCGACTGCCGGCGCGGCTGGTTCTCCAGCGCGCTCCGCCGCGAGCTGCCCGCAGGCCGCGCCGATCTCCTGCCCGCGGTTGCGACGGATCGTGACCGGAATGCCGACCGCCTGGAGTCGAGCCGCGAACGCCTCGATGACCGGCATCGGGCTTGCGGCCCAGGGCGTGTGGGCGACCGGGTTCATCGGGATCAGGTTGACGTGCGCAAGGTCGCCGCGCAGGAGGTTTGCGAGCGCATCCGCGTCGGCATCGGTGTCGTTCACGCCGCCGATCATCGTCACTTCGTAGCTCACGCGTCGGCCCGTCGCGACGGCGTGATCCCGGGCTGCCGCGACCACCTCTGCCACCGGCCACCGTCTGTTGAGCGGCACGAGCACGTCCCGAAGCGCGTCGCGCGCGGCGTGGATGCTGATCGCCAACGTGAACTGCGGCCCAAGGGCGGTCAGGCGCCGGATCCCCGGGACGACCCCCGAAGTGGAGACCGTGATGTGGCGGGCACCGAGGCCAAGCCGCTTCGGATCGTTCAGCGCTTCGACGGCCTCCAGCACGCGGTCAAGGTTCAGCAGCGGCTCGCCCATGCCCATGAACACGATGTTCGTGAGGTGCGCGCCGTCCTCGCGGGCCTTGAGGCGCGCCACGGCGCTCCGAACCTGGTCCAGGATCTCCGCGGTCTCGAGGTCACGCGTGAAGCCGAGCTCGCCCGTGGCACAGAACGGGCAGCCGACCGCGCACCCGGCCTGGCTCGAGATGCACAGGGTGTGCCGCGCCTTGCGCCCGGTCCGCGCCGGGTAGTGCATGAGGACGGACTCGATCGTCGAGCCGTCCGAGAGCCGGTGGAGGACCTTCTCCGTGTTTCCGCCGTCGGCGAGGACGAGCGTCTCGTCGACGAGCGTCGTCCAGCGGAATGCGTCGTCCAGGTTCGCGGCCAGCGCGCGGGGCAGCGTCGTCACCGCCGACAGGTCCGTCGCCCCGCCGCCCCAGACCGCGTCCTGGATCTGGCGCGCCCGGAATGTCGCCTCGCCGCTTGCGGTCAGCCACGCCTCGAGCGCCGCCTGGTTCACGCCGGATAGCCCGGGTCGCGGGTCGCGCTGCGGCTTAACGTCGACCACGGGCAACATGGCGGATGCCACTAGCCGGCCGACCCTTCGTTGAGCGCCCGCCAGACTCGCGGGCGGGTCATTGGCAGGTCCCGCAGTCGAACGCCCGTGGCGGCCGCAATCGCGTTCGCCACGGCGGCGGCACCGGCGATCACCGGCGCCTCGCCGATGCCCTTCGCGCCGAGCGGACCGTCCGGCGCCGGAACTTCCACGCTGGTCACGTCGAGCCGGCCGACGTCCTCCGCGCGCGGCAGGGCGTAGTCCAGGAAAGTTCCACTCAGCAGCTGTCCGTTGCCGTCGTGGACGAGCTGTTCGATCGTCGCCCAGCCAATCCCCTGCGCCGCGGCGCCATGCTGCTGGCCCTCGACGAGGGCGGCGTTGAGCACGCGCCCGACGTCCTGCACGACGTGATCCGCGAACACGGCCACCGCACCCGTCTCGCGATCGACGCGGACGCGGACGACATGGCCCGACACCGATGGGGCGAGACCCGGCGAGTCGGCGAGCCCCTTCGCCTCGATCGGCTCGCGGCCGGCGCGGGCATTCGCGCGCACGAGCTTCGCAATCGGGATCGCTTTGTCCGGCGTGCCCCGCGGCCGGACGGTGCCCTCGAACAGCTCCAGGTCCTCCACCGCGATCTCCAGCTGGAGCGCGGCTGCCTCCAGCAGCCGCTGGCCGACGGCCTCGGCGGCGCGGCGGATCGCCCGGCCCGCGGAATAGGTGATCGTGCTGCCGCCGCTCCCCGGTGATGCCGGCGAGGAATCGGAATCGAGGGTCACGATCTGCACGAGATCCTGTGAGATCCCGAGCGCATCCGCGACGATTGACTGGAAGCCGCCGGCCACGCCCGACATGTCCGCCACGCCGGTCATGACCTGCACGCTGCCGTCCGCCGAGACCTTGCACGCCGCCGCAGCCGCGTTCGTCGCCCCGGGCCAATACCCGAGCGCAACACCGACGCCCTCGTCAGGTGCGTCGCTCCCGCCGTTGCCAGCCCGCGCGCGCCAGACGGGGCTCGCCTCAAGAGCGTCGAGCACCTCGACAGCGCCGTGGGCGGACCAGGTTTCGCCATCGACCGACGGGCCACCTGCCTGGACGAGGTTCCGGCGGCGGATCTCGATCGGGTCGATCCCGAGCTCGGCTGCGAGCTCATCGATCAGCGTCTCGAGGGCGAAGCACGTTTGCGGTGCTGTCGGCGCCCGATACGCCCCCACCCCGAACCGATTCGTGCGCACGCCGTACGCCTTGATGTCGAACGAAGGCCAGGCGTACGGCCCGGCGATGAGCACGCCGGCGAGCGATTCGGCGCTCCCCTCCTCGTAGGCGCCGGCATCCGCCACGATTCGCGCACCGAGGCGCGTGAACCGGCCCTTGGCGTCCGCGCTGACCCGGATCGTCATGCCCAGCGGCTGGCCCGGGTTGGCCGCCGCGAAGTCCTCGGAGCGGGTGGTGGCCAGGCGAACCGGCCGCCGGAGCTTCCATGCCGCAGCCGCCGCGAGCGTGTCGAAGAGGGGCCACTTGCCTCCGAAACCGCCGCCCAGCGGGGTCATCACGACGCGCACGCGCCGTTGCGGCAGCCCGAGCGCGTTGGCGACCTCGCTGCGAGCACCGAACATCGACTGCGTCGACGTCTCCAGCACGAGTGTGTCGTCGGCATCCACCCAGGCCGTGCAGACCTGCGGTTCCAGGTAGCCCTGGTGGATCCAGGCCGTCGAAAACGTGCCCTGACGGGTCACCGCGGTCCGCGCCAGCGCGCCCGGCGCATCGCCCTCGCGATATCGATACCGACCGGTGACGTTCTCCGAGAGGACCTCGGCGTCGATCGACTCATCGCCGCCGCCGCCCACACCCGCATGGGTCTGGGCGTCCATCGACCCGGTGCGATCGCCCTCCTCGGCCAGCTCGACCCGGGCAAGGGGGGACGCCGCGATCATGGCCTTTTCGGGATCGACGACCGTGGGCAGCGCCTCGAGGCGCACCTCGACCAGCTCGGCGCCGTCGGTCGCCGCGTGCGAACTCCGCCCGATAACGAGCGCCACCGGTTCCCCGGCGAATACGACCTCCGTCCGCGCCAGCGGCCGGCTCAGTCGGTCGCTGCCCTCGCCGATGAGCGGCAGGTCGTCTGCAGTCAGGACCGCAACAACCCCCGGAACGGCCAGCGCCGCGACCCGATCGATCGAGATGATCCTGGCGTGGGCCCGCTGGGCAAGGACCAGGCGAGCATGGAGCAGGCCGCGCATCGGCCGATCCGAGGCATAGCGCGTCGCGCCGCGGACCTTCGCAGGGGTGTCTGGCCGCGGTCGCGGGGCGCCGACAGCGTCCATGGTCATCGCACCATCTCCCCAACCAGCTGCTGCTGGCCGCGCAGGAACTCCTCGCCGCGCAGTACCCGCTTGCCCGCTCGCTGCGCCTCGTCGAACACGAGCCGGCCCTCGCCCGTTGCCAACGCGAGCCGGCCGCGGTCCTCCACGAGCAGGCCCGGCGCATCACCCGGTTCCGAATCCGTCACGGAGGCCACCAGCAGCGCAACACGGCCAAGATCCGTGTCGACGAAGGTGCCGGGCCACGGCGCATTGGCGCGAACCTGGCGCTCCAGCTCGCGTGCGGGTCGCGCCGGGTCCAGGCGCGCATCCTCGCGGCGGAACGGCCGGGTCACGGTGCCGCCCTCCCCCTGCGGGCGCGCCTCTCCCCAGTCGAGCCAGGCACCAACGGCATCCCCGAGGAGCACTGCCCCCTCGAGTGCCGCCTTTGCCTCGAGCTCCGGAGCGCGCTCCGTGCCGGTGAGTGCCCACGACCTGGACGCGACAATCGGCCCCGTGTCGATGCCCTCGTCCATGCGAATGATCGAAACGCCGCCTTCCTCGTCACCTGCCGCGATGGCTGCCGGAATCGGCGTCGCGCCTCGGTGGTGCGGGAGGAGCGACGGGTGCACGTTCAGGATGCCGTGCCGCGGCAGGTCCAGCACGGCGCGCGGGACAATCTGGCCGTAGTCCGCGAGGACGCCCAGATCCGGCAGTAGCGCCGCCAGCTCGGCGACGGATTCGGGCGCGCGCACCTTCACAGGCTGGTAGATGGGAACATCGAGTTCGCGAGCGCGAATCGCGATGGGTGTTGGCGTCAGGGCCTTGGAGCGGCCGGCGGGTCTGTCGGGTGCCGTCACGACCGCGATGAGCTGAAGGCGCGGATGCCGCGCGACAACGTCAAGCATCTGGACCGCGAAGCTCCCCGAGCCGAAGAAGATGGTGCGTGCCGGGTCCGCCGCCCGCCCGGGGGCCGGACCGGCGGTCATGCCAGCGCGGGTGCTCGAACGCCGGCTGTCTCGCCGTCGACCCCCGCGTCTCCGCCGTCGTCATCATCATCGGCATCGTCGTCGGCCCTCGCGCGAACGGCGATCAGCTCGTCCATCGAGTCGAGGTAGTCGATGTACAGCTTGCCCTGGAGGTGGTCCAGCTCGTGCTGGAACGCACGCCCGAGCAGACCGGAACCCGCGACCTTTATTCGCCGCCCGCGCCGGTCCTGGGCAACGACCCAAACCTTCTCGCGCCGGGTGATGTACGCCGCATAGCCGGGGATGGACAGGCAGCCCTCGAGGTCGCGGTCGTCGCCCTCCGATCGGACGATCTTCGGGTTGACCAGCTCGAACAGCCGGTCCTCGACCTCGACCACGCACGCCGCCAGGCCCTCGCCGATCTGGGGCGCGGCGAGACCCACACCCGGCGCGTCGCGCATGGTGTGGGTCAGGTCGTCGAGCAGGTTGTGGAGGAACCGGCCGAAGCTTTCGACCGGCTCGCCGCGCAGTCGAAGGCGCGGGTCGCCAAGGAGAACGATGGGGCGAACGCTCACGCGGCCGAGTATACGGTCGAGTGCGACGTCCGCCCGGTGGCGCTCGTCAGAGCGCCGGTTTCAGGTGCGAGTCAGGCGACGCCGGAGGCCATGGGCTCGTCAGCGGTGTCGACCACTGCCTCGGCCACGTCGACGGCATCCGCTGCGGTCTCATTCGCAGCTGCCTTGGCAATTGCTGCGTCGCGTCGAAGGTCGGTCGCGAGGTCGCGGCCCTTTTCAGCGATCTTGTGGCCGGCCTGCTCGGTGAGGACGGCGGCACGCTGGGCGATGGGCCCAGCCTTCTCGCCGGCCATTGCGGCGAGCTCGGCAGCCTTGGCGCCGACCTCGCGGACGACAGGGGCCGCCTGCGTGGCCAGGTTCTCCATCATTGCCTGAAGCTGGCTCAGCCACTCGCGGGCCTGCTGGCCGGCGCCGGTGCTGGTGGTGGTCTCAGGCTCCGTCCAGGCGAAGTTGTCGTCCGTCGACGAGCCCATCTCGCCCTCTGTCTTGGTGGTGGAATCAGTCATTTGGGAACTCCTCGTATCGACGCTGCGCCGGAAATATGCGCGCGGGCGTCTGGTCCATTCTACTTCGGATCGGGGTTTTGGACCCGAACTGGGAGCCTCGTGAGCGTCAGAGGAGCGTTTCGGGGTCCACATCGATGGACCACGGCGCGCCCGGGGGGTCGCCAAGGACGCCTACCGGATCGTTGCCCCGGAGCACCACGTTGAAGCGCCATCGGTCGCCGCGCTTGGCGATGAATGCCGGGGCCGGGCCGCTCACCTGGACATCGGCGCCGGCGGCCTTCGCCCGTTCGCGCAGCTGCCCGGTCATGTCGCGACCGGCTTGCTCTGCCTCCGTCCGATCCGGCAGCGCGACCGTCAACTTGATGAGTCGCCCGAATGGCGGCGACCCGAATCGCCGGCGCAGGTCCAGCTCCGCGTCATAGAACGCGGCGGCGCGACCCTCTGCCACCGCGACGATCGCCGGGTGCTCCGGTTGATAGGTCTGGATGATCGCGTGGCCGGGTCTGCCTCCGCGGCCCGCTCGCCCCACCGCCTGGGCGAGGAGCTGATAGGTGCGCTCGGCGGCGCGCTCGTCAGGCAGGTTCAGGGCGACGTCCGCGGACACTACGCCGACGAGCGTCACCGCCGGAATGTCGAGACCCTTGGTCACGAGGCTCGTGCCAACGAGGACGTCGAGGCGGCCGTCCGCGAAGTCATCGATGACGCGTTCGGCCGCGCCCTTGCGCTCGACGACGTCGCGGTCCAGCCGGCCCACCTTCAGTTCCGGGAATCGCTCCTTCACCTCGCGCTCCAGGCGCTCCGTCCCGCCGCCGATGTACCGAATCCGCGCGGAGCCGCACTGCGGACAGCGCGTGGGCATGGGCCAGGCGCGGCCGCAGTGATGACAGCGCAGCGTCTGGCCGGCCTGGTGATAGACGAGCGGACGCGTGCAGTCCGGACAGGTCGCCACGTAGCCGCAGTCCCGGCACAGCACGACCGAGGCCGAGCCACGCCGGTTGATCACGAGGATCGCCTGATCACCCTCGCCGAGGTCGCCAAGGCGCGCGACGAGTGAGCGCGAGAGCATGCCGAGGACGCCCGCCGCGAGCTCCGCCCGCAGGTCCACAACCTCGATTTCGGGCTGCGCGCCGCTCAGGCGCGTCGCAAGCCGCTGCCGAAGGAACGTGCCGTCGCGCGCCTTGCCCTCGGTCTCGACCGATGGGGTCGCGGACCCGAGCACGACGGGGGCATTGGCGAGGTCGCCCAGCGCGATCGCGGTGTCGCGGGCCTGGAGGCGGGGCGTGCGATCGCTCTTGTATGCGGCGTCGTGCTCCTCGTCGACGACGATCAGGCCGATGTCGGCGAGCGGCGCCAGGATCGCGAGCCGCGTCCCAACCACCACATCGACGTCGCCCCGGCGAATCCGTCGCCATTCGTCCGCGCGCTCACCGTCCGCGAGGCCTGAATGGACGAGAGCGACGCGGGCATCAAGGTCCGCTCGGAGCCGGTCCACCAGCGGGAGCGCAAGCGCGATCTCCGGGACGAGGACCAGACCCGGACGCCCACGGCTGAGAGTCCTTGCGAGAAGCTCCGTGTAGATCGCGGTCTTGCCGCCGCCGGTCACGCCGTCGAGGAGGATGACCGCAGAACCGCCGGCCTCCGAGGCCCGTTCGACTGCCTCTACGGCGGCCGCCTGCTCCGGGCTCAGCTCGCTGCCCTCGGGCCGGCCTCCGCGGCGCCCGGCGGCGCGAGCCTCGAGCGGGCGGCGTGGCGCTTCGCGCGCGTCGATCTCGACCAGGCCGCGGCGTGCGAGGGTGGCCACGGTGGACGATCCGTGCCTCGCAGCGAGCTCGGGGGCCGGGAGGCCGCCTGGGCCCGACGTGGCGAGATCGTCCAGGAGCGCGCGCTGGCGCGGACCCAGACGGAGCGCTCCGCCTGCTGCGGTGTCGCTCCCCGTCCCGTTCGCGAGCCGCACATATCGGACCCAGCGCGGTCCCGCGCCCGCCGCGAGCAGGGTCCAGTCCAGGTCGATCAGGCCGCGGCTCTCGAGCGCACGGAGGCGGCGCAACAAGGCCGGTCGCCCTTCTGCGGCCTCGATGCTACGGACCGGCTTGGGCGCGGCCGCAAGTGCCTCCAGGATCGCGCTGTCCTCCGGCGTGAGATCGATCGCCGGTTCCGCGGGCCGGCGCTCGGCGACGAGCTCCAGGCGTTCGAGCATCCCCGGCGGCAGCATCGCACGCAGGGTGAGGGCGGGCGGTGCCAGGTAGCGCGTGGCGATCCAGTCCGCGAGGCGCATGCCGAGTGCCGGCAGGAGCGGGCCGTCCGTCCGGACGCGGCCCACGATCGGCTTCGTCTCGACGCCCGGGACCTCAATACCTGGACCCAGCACGATCCCGAGCGCCTGCCGTCGCCCGAACGCGACGAGCACGGCCTCCCCCACCGCAAGGTCGACGAGTGTGTCGGGAACGGCGTACGAGTACGGGCGATTGCCCGCGGCGCCGGCCGCGTCGACCGCGACCGCGACGATGCGCCGGTCCGTCATAACCTCAGATCCGCGTGCGGCGATCCGGATGGGCGGCCTTCTCGGCACGGATGATCTCGTCGACGCGCACGGCCGTCCGCGCCACCTGGTCCGTTTCGTTCAGGACCACGTGGTCGTAGTCGTCGGCGCGGGCGAGCTCGAGCGCGGCGTTGCGCTGGCGGACATCGAGCTCGTAGGCCGTCTCGGTCGCGCGCTTCTGGAGCCGCTGGAACAGGTCTTCCAGCGAGGGCGGCACCAGGAAGACGAGGAGCGCTTCGGGCACCTTCTGCTTCACCACGGCGGCGCCTTGCACGTCGATCTTCAGGATCGCGTCGCGGCCCGCTTCGAGTGCGGTCCGGACCTGATCGCGCGGCGTGCCGTACCAGTGCCCATGGACAAGATTCGCCTCGAGGAACCCCCCGGCCTCGTTCCGGCGCTCGAACGCCGCGTGGTCGAGGAAGTGGTAGTGGACCCCATCGACCTCGTACTCGCGACGCGGCCGGGTCGTACAGGTGACGACGAAGTAGCGCTGCGGCTGGGTCGGGACGAGGCACAGCGACGAGATGACGGTGTCCTTGCCCACCCCGGATGGGCCGGACACGATCACGACCATCGCCCCCGGCGCGCCGTCGATCGCGTCCTCGACGTCAGCGACGCCCTGGGCACCTTCACGACCCCCAGCACCATCGATCGGTCTCACGCGAGGGCCGCCCGCGTGCGCATGTCCCCAAGGACCGATTCAAGCTCGTCCGGGAGCGGCGACTCGGCACGGATGAGCCGCCCCGACGATGGCGACGTGAGCTCCAGCCGCCACGCATGCAGGAACAGGCGCCGGAGGCCGTCCGGGCCGCGGCGCGACGAGCCGGTGCCGTACATGGAGTCGCCGGCAACCGGATGCCCGATCGCCTCGAGATGGACGCGGATCTGGTGCGTGCGCCCGGTGATCAGGTCGAGCTCCAGCATCGTCCAGCCAGCGAACCGCTCGCGGACCCGGTAGCCCGTCGTCGAATCGCGCCCGCCGGGTGTGACCGCCATGCGCGTCCGTCGAGCCGGATCACGGCCGATCGGCGCCTCGATCCGTCCAACTGCTGCCGCGACGACACCGGTGACCAGCGCGAGGTACGTCTTCTTCACGCGTCGCGCCTTCAGCTGCGCCTGGAGTGAGAGCTGCGCCGAATCGCTGCGCGCCACCATCAGCAGCCCGCTCGTGTCGCGATCCAGTCGATGGACGATGCCCGGGCGCTGCACGCCGCCGATCCCGCCGGGCGCAAGCGCCGCGCCCCGCCCGAGCAGCGCGTTCACAAGGGTGCCGTCGCTGTGACCCGCCGACGGGTGGACGACCAGCCCAGCGGGCTTGTTGACGATCAGCAGGTCGTCGTCCTCGTACACGACCTCGATCTCGATCTCCGGCTGCGCCCGCGGTTCGGCCGGAACCGGGGGCGGCACCACGAGCTCCAGGATCGCGCCCGGGTCAACGAGCGTATTCGCCTTGATCACCCGGCCATCGACCGTGAGCCGGCCATCCGAGATGAGGTGCTGGACGTGGCTCCGGGACATCCCGGAGAGGTCCGCCGCCCAGCGATCCGCACGGCCGCGTCGCGCCTCCGAGGGGATCAGCATTCGATGGACGGTCGCCGCGGCGTCAGGCATCGACGCCCGCCCGGCGCGCGACGGCAGGCCAGACGCTGGCCGCGAGGAGCAGGAGGATCGCGAAGCTGATCGCTGCGTCGGCCACGTTGAAGGTGTACCAGCGCAGGTCGCCGATGCCCGCGTCCACGAAGTCAACGACGTAGCCGATCCGCAGGCGATCGATGAGATTGCCGGCCGCGCCCCCGAGCAGCAACCCCAGCGTTATCGAGACGTACCGGTTCGGCTTCGACCTGCCGTGGTAGACGACGATCAGCCCGACAACGACGAGCGACACGAGACCGAACGGCAGTGCCTGGCCGCGCAGCAGCCCGAACAGGCCGCCCGAGTTCTGCGAATGGACCAGCCGGATCCAGTCGCCGAGCACGTTGACCATCTGGCCCGGCGCGAGGAACGAGACCAGCCACGCCTTCGTGAGCTGATCCGCGGCGATGATCAGGAGGGCGAGGCCGACGAACGTGACCCAGTGCGGGCGCGTGCTGGTGCTGGCCCCTCCGCCGTCTGTTGCGGGCGACGAGACCGGGCTATCGACGTCGAGAGGTTCGCTGCGAATCTCGCTCACGTGGCGGGGGCTCCGTCACCCGCGGCGATGCCCCGGATCCAGACCGTCGCCGTGCCGTTCGTTAGCGCCACGGAGACTGTGGTCGCGCCATCGCCGTCGGCGGGACGCTCCTCGCTTATGCGATCGGCGAGGGTTTCACGGGCCACGGAGGCGAGATGCGGCAGGACCTCGACGGGCAGGCCCTCCACCCACAGCTCGATCCGCGCGTCGAGGTCGAGCCCGGCGTCCTTGCGCAGGTCCTGGATCGCGCGCTGGAGCTCACGCGCGTCGCCCTCGGCCCGCAGCTCCGGTGTGAGCTCGGTATCGATGACGACGACGAGCCCCTCGTCGTGGGCCACTGCGGTGCCGGGGCGGGGCGTCGCCTGGAGTTCGACCTCGTCCGCGGCCAGCGTCACGCCACCGAGTGTGACCGACCCGTCGGCGTGCAGCTCGAAGGCGCCGTCGCGGGCCGCGGCCATGACGGCCGGGATCGCGGAGCCGAGGCGCTTGCCGATCCTGGGCAGCAGCGGCTTCACGCGTCGGTCCACGAGCGCCGATTCATCGTCGATCCGCTCGATGCGCTTGACGTTCACCTCGTCCGCGATAAGGTCGAAGAGCGCTTCGACCTGCGTCCCGTCGCCGGACGGCAGCGCGAGCCACAGCGTGGCGAGGGGCTGGCGGGTCCGCAGCCCAACCTGGGATCGAAGCGTGCGAGCGAGCTCGACGGCACGTCGCGCTACCGCCATCGACCGCTCCAGCGGCTTGTCACGGAGCGCCGCCACCTCGACCGCGGGCCAGCGAGTCAGATGGACGCTGTCCGGCAGTTCCGACGCGACCGCGCCGAGCAGGTTCTGGTACATGTCCTCGGCGAGGAACGGCAGGATCGGCGCGAGAGTCCGAGCGAGCGTCACGAGCGCCGCGTGGATGGTCGCGAACGCCTGCTCGCGATCCGCCGGGTCCGCTCCCGCGCGCATCCGATCACGCGACCGGCGCAGGTACCAGGTGGACAGGTCGTCGATGAACTCGCGGATGACCTGCGTCGCCCGTACCGGATCGTAGTCAGCGAGGCGGGCGCCAACGTCCTCCGAGACGCCCGCCGAGCGGGACAGGATCCAGCGGTCCAGCGCGGGCCACGACGCCGACGCTGTGATCTCAGCGTCGATCCCGCGCTGCGGCTGCCAGCCCGCGAGTCGCGCGTAGGTCACGAAGAACGCATAGACGTTCCAGAGGACGAGCAGCTCGCGCCGCGCGTCGTCCGCCGCGTGCCAGCCGAACAGGATGTTGTCCTCGGGCCGAGCCGACGTGTACATCCAGCGCATGACGTCGACGCCCATGCGTTCGGCCGCCTCGTCGAACTCGATGGAGTTCCCCCAGCTCTTGTGCATCGCCCGGCCGTCCTCGCCGATCAACGTGGCGTAGCCGAAGATCGTCTCGAACGGGGGGCCTCCGCGAAGGACCGTTGACATCGCGAGCATCGCGTAGAACCAGTTGCGGAACTGGCCGGGAAAGCTCTCGGTGATGAAGTCGGCGGGGAACCACTTCTCCCAGAAGTCCTTGTCCTCGCGGAAGTGGATCGTCGAGAAGGGCACGATGCCCGCGTCCAGCCAGGGATTGCCGACGTCCGGGATGCGCTTGACCGGCTCGCCGCAGCCGGTGCAGCGGAGCGTCACCTCGTCGATGTACGGGCGATGCGGCGTGTGGCCCACGAACCGATCCCAGCCGTCCTGGGCGCGCTCCTCGAGCTCGTCGATGCCGCCGACGACCTGGAACGTTCCGCAGTTCTCGCAGTCGTAGATCGGCAGCGCGAGGCCCCAGTAGCGCTTCTTGCTGATCATCCAGTCGTGCATGTTCAAGAGCCAGTCCAGCTCGCGCTCATACCCGAAGCCCGGGATCCATCGGATCTGGTCGACCACCTCCATGATCTGGTAGCGCAGGCTGGCATCGACCTGGGCGCGCGTGAGCGTCTCTCGAGGCTGGTCGTAGACCTCGCCCATCGAGATGAACCACTCGTCCACGAGCCGGAAGAGGAGCGGCGTGCCGCACCGCCAGCAGTGTGGGTAGCGGTGCGTGTACGGCTCGAGGTGGTAGAAGAAGCTGCGCCGCTCCAGGTCCTGGACGATCGCCTCGGCCTGGGCGGAGGCCTCGCGCCCGGTCAGCCAGCCGAAGCCCGCGTAGTACAGGCCGCTCTCGTCGATCGGCCCGATGACGGGCAGCCCGAGGCTCTTGCCGAGCTGGAAGTCCTCCGCGCCGGCCCCTGGCGCGATGTGGACGATGCCGGTGCCCTCATCCTCGCCGACCTCCGTCCACGGGATCACGCGATGCTCGTACGGGGCGTCCGGCGCGTCACGCGTGCCCTTGGCGAACGCCTCGACGACCGCGGGCAGCTCGTCGAAGGGGCCGGTATAGCGCCAGTCGACGAGCTCGCTCCCTCGCTTGGACTCGAGGACCTCGAACGGCCCGCGCGCGGCCTGCTTGAGCGTGCCCTTGCCGATCCAGAAGCTCGCGTCGCCCTGGCGAATACGGACGTACTCCAGGTCCGGACCCACGGCCGCGGCCACGTTCGCGGCGAGCGTCCACGGCGTGGTCGTCCACAGCAGCAGCGATTCGCCCGGGCGGTCCACAAGCGGGAACCGCACGGTGAGCCCGGGGTCCTCGCGGTCCTGGTAGCCCTCGGTCATCTCGTGCTGGCTGATGCCGGTGCCGCAACGCGGGCACCAGGGCATTGAGTCGTGACCCTTGTAGATCCAGCCGCGCTTGTGGCACTCCCGCAGGAAGCCCCAGATCAGGTCGTTGTTCTCGTTGCTGAAGGTGAAGTAGCTGCCGCCCACGTCGGGCATGCCGAGGCGTCCGACGAGCTGCTCGACCGTGTCTGTGATCGGGCCGTCGGGGCCCTGGATGGTCGTTGTCTGCGACGGATCCGCGGCGAGCAGGTCGCGCAGGCGGCGGAGCTCGTCGGGATCGTTCCAGTCCATCCACATCCCGAGCCGGATCGATTGCTCCGTCTGGCGCGCGGCGTACGTCAGGACCCGCTGCTTGCACAGCGACACGAACTCGGCGATGCCATAAGCCTCGATATCGCGCTTGCTTTTGAACCCGAGATCCTTCTCGACATTGACCTCTACCCACAGGCCCTGGCAATCGAAGCCGTTCTGCCAGCGCTGGTCCTCACCGAGCATCGCGTGGAAGCGCTGGAACAGGTCCTTGTACGTCCGGCCCCAGGCGTGATGGACGCCCATCGGGTTGTTGGCGGTGATCGGGCCGTCGAGGAAGCTCCAATGCGGACCGCCCGCGTTCTGGGCACGGAGCCGGGAAAAGGTCGCGCGCTCCCGCCACTGCTCGAGAATCTCGTGCTCGAGGGCCACGAGATCGGGGCGCGTGGGAACGGGACGGAACATCGGACCTCGTCTGGGTGCGCCGGCGGGAGCGCCGCCCGGGCGCCCAGGGCCCCGAGCAGCCACCGGCCGCGGTCCGGCTATCCTACCCGCGATGCCGCCGGCCCACGAGACACTGCCGCGGGGCCGCTCCCCGTTCGTGGCGGCGTTCCTCTCCCTGCTCTTTCCTGGCCTGGGTCATGTGTACCTCGGCGCGTACCGGCGCGGCCTCGGATTCGCAGCGCCACCGCTGCTCCTCGGCGCGCTCGTCGCGGGCTTCGCGGTGCGGATGACGACCTTCGACCTCGCGGGCCTCGCCGTCCAGTCCTGGTTCCTGATCACGGTCTTCGTCGCGAACCTGGTAGCCGTCGTGTACCGCGGCTACGCCATCGTCGACGCCTGGTCGATCGCGCGCATGGTCGCCGGCGGCCCCGCGAGGACCGCCGGGCTTCGCCAGGCTGGCGTCGCCTCGGTCGCGAGCCTCGCCGCCGTGATGGTGGTGATGAGCGGCCTTCACTTCGCCGTCGCCCGCTACGACGCGCTGCTGTCCGCTACCGCGAGCTGCATCTTCGATCCCGAGGCGAGAGGCTGCGACGCCACCGAGTCGCCGGGACCTACCGATCTGGCGACCGAGCCGTCGGAGTCCGGTGCGACGCCGGAGCCGTCGATCGGCGCCGCGGCGAGCGGGCCGCGCGTACCTCCGTGGGACGGCAAGGAGCGCCTGAACATCCTGCTGATCGGCGCGGACGAGCAAGGTGGCGGCCATAACACGGACACGATGATCACGGTCTCGATCGACCCGGCGTCCGGCCAGGTGGTCATGTTCACGCTCCCGCGTGACACGGTCGACGTGCCCATGCCGCCGGGTCGCGCCCGGAACGTCTGGGGCTCCGTCTATGCGGGCAAGATCAACGGTTTCTTTGTCGCGGCGGGCCGCCGCTCCGACGTCTTTCCCGGGACGCGCGAGACGCGCGGCTACACGGGCCTCAAGGCAACGCTGGGGTACCTCTACGGCCTCGACATCAAGTACTACGTCGAGGTCAACTTTGATGGCTTCAAGAAGGTCGTCGACGCACTCGGCGGCGTGACCGTCAACGTCCAGGTGCCCGTGCTGGACGACAACTTCCCGGAGTCGGGCGGCAAGCGTAAGCGGCTTTTCGTTCCCGCCGGCGTCCAGCACATGACCGGCTCGGAGGCACTCGACTACGCCCGATCGCGCAAGAGCACCTCGGACTTCGAGCGCGGCGCCCGTCAGCAGCGATTGATCATCTCGCTGCGCCGGCAGCTGGAGATCGGGTCCGTCCTGAGGAACATCAATCCGCTGGCGGCGGCGATCGGCCAGTCGCTCCGGACGGACATCCCGCGCGAACTCGTGCCCCAGCTGCTGGGCCTCGCGGACAAGGTCGACACGCGCTCCATTCGGTCGATCATCTTCATCCCGCCCTTCTACCAGAACGAGTGCTTCAACTGCCCGCCGCGCGGCTACATCATCCAGCCGCGCGTCACGCGGATCCGCGCCGCAGTGGCGGAAGCCTTCAATGTCGACCCTGGATTCGCCGAGGCGCGTGACGCGCTCGCCGAGGAAGGCGCCGAGCTGTGGGTCCTCAACGGCTCTGGGCGAACCGGCGAGGCCGCGCGCCTGTCCGACTACCTGAGCTACCTCGGCCTGGCTGCGTCGGCGCCGAACCAGAAGCCCGACACGGCGGGCCTCTCCGCAACCACGATCCGCGCCTACAACGGTGCCGAAACGGCGCTTCCGCTCACCCTTGCCGCGCTCCGCGCCGTCTTTGGCGTGGAGGTGATCGCGATCGTGGATCCCGCCATTCGGGTCGACTTCATGATCATCACCGCCGCTTCCACACCGCAGCTCACGCCACCGCCCGCCCCGTAGTCCGCGCGTCCTAACGGCTCGCTCAGCCGAGCCGCGCGAAGGCGGCGACGAGGACGCGAACGAGCGCACCTGAAGGTGCGTGAGCGAGCGCCCGCAGGAGCCAACGCCCGCGCGGCCCGGATGAGCGAGCCGGGATCAGCGAACCGGGGTCAGCCAGTGCATGAAGCGCTTGTCGTTGCCGCGGACAGCGGCGAAGTAGGCCTCGTGGAGCTGCTTCGTGATCGGGCCGATGGCGCCACCCGCGATCGGGCGATGGTCGAGCTCGATGACCGGTGAGAGCTGCACGCCGGTGCCGCACAGGAACATCTCGTCGGCAACGTAGATCTCGCTGCGGTCGATGGAGCGGACCTCGACCGGGATGCTGAACGCCTCGGCGAGCTCCAGGATGGCGCGGCGCGTCACGCCCTCGAGGATGTCGTCGCTGACCGGCGGGGTGAGCAGCAAGCCGTCGCGCACGACGAACATGTTCGCCGCGGACGCCTCGGAAGCATGACCGTCGGGGGTGAGGACGAGCGCCTCGTCGAAGCCGTTCAGCTCCGCCTCGGACTTCTGGAAGGCCATGTTCACGTAGCCGCCCACGATCTTGCCGCGCGCCGGCAGGGCGTCGTCGGCGTTGCGGCGCCAGGTCGAGGTCATGATCCGCACGCCCTTGTCGACGTCGATGTAGTTGCCGAACGGGACCGCGAGCACGACGAGCTCGTGGGGCAGGTTGTGCAGCCGGACGCCGACGCTCAGGCCGGACTTGTAGAAGCACGGCCGGATGTACGCGTCCTGTCGGAAGTCGTTGCGCCGGATTGTCTCGACGACGACCCTGACGAGCTCGTCAATCGGCGGCAGGTCCGTCATGAGGAGCATCCCGGCGTTGCGCCGGATGCGCTCCATGTGCTCACGCAGCTTCAGCCCGTAGAGCACGCCCTGATCCGCGTTCCAGTAGGCACGAATGCCCTCGAACACGGCCGTGCCGTACATGAACGAGTGCGTCATCACGCTGACCTTGGCGTCGCGCAGCGCGATGTAGTCACCCTCGAAATAGGCAATGAGGTCGTCGGTTGGGGCAGGGGCGTGGGCGGCGGCCGGTCGCGTCGCCGCAGCGTCCTTGGTCTTCTCGGTCAGCATCTCGACAGGCTCCTCGGTGCTGCGCGGCGGTGGCCGCGGAAGGATCGAACTTGGAGGCGAGTATATCGCCGGCTCCCGCGCCGGCCCCCAGAACTAGGGGTTCGCGATCCCGACGATCACGATCACGAGATAGACGAGGTAGAACGCGCCGCCGACCAGCAGCCCGCGGCCGCGGAGCCGACCCGCGCGGTACATCGGCAGGAAGATCGCGGCGCTGGCGAGGAACGCGATCCCGGCCGACGCGAAGGCGATGTAGCTGCCCGGCCCGGCAACCCAGATCTCGGGCGCGAAGATGAGCGCGACGGAGGTCGGGATCGCGGACTGGAAGACCATCGCGCCCGTGATGTTGCCCATCGCGAGGGTGTCCTTGCCCTGCCGGATCCAGATGATCGAGTTGAACTTCTCCGGCAGCTCGGTTGCGATCGGCGCAACGACGAGGGCGAGCAGCACCTGGCTGACCCCGAGCGTATTCGCGACATGGCCGACGGCGTCCACGAAGGCGACCGCTCCGACCACGATCAACCCAAGGGCGAAGAGCACCTGGAGGTTCACGACGCGGAGGCGAGGGCCGTGGGCTGCTTCCACGCCGGCCGTCCGCCCGCTGTCGAAGCGGTGGAAGCGCAGCGGGGCGAGATCCTCGATGTCGATCGAAGGGTCGGCCTCGAAGTGGCCCTTGACATACCAGGCGTAGACCCCGAGCAGGAGCGCGGCGACGACGATCTTGGGCCAGGTTGGCTCGGCGGGCAGAAAGACCGCGGCGGCGATCGCGAGGCCATAGGCGATGACGAAGGTGCGCATGTCGGCGCCGATCACCTTCGGGTCGATCTGCAGGACGTCACCGGTTTCGCGCTTGCGGGCCTGGTACATCACGGCCGCGCCCGTCACGAACATCGCCAGCGTCGCGAGCATGAACGGAGCCCCGAGGATCGCCCCGACGCCGATCTCATCCGAGTGGGCCTCGCCGGAGAACAGGATCGCGACGATCGGAATCATCGTTTCCGGCAGCGCGGTGCCCACGGCGGCCAGCACGGACCCGACCGCGCCCTCGGCCAGCCCGAGCTTGCGCCCGAACCATTCGATGCCGTTCGTGAACAGCTCGGCGCCGGCCAGGATGATCACGAACGACCCAAGGAGAATCAGCAGGTCCATCGCCTACTAGCCTGTCATCAGTCCAGCGAATACGCCCAGTGCGACCACCGCGATGATCGCCAGGGCAACGGCGGCCATGCGCCGCTCTCCGCGGCGCCAGAATCCGGCGAGCGCACCGAAAACCCGCACTCCCGGCGTCGCAACGATCCCGAGGATCCCCAGCCACAGGAAGCCGGCCGGCTTGCCGCCGGCCAGATCCTGCACGAGCGTCCCGAGGCTGAACGGCGGTCCTGGATCGAGTGGCGATCCGCCGCCGGCCACGAGCAGCACGACGCCCACGGCGACGAGGGCGATCGAGAGGTAAGTCCCGGCCTGGAGCACGCGAGCGAGATTCGATTCGAGCCCGCTTGCCTGCCCGGCGGGATCGACGCGAATCGCGCTCACGAGGCGCCCACGGCGCGCCGCGCCATCTCGAATGCGGTGAACAGCAGCACGCCGACGAACAAAACGCGAAGGAGGCGCATCTCGACCTTGCCCCCGAAGCGCGAGCCAAACGTCGCGCCGACGAACACCCCGACCGCCGTTGGGCCGGCGGCGTTGATATCGATCCCGCCGCGCACGAGGTAGACGATCGCGCTCGCCGACGCCGTGATGCCGATCATGAGATTGCTGGTCGCAGTCGCGACCCGGAGTGGCACGCCCATCACGAGGTGCATGACCGGCACCTTCACGATTCCGCCACCGATCCCCAGGAGCGCCGAGATCACCCCGGCACCCAGGCTGCCCGCGACCCCGGCCGGAAACCGTCGGACGACCAGCTCGTCGGTCGCGGTCGCACTCGCAATTGGTTGAGCGGTCGAGGCGACGGGTGCTGCCTCGTCTTCGACCGCGGCGGGGCGTGCCCGAACCATCGTGACCGCGACGTAGACGAGGAGGGCGGCAAAGAGCGCCGCAAGCACGCGCTCGTCGATCAGGAACGCAACCAGGCCGCCGGCGATCGCTCCGATCGCGGTGAACAGCTCCAGGACCATGCCCAGGCGCAGATTCGCCTGGCGGCGCTGGAGGTACACGCTTGCCGATGCGCTGCTGGTCACGATCACGCAGACCAGCGAGACGCCGACCGCCTCGCGCAGCGGCAGCCCGAACCCGATCGTGAGCAGAGGCACGATCAGCACTCCCCCGCCCAGCCCCAGCAATGAGCCGAACGCCCCCGCGGCAACGCCACCCACGAGCATCAAAAGCCCTACGTCCACAATTTCCGTTCTCGGCGGTCAGGCGAGTGCGCGCCAAGGCGCGGCCGAGCACATGAGGGAACGCGCTTGAACACGCGTGAGCGAATGCGCGGAGGGCGCAACGCCGGCCCGCGCCGCATGGGCGGCGACCCTAGGGCCGAAGATGCTCTGGGGAGTACGGAAGAAGGGCGACGTGTCGAGCCCGCTTGAGTGCCACTGACAACTCCCGCTGGTGGCCGGCGCAGGTGCCGGTCTTCCTCCGCGGCTCGATCTTGGCGCGTTCCGACAGGTAGCGACGGAGGCGGTTGACCTCCTTGTAGTCGATCACGACGGTCTTGTCGGCGCAGAAGGCGCAGACCTTGCGGCGCCGTCGATCGCGATACATGTCGTCGCGCTTGGTGCGGGATCTGAGTGCAGGAGGCATTCGGTGGGGTTCTCCTCGGAACGCCGCTGGAAGGCAGCGTGATCAGGGTCAGAAGGGAAGTTCGTCGATCTCTGTGTCGTCGTAGCCGCCGGCCGGTCGGCCACCACCAGGGGGACCACCAGCGGGAGCACCCGCGGGGGCGCCGGCCGGAGCACCTGCAAAGGTGCCCTCAGGCCCGGCCTCGCGCTTGTCGAGGCCGAGTACGGTCTCCGCGGTGATATCGAGCGACATGCGCTTCTGGCCGTCGTTCGCCTCGTACTCGCGGGCTCGGAAGCGGCCGTCCACGAATACACGGCTGCCCTTCCGCAGGTTCTCCGCAGCGCGCTCGCCGCGCTCACCCCAGATACTGACGCGGAACCAGTCCGTGGACTCGATCCACTCGCCGGATTGCTGGTTCTTGGTGGACTGGTTGACCGCCACGGTGAAGCTCGCCACCGGGCGGCCGCTCGGGGTGTAGCGGAGCTCGGGATCGCGCCCGAGGTTGCCGATGATCTGAATCTTGCTCAGCGCCATCTCGCGACCCTCTCAGTCGATCGCGGCCGGAGCCGCATCGCTCTCCGACTCGTCGATCCGCTCGCGGCCATCATCCTCTTCTTCCTCGTCCTCCGCGGACGGGAGCGGCGCCTCGTCGGCGTCCGGCCCGGCGTCGCGCATGGCGCGGGCCGGTCGCTCCTGGCGGACCACGAGGTGGCGCAACAGTTCCTCGGTGATGAGGAGGGCCCGCTCCAGCTCGGCGATCACGGTCGTGGGCGATTCGAATACGACGATGTGGTACGCGCCCTCACGGTGCCGATCGATGGCATAGGCCAGCCGTCTCCGGCCCCATGGGGCGACCTTGACGATCTGACCGCCGTCGGCGGTGATCTGGCGGGTGGTGCGATCGATGATCGCGGCGATGCGTTCGTCCGGCGCATCCGGACGGAAGACCAGCATGAGTTCGTAGCGGCGCACGGCCGTCAACTCCTTCCTATGGGATTGCCCCGCTGCGACAACGTCGAACGGAACAGAAAGGTCAGGCCGCGGAGTCTAGCACGTGGCCGTAGCGAACCCGGTTGTATCCTCTGGCTTCGCCAACGCCTGAAAACGATCAAGGAGTCCCGTGGCCGACACTCGCATCCTGCTTCTCGGCGATGCCTCCAGCGATGCGCTGGTCAAGGTCCTCGGACGCCAGGGCCGCGCCCTGACCCGCGTCGATGACCCCGAGAAGCTCGCCACGGCCGGCAAGGATCACGACGTGATCGTGCTCGACGCCGTGCCGCCACCCCGATCTCTCGCCGACATGTGCCGTGAGATCCGAGCCGTACCGGCGCTTGCGGACGTGCCCATCCTCGCGATCAGCTCCACCGACGACGTCGAAGAGCGGATCCACCTCCTCGAGGCCGGCGCGGATGACGTGATGATCCGGCCGGTCGACGACCGCGAGCTCGATGCCCGGGTCGAGGCACTGGACCTCCGCCACCGGCGCGGCTCGGACCTGCGACCAGGCACGCTCATGTCGACAACGCGGCGTCCCGGACGGCGGATGATCGCCCTGTATTCGCCCAAGGGCGGCGTGGGGACGACAACCGTTGCGGTGAACCTCGCCCTGGCGATCGCGGCGAGGGAGCCTGACCAGGTCGCACTCGTGGACCTGACCCCTATGGGCGGCCACGTCGCGACGAACCTTGACCTGCGCCCCAAGCTCACGGTCGCGGACCTCATCCGGGACAGCCAGGGCATGATCACCCCGGAGATCCTCAAGAGCACGTACCTCACCCGGCACGAGCGTGGCCTATACGTCCTCGGAGGCTCACCGGACCCGTCCACCACGGCGCTGATGCCCGGTGCCGAGGCAGTGGCCATCCTCGAGGCCGTCATCGGGGCATTCGCGACCGTCGTGGTCGACCTCGGCTCGCATTTCGATGACCGGGTCATCGCGTCACTGGACGCGGCGGACGACATGGTCGTGGTCGTCACGCCGGACTTCCCGGCGCTCAAGGCCGTCTACTCGTTCTTCGAGTACCTTGGCCAGACGAACTCGAAGCTGACCGAGCCCACCGTGGTCGTCAACGAGATGTACGCGCTCCAGACGCTGACGCCCGGCGACATCGACAACGCGCTCGGGCGCCACGTTGCGATCCGGCTTCCCTACGACCCGCTGCTCTACTTGCGCGCTGCCAACCAGGGGACACCGGTGTTCGCCAGCGCCCCCACATCGCAGCCGGCGCGCCGCTACGACCAGCTGGCGGCCGTGCTGCTCGGCGAGGACGCCCCCGGGCAGGGGCAGGAACCGCGCCGGCGCGGCCTCGCCGGGATCTTCGGCCGAAGCTAGCGCACCAACCGGTCGCTGTTCGCTTCAGCCGGAGCCGGCCGACTCCTCGTTCGCGTCGGGTTCCTGGCGGTCGAACGTCGTGACCCCGTCCTTGTCGAGCGCCTCGTAGTGCGCGACGTTGAGCTCGTGCATGAGTTCCCGCGCACCTGGCACGAGGCGCGGCTCCGCGAGATTCGGGCCGACCCAGGCGTAGAGCGACTTGGCGTCGAGCCATTCCTCGAACAGGACAACCTCTTCGCCGCCGTCGGCCTGGAGACGGCGAGCGAGCTTCACGTACTCGAGCCCGGGCTGCCCACGCAGGAGATCAACCTGCGCCCGGAACAGAGCGTCAAAGGCGGCGACCCGGTTGGGTCTGACTCTGGCTCTGAGGACGCGGACGATCACGAGGTTCAGGCTCCCAGTTGCGCTTGTCGCAAGGATGACTCGCAGCCGATTGTCATCCAAGAGCCTGATCTTGCACCCGCATTACAGTCCGGGCGGAAACGGTGCACGGCCGCATTCAAGCGTGGTACCGGAGGCGGGATTCGAACCCGCACGCCCTTGCGGGCGGCCGATTTTAAGCCAGACCGCTAGCGTCCGCGGACATACGCCGATGTTCGGTTCCTGCTCGGCCCAGAGGCCCGGAGCGGGCGTCGATAACGGTGCGAACGGTCCCGTTGCTACTACGGTTGCTACCTCCCGACGCAAACACCCATGACGCGCGCGAACTCGCGTCCAGTTGAGCGTGATCGACCCGCTTGCAAGTGCATTGCCGCCGATCTGCATCGCGGGTACCAAGTGCGACGTACCCCCGGCGGTACGCAGGTCGGTCAAAGCGGTCGCTTAGGACGGTGAACCGCAGGATAACTGAGCCTCTTATGTTGGCCTGCATCGCGTTCAGAGGGCCGGACCCAACACCGCAAACGCGCCGAAGGTTCCCAAAGGTTCCCAAAGGAAAGCGGCGGGGCCGGTGGCCCCGCCGCTCCGATCTCTCGATTGTCGTCGCCCAGCCTCAGCAGCCCGGCAGCTTGAAGCTCGCGACTCGGGTCTGCCAACCGGCTGGGCTGGATGCCTGGCCGGCGGCAGTGTAGTACTCGTTGACGTACCAGAAGGTGCAGTCATCGACGGGGTCGATGTTGAGGGACGTGTAGTCGCCCCAGCGTGAGTTGGTCGTCGTCTGGACGCCGGAGCCGTTGATGATCGTCCCCTCGCCAAGTGGCAACGTGCCGAGCGGGTCGCCGGCCAGCCGGCCGGTATAGCGGATGCCCGGATACACCTCGGTTCCGGAGCCCGGGGCGTCCCCGTTGACCACGCTGTAGCCGAGGGCCATGTTGCCCCTCTTGTCCTGGGCCGCGCTGCCCATCCAGCGATGCACACCGTCGCCTGGGGCGTACGTGCCCTGCTGGTAGACGGAGTAGGTCCCAGCCACCCGGCGCACTTCGTACCAGCGCACGCCAGCGACGCCGGGCGCGGCTTCGACCGACTGGTTGGTGACCAGCGTCTCGTGGCCCTTGAAGTTGCGGTACGCCAGCCGCCAGGTCGGCCGCTGGCGGTAGGAGAGGATGTCGAGGTACTGGCTCCCATTCGTGATGCCGGGCTGCGGGAGGCAGTCTCGGGAACTCGGTGCCAAGGTGCCCACAACGACGCCGCACGGGAAGATCGAGTCGAAGGCCGCTACGGGCAGCTGCGTATTGAGCGCGAGCGACGCCGTCGGCGTGGAGCGCCACTTGACCCTGAGGTCCCAGATGTTGACGGCGTCGAACGTGGCGCCGTAGCTAGCGCCGTCATCCTGCGTCCCTACGATCGGAATCGCGGCGTCCGACATCGGCTTCTGCTTGCCGTCGATGTCGGCCGGGAGCAGCCCGTCCCCGATGAGATTAAGTGGGACGACATCCGAGTCCAGGAAGAACTGGACGGCACGGGCGGGCTGGCCGTTGAGCATCTTGTTCTTCTCGAGCCCGTAGACGCTGATCCCGTACCGGTCATCGAACCCGAAGTCACGTGTCGTGACCACGTACGAGTCGGTCCAGACGCCGTACTTGGGATAGTCCGGGAAGAAATAGCCGCCATCGATCAGATCGGGTTGGGTGATGAACGCGTAGCGGTAGTACGTACCGGTCGGGTCACCGGTGGTCGAGACCGCAACGCAGTTGTAGAACGGGGCCGTCGGGGTCGCGGGATCGAAGCCGCGGGTGGTGAACTGCGACAGGATCCAGCGATCGGCCAGCTGGTCGTAGACGACGATCGGGTCGCCCGACGCGTCGGTGCAATCGGGGACGGCGAAATCGGTCCACAGGGTGCCCGTGTCGGCCGGCCCGAGGAGCAGCCCGCCGGACTTGGAGTAGACGGCGAAGACCAGGTTGACCATCTCGACGTAGTGGTTCGGACCGACGTCCCCGACCGGGTCGGGCGGGTTGACCCGGAAGCCGAACTTGTTGAAATTGTCCTGGTTGCTCAGGCCCTCGAAGTTCGCCAGCGGGGCGTCGATCGTGGCCGTCACCTGGACCTTCGATTGGACCGCTCCGTCGCCGCGGAAAGCGGTGTCGCTGACGGTGGCGCCGCGGTCGGGGCGAATATCGAGCACGGACGTCGTACCGCGCGCGGCCGGTCGCTGCCCGGCGACGAGCGATCGGAGCGTCGGCGAGACGTCCATCGCAGCGGCGTCGCTGAAGCGCCCCTTCAGCGAGGGCTGAGTCGGCGCCGCGAGGACTGGCACGCTGGCGCCGGCGACGAGAATCGCGGCGAGCGATGCGATGCTGAGGGCGCGACTGGATATTGATAGTCTGGTCACTGGCAACACCATCCTCCGCTGGTCTGTGTGCGGGCGCGCCTCGCGTTGGCGCTGGCTCCCGGTACGGTAGTTGTACCCCTTTCGCGCCCGGGTTGCCAGCCCCTGACCGAACGCAACGCGCGCGGATCGACGAGCCTTCTGCTCACTGCCGGGTCACGAGAGCCGCCGGATCAAAGGGCTCCCTCACCGTCTCGGGCCCCTGAGCGGGCCGAGCCGCGGGGGTCAGGCGGGATCAGGCAGCCGAAATGACTCGGCACGAGCCGGATCGTTGACCAGCCAGACCACGAGGTCGATCGCGCGCTCGGAGGCCGTCCAGGTCACGAGCGCTTTCGCGGACCCGGGGGCCCGCCAGCGCACGTCGTCGTGCTCGACGGAGATCCCGACGTCGGCGTCTCGGCGAATTCGAGCCGCGGACACAGCCTCGCACATGAGCGTGGCGAAGGTCGGAATACGGCCCCCGTCGCGCGCCGCTGCTCTGGCCAATCGCATCGAGGCTCGTGCCATCCGGCCGCTCGATGCCGCGCAGCCGATCATCCAGATCGCGCAGCGCCGCTACTTCGTTCTCGCTGGTCCCTGAGACGTACTGCGGAGCCTTGCCGCGCCCTGGATGTGGGCCGCGGGCCGTTACGGACCACGCGCTGCGGTAGCCGTCAGGCCGGAGGGCTCCCGGATCGAAGGAAGGCTGCCCGACGTGCCAGCGTTCCGGCAGGGCTTCATTGACGGCGTCCCAGGCGGCCTCGAGGTCATCCATTGCGGATCCTGCGGACGGCAGGTGGGTGTACCGGAGGGGAGATTCGAACTCCCAAGGGGTTGCCCCCAGCCGATTTTAAGTCAGCCGCGTCTGCCATTCCGCCACTCCGGCGAGGCGCAGCCTAGCGCGCCGGCGCGAGACGCTGGTCGCGCGTCGACTGGTCGCGCGGCGACGGGCCGCGAACACCTAGGGCAGCTCTCGTTCGGCGGCGCGCCCGGCCGCGTCCTGGTAGCGGGCGTGCGCTTCGGCCTCGTCGACATCCGCCATCGCGCTGTCGGCATCGGCATCGATGAGATCGGCCTGCGTCGATTCGGCGAGGACCCGCGCGGCGGCGGCAGTCTTCGCCGCGCTGGTCTCTGCGAGTCCCGCGGCCGCAAGGGCTGCCTTGGAGGCTTCGGCGGTCGCCAGAGCGGCCTGCACCGCCTCCTCGGCGGCACCGGCGGCGATCTGGGCGGCAAGCCTGCCGCGGCGCGCGACCGCCACCGCCCGTTCGGCAGTTCGCCACTGGTGCAGCGCCTCGGGCACGTTGGGCTTGGGGTCCAGCTGGTCGGTCACGGGCGGGGTACCCTCATACGAGCGGCGAGACTAGCCTATTGCTTCTGCACGACACCGGCCCGGGTGCCGGTGCCTGACGGCTCCGCTACGAGGCGGCCGCCGCGGACCGTCGCGCCGACCGCCATGGCAGCCCCAATCAGCACGATGTTCTTGATGATGTATTGGCCCTCGAGCGTCGGGGCGTACGGGAACGCGGTAAAGGTCTCGCTTGGGAAAAGCAGGAGCGGCGTGAAGGTCCCGAGCATCTGGACCGCGAGCAGGAACAGGATCGCGCGAAGCCCGCGCCCGACGATCAGTCCCAGACCGATCACCGACTCCCACGCGGCGAGCACGGGCAGCGCCACGCCTGCCGGCACGAGACCCAGCGTAAGACGCTCGATCGTCCGCGCGGCGAGGGTTTCCGCTGGGCTCAGATTCGGGAAGAACTTCAGGACGCCGAACCAGAAGAAGACGATCCCCAGCGCGATGCGGAGGGCCGGCACGGCCAGGCGGGCGAGTGTCCGCGTGATCCGCTCATCGATCCGGTCGATCGGGCCCGGCAGACGGTTGATGGTCATGGCATCAGGCGAGCCTCATCGCGTAACGCCCGGCTTCCCCTCGCGCGTACCATGAGGGCGCCGCTCCGCGCGAGGGATCGCCGGATCGAACCCGCGTTGTTGGCGGGCCCTTCCACGTGTGTCCGGGCCCGGTTCCTACTGCCCTACCGGTCCCCAGGGTGCCCCTATGAGCGTGTCGCGGCGGCCGAGGCACGAGTCGGATACCAATGCGAAGGTCAAGGTGCCCCCGTCCAGATGCCACGTGTAGGTTCCTGCCGTCGGCGCTCCTGCTTGGTCGGGACAGCCCGTGTCCGGAGCGAAGACGATTGTGTTGCTCGTCAGCTCCACCACGTCACCGGGGCCGAATCTCGCTCCGTTCTGTGGATTTATCCATGTGATTCCGTCCTGAGTGATTTCCATGCTCCAGGTTCCCGGAGCTGCCTCGAGGCCTGACGGGAGCGTTGCCGTATACGAACCCGCTGGCAGCAGGCCCGTGAGGGAGACCGTCCGCGGGCTGGGCGCGGCCGTCGCC
The DNA here is from genome assembly GCA_039925225.1 of Candidatus Limnocylindrales bacterium. Classification (GTDB taxonomy): domain Bacteria; phylum Chloroflexota; class Limnocylindria; order Limnocylindrales; family CSP1-4; genus UBA5189. Next base: position 7,926 of record JBDSZH010000030.1, on the reverse strand, counting down.
GGTGGTGCGGATGGAGGGGACGAAGGTGCGCCACCCGAAGGTGTCGCTGCGTTCGAGCACCCGGCGATCACCAGCAATGGGATTGCGAAGGCGACGAGCACACCCGAGGTTCCACGCACGACAGCACCTCCTTGGAAGGGATCCGCCACGGCTCATTCGATCGACATCCTAGACCCGCAACGCGCCCACAGCCTCGAGTGACACGGTCTGATCTGCGATGAGGGATCACGCCGATGTTACCGAGTTGGCGCTCCCTGGTAGCAACGGCGGCGGACGGCGGCGGACGGCGGCGGATTTTCTTTCCCGGCCACAACGCGCTCCTGTGTTTAGACGCTCGCAACCCGCACGCCCCCGTACGCACGCGCGCTAGTTCGTAAACAGGAGGCCCCGGTTAAAACTCGAGCGTCGGCTCCACTCAACGCATCACGGAGGCCAAGCGGCTCAGCGCGGCCAGGTCCGGGATCAGGCGCTGCCACTCGACTTCGATCGCAGTCTGGCGTTCGGCGACATAGGCCACGAGAGGCGGGCATTCCAGGCCGCGGGCTGCAACCGCGAGCTTGTCCATCCAGGCCCGAAGCTGGCTGCGACCCCACGACAGGCCTTCGCCGACAACCCACTCTGCGATCGAATCGGTCGAACGCGTGCTCGCTCTCGCTTGGGACAGAAAATACGTCGTTCGCCCGGCGTCGAGGTCTCCGTTCCAGCCCACCATGTCGTTGAGCATCTGGTGCCATGCGCCGAAGAGCTCGACGAACCCGTACCATGGCTCGAGCAACTCGGTTCGGCCGTAGCGATGACAGACGGCCGCGAGCGGCACCCTCGCGCCGACCGTCTTCTTTGCGCTGATCTGGACGAATCGCTCCTCGTCGATCATCTCCAAGCCGGCATCCCGGGACGCCGCGTCTGCACCGGCGACCCAGCCGTCGATGAACGCCTCCCAGAACGGGTGGTCAAATGGGAAGTAGCGGGTGTACGTGCGCTCGAACTCCGTATGAAAGAACTGAAGCGCCGGGATTACCTCGCGGGGCGGTGGCTTGTCGCCGTCCATGAGGTCATCGATGAGACGGACCGCGTAATAGCCGTTCACCGACGAATACACGAGGTCCCGTTGAAACTCGCGCGATGGCGACGCTCGAATGCTGCCCTCGAGCCACCACGGCAGGAGGAGCAGCGGAAACGCCCGTGGGTGGGTGAAGTAGCGTGCCAGTGGCGCGCCGCGGGAAAGGGAACTCATCCAGTTGAACGTGTGCAGGGACAGCGTCGGCGCACTCTGTCGAAGGCACCGGCGGGTCCGCGAAAGCGCGCCGTCGAGAATGTGGACCAGCTCGCCGGGCCACACGCCGTGCGTCGCCGTCACGCCGTGACCGCGCCCACCACGGCTGCCAGTTCGAGAGCGGCCAGCGCCCGCGAGGCATGGAGACGGCTGAAGATCGATCGAGCCTCGTCGAAGTGGCCAACACGGGATCCGTCGGTCGGATCGAGGTGGCGGCCGATCTCATAATGCGCGAGTCCTTCCTCGTAGACCATCGACAGGTCCTGAGCGCTGGCGAGGGCATGGCGCCATGACCGGAAGGCGGCGTCGCGCCTGCCGAGCAGCCACTCGTGCCGTCCCGCCAGCGTGCGGGCGCGCGGGCCACCAACGCGGAACACTCGGGCGTATTGGCCCATTCGGTTCATGGCCTCGGCCGTCCGGGCTCGCACGTCAGTCGGTGCCAGATCCCGTTCCCATAGGGTGAGATAAACCTCGGCCGGTGCGACATAGCCCAGAAAGGTCCCGAATGACGTCGGGCGCTGGCCCTTCGTCAGCCGCAGCAGGTCCTCGCTGGCCGCGAGCGCGTGATCGTGCTCGCCGCGGGCCAGGTCGATCGTCGCCACCAATCCGCCGTACTTGATCTTCAGCTCATCGGTTATGTCGGTCTCGTCGGCGAGGATCTGGCGAAGCGCCGACAGCGATCGCTGCGCCTGCTCGCTCCTGCCGAGCTGCCATTCGCAGTACACCTGATCCACCAGCCCTTCGGCCTCGTAGCGGCGGTCGTTCCGCGCCCGTGCAGTCGCCGCCAGGGAACTCGCAAGCTTCTCGGCGTCGTCGAATGCACCCCGAAGGAACTCGATCTCCATCAGGTTACCGACGGCGTCGGCCAGTCGTCGCCGGTCGCCCAGCTCCTCGGCCATCCGGCGCACCGTGATGAACTGCTCGCGCGCGAGCTCCCACTTGGCCGTGCCGGTGTAGTAGAAGCCCACGATGATGTTCACGATCTCGTGCGTGGCCCGGTCCTGGACGCTGCCGAGCTCGCGGAGTGACCGATTCAGGTACCACTCCGCGACCCGGGGGAGTGGCACCACGCCGAAGAGCCCACCCGTGCCGGCCAGCCCTCTTGCAGTCTCGGTGCTGATGCCGGACGCCTCGGCTTCGTTGAGATTCCGGATCACGCAGTACAGCGGGAGCAGTGTCTCCCGGTTGAAGTACGACACCTCGGCGAGGCTCAGATATGCGCGGCAGGCAGCCGTCTGGTCCGCACGCTCGACGTCGTTCAACGTCCGGGGCCCGCGCGCGAGCCTAGCGCGACGGCGAATCTGGCGGACGAGCTCAGCGAGCAGCCCGATGGTCTGCCGGAGCGCCGTCGTGGGCGCGGAGTGGTTCATGAGCCGAAGCCCGGCTTCGAGATGCTCCCGCCCGGGTCGGTACCTGGACATGGCAACCTCGGCCTCACCAAGCTGGAGAAGCCAGCGCGCCCGTCTCGCTCGCGGGATTTGGAGGCCCGCCTCCGCATCAAGGACGAGCGCCTGCTCGAGGAAGCCGATTACCTCCTCGTTTGCGTAGGTCCGCACCGCCTGCGTCGCGGCGACCTCGAGATGGTCGACGGCGCGCGCCGCCTCGCCTGCCTTGCGCCAGTGGTGGGCGAGAACCGCGTGGAAAGGCGAAAGGTCTTCGCCGTGGGTGCGCTCGTACCACTCGGCGAGCCTCCGGTGGAGCGTTTGCGATTGCGTCGGAAGCATGAGGTTGTAGGTGACTTCCTGTGTGATCAGATGGCGGAACTCGTAGGTCGATTCCGCGGCCGAGGGGACTCGCGCGAGCAGGTCGAGGCGGGCGAGTGTGTCGAGGTGATTGACCAGCTCGCTCGCCTCGGCGGGTAGCGGGTAGATCTCGGCGAGCGTGCGCACGCTGAACCGTGGGCCGATCACGCTGGCGACCTTCAGGGTCATCGACTCGCCCGGCGGCAGGTCTCCGATACGCGACGTGATCACGTGCTGGACCGTGTCGGGGATGATCGAACTGTCCAGGCGCGCGCCGCCTGCCGCTTGGACAACTCCGTCTTCGACGACGATGCGACCGGCGTCGCGAAGTGCATAGGTGAGCTGCTCGATGAAGAGCGGGTTGCCCTCGGCCCGCTCCTGGACGATTGCCGCGATCGGTTCGGCAATCGCGGTAGCGCCGCTCCGCTGGCACGCAAGGGCGAGCGCGTCATCGGGCTGGAGGGCCCCGATGCGCAGCGTGGTGATCTCCGTACGGATCGTCGCGAGGCGATCCGAGGCGGCGTCGCCGATCGGCCGCATGGTCGCCACGAGCAGCAGTCCGGGGATCTCGCGCCGCGCTCGGAGCAGGAGCGACCAGGACGAGGAGTCGAGCCAGTGAGCATCCTCGATAACGACCATGGTTGGGCGAGTAGAGGCATCCCGACTGAGCAGGCGCAGGAGCAGGTCGTTCGTGTTGTCCGCACGGACCTCCCCGCTCAACTGGCTGGTCACGTTGTTGTCAAGCAGGTCGATGGCCAGCAGCGGCTCGAGCAGCGGCGCCAGTCGCAGGCTCGCCTTGTCGGACCTCAGCCGGCTCAGCACGCGTTCCCGGCGCGGCCGACGGCCCACGACTCCCTCCAGCCGCAGCAATCGCTCGAAGACGGCCCGCCAAGCGTGATACGGCGTCGACGCCTCGATCTCCTCCGCGACGCCGACAAACGTCGTGATGCCGGCCTCTCGTGCACGACCCAGCCAATCTGCGACGATGCTCGACTTGCCGATCCCCGGCTCGCCGTCGACGACCACGAGGCCGCCCTGACCTCGCTTTAGCGCCGCGATCGCTGCCGCCCCAGCGGCGCGCTCGGCTGAGCGATCGATCAGCGTCGCGCCCGGACTCAGCTCAGTCCCCGCGAACCGCACCCGATAGACGTCGATCGGACCCGGCAGGCCCTTCAGCACATACGCTGCGAGATGCTCCCATGTACCCAGGCCGGACACGCGGTCATGCGTCTCCGCATCGCACAGCGCATCGTTTTCGCCCGACGCCTGCATCAGCCGCGCCGCGCGATTGACGTGCGGACCGAGGACGGCAAAATCCCGGCGGCGCGCGTTGCCCACAGGTCCGGACAGCGCCGGCCCGGTCGCGATACCAACGCCCGCTGACAGACCGAGGCCGCGAATTGCCGTTTGCAGCGTGAGCGCGGCCTGGACTGCTCGGGTTGGGTCGTCCTCGTGGCTGAAGGGTGGGACGCCGAAGGCGGCAACCAGCGTCGTACCCTTCTCGTCCATCGTGATCTCTTTGAGCCAGCCGTGGTATCGCTCGAGCCCGCGCTGGGCGGCGATCGTCACACGTTGAAGCAGCTCCAGCGCATCGGTAGTAGGGTGGCCCAGCCCTCGAACGTTGACGAAGACGACGGTGGTCCTGCGTAGCTCCGCCAACCAGTCGCCTTGACCGGCGTCGAGGCGAGACACCAGGACCTCGGGGACGTATGAGCGAAGCGAACGTTCGCCATCCGGTGCAAGGACAAGCGATGGCCTGGCTTCGGGGATCGCGACGTCCGCCAGAGGGCCGTCGACCCGGAAATGCTCGCCGTCGAGCGCGTGCCCACCGAAGTCCATGGAGATTTGAGCCCACGCCGCCGGAGAGGCGACCAGCGTGCCGGTCCGCATGTATGGCTCCACCCGGGACAGTTGGGCGACGCCCTCGCCGACTACCAGGAATAGCCAGCGGCCGGCCTCGCCGCCGACGTGCGTCGCTGCGGCTGTGCCCGCGCACAGGGCCGCCTTCAGCGAGAGGTGCAGGTCGGCCTCGAGTTCTAACTGGCCGAGTTTCGCGATGATCGCCAGGCCACACAGCGCGGCTCGCCGCGTGGCGGCCGCGAGATCATCGTCGCGGACAGGCCAGACCCCCAGGAGGGCATCCCCGACAATCTTCGAGATGTCACCCCCGTGCTCCGCAATGACATCGATGATCTGGCCGAGATACGAGTTGAGCGCGCGTGACAGGCGTTCCGTGCCGGCTGGTCCCTGCCGCACGACCGCCTCCGTGAGCGCGGTGAAGCCCGAGATGTCGACGAACAGCAGCGCCGTTGGGGACGCATCAAGGAGCGGCTCGTCGGGCAGCGTCGGCATCGCCGCGATCCTCCGCAGGACCGCCTGCGGGACATAGCTCGACAGCGTCACCGTCCGCTCGGAGCCGTCGAACACAGAGCCCCCCTCTGTCCTCATCTTCAGACCACCACGCCTATGCCTGAGCCGCCCCTGAATCCCCCAGGCGCGAAGATCGCATGAGCGCGTCATAGCACAACGCGCTGGTGAGAATCGTGCTCGCATACCATGTAACCCAAAGACCGCGGTTCGGCGCGGCGAAGAATGGCTCTCCGCTCCAACTGCCATCGAAGCGTTGCTGCTTCAGGATGGCGGAGACCCAGGCCCGGTCGATCAAACCCGGTTGCCGCGCATCAACGCACGCTGAGATGAGCAGGGCAGCGTGCTGGGCGGTAAGGACTCTGGCCCCGGTGGCTCGCTCGAGCTCCTCGAGCAGAGCTGCGCGCGTGGCCTCGACGCTTTTCGCGACGTCCGGGTTGATCGACAGGGTAGCCAGCCGCCCAGTCAGCCTGAGGAAGCTTCCAAGGGCGTAGAGCGGCGGGTAGTTGACGTTTGCCCCGAGCCCGCGGTCGCGGATCCGGTTCAAGAGGTCGAGGGCACCAATCTCGAGAACCTCGTGGTCGTCGGGCGACTCCAGCGCGGAAAGGCCCAGCAGCAGGTGGGCGGCGACGGTCCCACAGCCTTCGCCAAGATCGAGCACGGGCGGACGGTCGTCAGGCGCGTCCTCGCATCCGCTGATCCAGACCGGCGTCCACCTGCGCTCTCGTACGTTTCGGCGTAGGCAATTCATGACGCGGGCGGCGGCCGCGAGAGCGACGTCACGGTTCGTGGCGTACGAGCCCAGCCGGAGGTAAACGCCCACCGTATCCGAATCGATGCCCGACCACGGATGCTCGAAATACCGGAATCCGTTCGCGACGGTGAAGGCCAGAAAGTCGTCGACCCTTATCGCCAGGTCGTGCCCGTGCGCCCCAAGGATCTCCAGGACCAGTCCCGCCGGGAAGCGCGAAACGACGAAATCGGAGCCGAACATCCCCTCTCGGTGCGACTCCCAACACTCCCTGAATGACAGGTCGGCCAGGAGGAAACCCTCCGCCATCGCCAGCGCCTGCTCGAGCGTGTGCGCAGACCGTCGAACCCTGGCAGCCGTCCGCGCGCCCAAGGCCGCGGCAGCCGGCGGTACGCGCGCCCCGTCAAGCGGGCCTCGGAAGAGATCCTCGAGTCGGACCGTGGCGTCCTCGAGATATGCCGCGAAGGTTGCCAGACCAAGCTCGCGCGATCGCTGACGGGACAACCGGAGTCGGGCGAGCGCGGCCTCGCGTAGCGTCAGGTGCGACCCGGTGGCGATCATCGCACCGAGCATCTCTGTAGCATCGGGCCACGGGTGCAGCGGAATGCCGGCAGCCTGGGCGATGACCGCGATCGGAAACGTGGGTCGGCCGCGCTGGAGATCACGCCTCAACGTCGAGAGGTCGTCGCGGATCTGCATGGCCGACGCCAGGTGGCCCAGCATGTCCCCCAGCGGGGGGGCGATCTCCTCGCGGCGCGCGAATGCGCTCGCGGCATGCCCCATCATCATCGCGGTAGCCGCCCACCGGCCCGCCACGTGCGCCTCCAGGTAACCCTCGAGATCGGCTGCTACTTCTTGCTCCCGCCGCTCGAGCCCGCGCTCGAGCTCGTCCCGTGAGATCGACGCCCAATCGGCCCAGAAGGGCGCTTCGGCGGGAACCGTCCGGGCAAGCTCCAGAGTTGCCAGCTCCGAAAAACGCTGGACGAGTGCAAGGTGGTCCGTGTCGTAGAACGAGTCTCGATCCCGGAGACTCTCGATCGTGTGGGTGCGACCGGCCAGGAGGAGTGCCGCCCGGAACAGGTGGCCCTCGGCTCGATCGCGCTCGACGCCATGGGGAAGCCGGACATCGTCGAAGAGCCACGCGGCAATCGACAGAAGCGGAACCTGGCTCGCCCCCAGGAACACGTCCCGGAACTGTCCGGATTCCGAGTAACGGATCGCGAGGTCGTATTCGAGGAGCTTTACCTGACGGAATAGACGGCTTGGAACCTCGCTCAGCAGGCGGTCGACGGACGGCCAGGTACGCTGGTGCGCGCGACGCTGCGCCTCAGCCCATGGTGGCGTCGTTTGCCCCGTCTCCGCTCTAGGCGACCTCCTGAGGGCCTCCTCCGAGCGTCTCCGATCGTGCCAGGTTATTGAGCCCCTCTATCGCCGCGTTCAGCGCTTCGCGCACTTCCACGGTCGGCTCGATGCCCATCGATTCGAGTGCGTAGGCCTGTCGCTCTGAATCCATCAGGGCTTCGCGAAACGCGTCATCGGTGAGTCCCCTGCCGAGCAACTTGTGGAAGTTGCTACCAGTGCTCCCGCCTTCCTTCATCCAACGCCTCCCTTTCCTCGGTGAGCGTGCCGTTTCGGAGGCGGAGTATAGGCCGGTGGAGGCCGAGACTACGCACCGCCGTTCGACGAGGGACCGGTGAAATTGAGGTCTGGGCCGTGATCGGCGACGGTGTCTAGGGAACCCACCAGCGACCCGTCGCTACGAGCGTTGCGTCACGGTTTGGCGCATTCGGCCC